>JBBTCG010000033.1:0-23489 GCA_038043305.1 Deltaproteobacteria bacterium | reverse complement strand
CCCCCCCCTTCTCTTTTTACAGCTTATTTAGTTTTCGCCGTTCTACTTCCCGGCCTTCACGTTCGTGTGGCATTTGGCGCACTCGAAAAGCGGGAATGTCTTGTCGCTGTTATGGCAGTTGGCGGAGCCGCATGCCTGGCCGTCCATATTTTTTTTCATGTTTATGTCGTTGGCCTTTAGCGCATCCTTGAATATCTTAGGGTGGCACTCCCCGCACTTGAGTTTGAGCTGATGCTTTGCGTGCGGGAACTTCACCGGCCCTACTCCGGCCTTTTGCATGCTTTCGATCTTTGAATCAAGGGTTATCACGTCCACCGCCCCGTAGCTCAACGCCGGAGCGGCAAAGAACATGAGCACCATTAGTCTGCGTCTTAGCATTATTACCTACTTTGTAGCTGTTTTCTTTGGAGACGTATGGCACTTCTTGCAGTCCGACAGAGGGAAGGCCACCTTGCCGTGACACCTGCCGCACCACTGTCCCTGCGCTATCTCCACCATGCTCATCTTGTTCTGCCCGGCTGAAGGAACGAATATCTTCGGGTGGCAGACCTCGCATTTGAGCCAATAGGTGTGCATCTCGTGCGGGAAGATGACGTTAGCAACGAAATCTCCCTTTGCCTCGATAAGCACGTCCATCGGGAGAGGCGGCATCTCTTCCTCGGCCGGGTCAAGCGAGTGCCTCGGTTTGACGAGCTTTTCCCTTACGAGCTTGGCCCAGTCAATAAGGCCGTACTTGTCCTTGGGCAGGTTAGCGCCTGCAAGCGCCGCCGGATGCCAGCCGCGGCCGGCCTTATATGCCTCACCGGCGGGCTTGTTCGGGTCTCCTACGCCTGCCGCCTTGCCTGCGGTGTCGAGGTAAATGACGCTTGTCGGATCAGTCGGGTCAACCTTCTTGGTGGCTGCCGCTGCATCGCCCTTTTTTGCCGGTTGTTGAGCCTCAGCGTCTACGCTTATGCTCATGACAAAGCCGAACATTATAAGGAGCGAGAAGAGGACAGCAACCTTCAAAAAGTCTACTTTTGAAGATGCATTCATTTTATTTGAATCCTCCTTTCAGATGACTTGATTTTCGCATGTTACTGTGCCGTGGGCGGCGTGTACGAGTGGCATCTGTCGCAGTACAGAGGCTCCCACGCGGTAAGGCCGTTGTGGCACTTGCCGCAGTACTCGCCATCCATTATCTTCGTCATGTTGATGTCGTTGGCGCCCTTCTTGATGATGAAGATGTCCTCGTGGCAGACCTTGCATTTGAATCTGATCCTGTGAAACCAGTGCGGAAACATAACCGGTTTGACGCCGGCCTTTTCCATGCTCTCCGACTTGCTGTTAAGGACGATGTCCCCGTATTCCGCATGGCTTGAGCCTGACGCCAACAAGCCGATTGCGATACCCGCGCAAGTCAGGAGGGTAATCCAGAAGCTTGCTTTCTTCATTGACAGCCTCCTTAAGGTATTGGTGTTTTTTCCAGCTCACTTCTTTTTTTTGGTGAGTACCGATTATGCCCAATCAGTATGGGGACTGTCAAGTTAAAAATTAAAAGCCGTCCCGTTAACTTTCTGGCAAGGCGGACGATTCATCTTTACCTTGTGAATGCACAAGATATCATGCCGTTGCTCCCTGGCTTATAGCAAACAGGTCTATCAATAGAGACCTTCCTACTCCGCCTTCAGATCCCGCGTCATTAGTTCCATGACCGCGTCCTTTGGTCTTTTTCCTTCGTACAGCACGGCGTAGACCTCATTTATTATAGGCGTTTCAACGTGGTTTTTTTCGGCAAGCGAATATGCCGCCTCCGTTGTCCTCACCCCTTCGCTCACCTGTCGGCCATTTTGCGCCTCTTCAAGGGTCTTGCCCTTTCCCAATGCAACGCCGGTCGAGTAATTTCTGCTCAACGCGCCGGTGCAGGTAAGGACAAGGTCCCCTATGCCGGATAAGCCGGAAAAGGTTGCCGGATGCGCGCCCATCTTTACGCCGAGCCTCGTCATCTCAGCGAGGCCGCGCGTTATGAGCGCGGCGCGGGCGTTCAGGCCGAGGCCGAGGCCGTCCGATATGCCGGAGGCTATTGCCATGACGTTCTTCAGGGCGCCGCCAAGTTCAACGCCCGTTACGTCCGCATTGGTGTAGACGCGGAAGGTGCGGGTTGAAAACGCGGCCTGGACGGCCTGAGCGGCTTTGAGCGAGGCCGAGGCCGCACATACTGCGGCAGGCAGCCCGTGACTCACCTCTTTTGCGAATGACGGCCCTGAGAGCGCGACTATGCCATGATTAGATACGCCGAGGACGTCACGAATGATCCTTGTCGGCGTAAGCAAAGACACGGCCTCAATGCCCTTTGTCGCGCTTACGACTATTGCCTCCTTGCCGATAAACGGCCTCGCGGCCTCAAGTATTGCCCTTAATCCGTGCGACGGTATGGCGCAAACGATAAGCTCCGCGCCGGACAAGGCCGCGCCTATGTCCGAACCGGCTCTGAGGTTTTCAGGGAACATGGCCCCGGGCAGGTATACGGAGTTTTGCCGCTCGCGTTCAAGGACATCGGCAAAAGCGTTGTCCCTTGCCCACAAGGAGGCTTCAAAACCATTATCGGCAAGGAGCGCGCCCATGGCCGTGCCCCAACTGCCTGCACCCAATATCGCTGTGCGCTTCACATCTTCCTCCGTGCCGCATTGTCGCGGGATGAAGCCCCGTCACCGCCGATGGCCTTTTGCGGCTTCCGGCAATCTTTTTTCCTCTGAAAGCCTTTTCTCTATCGTCTCAGCCAGCGCCCTTGCGGACTCCTTGTTCTTGTGTCCGGCTTGGGACTCTATGGCCTTCAGGGCCTCAAGGCTCTCAAGCGGCCTGCCGGATTCGTTGAGAGAGCGCGCAACTCCGAGCCGCGCCTCGCTCCCCGCGTCGGTATCGGGAAATCCTGATATTGCCTTGCCGTACCATTCAATAGCTTCGTTGTGCTGCCCTTCGATATAATAGACGTTGGCGATCTGCACGTAGACGTTCGGGGTTAAGTTGGTTCGCGCCCCTGATTTGAGGAGTTCCATAAGCTCGATGCGCGCCTGTTTGAAATCGTTGAGAAAGATGTACTCCATTGCTATAAGGTACCCAACCTCGTCCTTTCCCTCGCGTCTTTCCTTCAGAAGGCGCTGGTAAAACTCTATTGCCTTTGTATGGTCGTTGGCCTGAGAGTATATCGCCGCCATATCGGATATGGCGTCCTGTGCCGTAGCGCTTGCCGGGTACATTAAAAGAAGCGTTGAGTACGCCTCAAGCGCCTTTTTTTTGTCGTTCAAATGCCTGTTGTATATGTACGCTATCCGGTACTGGCTCATCGGCGCCAACTGGCTCGCCGGATACTTACCGAGGACGTAGGAATACTGAGATATGGCCTCAAGGTGGCTGCCGAGTCCCAATGACTTTTCAGCCTTGTTGAAGATCTGCTCTGCCGGGTCGGCTGAACAGCCGAGAAGCGCGGCGCTTATGATGAAAAAGGCCAGTAGCAGAGCCGCGCCTGATATGGCGTCCGGCCATCTTTTATTTTTCCGGCGGGGCGTTACTTTATGGAACATGGTCTCAGCGCATGGGCTAACGGGCAAGGCTACTCAACCTCGCCTCCCGCCTCATCCGATTCTTCCTCTTTTTCAGCTATCGGGGCTATGCCGGTTATCTTTTCGTCCTTTTCTATGTCCATGAGCTTTACGCCCTGCGTGTTGCGGCCTATGACGGTTACGCCCTTCATGGCGATGCGTATTATCTTTCCGACGCTCGTGCTTATCATCAACTCGTCGGTGTCCCTGACCTTGACTATGGCGGCTACGGGGCCGTTCTTGTCCGTAATCTTTATGTTGATAAGGCCTGAGCCGCCCCTGCCCTGCCCCCTGTACTCGGCAAAGTCGGTCCTTTTTCCGTAGCCGTGCTCGGTAACGGTCAGCACGGTAGTGCCTTCCTCAACCGTCTCCATGGAAACCACCCTGTCGCCTTCGGCAAGCCTCATGCCCCTGACGCCCCGCGCCAGACGGCCCGTCTCCCTTACCTCGTCCTCGTTGAATCTGATGGCCTGTCCGTCCCGCGTGCCGAGAAAGATGTCCGTCTTGCCGTCGGTCAAACGCGCTGAGATGAGGCTGTCGCCCTCGTCGAGATTGACCGCGATAAGCCCGCCTGAGCGGATGTTGGAAAAGGACATGATGTCCGACTTCTTTATCACGGCATGGGCCGTGGCCATGACTATATACTTCCCCTCTGTAAACTCCCTTACCGGCAGGAAGGCGGTTATCTTCTCGTCCTGCGTAAGGTTTAGGATGTTGACTATGGCCTTGCCCTTCGCGGCCCTTCCGGCCTGCGGTATGTCATAGACCTTCAGGGAATATGCCTTGCCCTTGTCCGTGAAAAACAGGATGTAGCTGTGCGTGGAGGCGATGAACATGTCTGATACGAACTCCTCCTCCTTGGCGGTCATGCCCATCTTGCCCTTGCCGCCGCGTCTTTGTATCTTAAAAAGGGACGTGGGGTTCCTTTTTATGTAGCCGTTGCTCGTTATGGTAACAATCATGTCCTCTTCGGCTATGATGTCCTCAAGCGTTATCTCGGCGGCCTCGTCCATTATCTGGGTGCGCCTTTCGTCCCCGAACCTCTCCTTTATCTCCTTGAGTTCGCCGCAGATGACGTCCATGAGGAGCGTCTCGCTCGCAAGTATCTCCTCAAGCGATTGTATCAGCTTCAATACCTCTTTGTACTCAGCGATTATCTTGTCGCGCTCAAGGGCGGTAAGCCTTGAGAGCCTCATCTCCAGTATGGCCTGAGACTGTATCTCGCTGAGATTGAAGTTCTTCATCAACCCGGCCTTTGCCTCTGCCGGGCCTTTTGACGCCCTTATGAGCTTTATCACCGCGTCAATGTTGTCAATGGCGATCTTCAGCCCCTCTAATATGTGCGCCCGCTCCCTTGCCTTTTTAAGCTCGAATACCGTGCGCCGTGTAACGACCTCCCTCCTGAATTTTACAAACTCGTTTAGCAGCTTCGCAAGCGGCAGGACCTTCGGCTGGCCGTTGACGATGGCCAGATTTATGACCCCGAAGGACGTCTTCATCTGCGTGTGCATATAGAGGTTATTCAGGATCACCTCGGCCACCTCGTCGCGCTTGAGATCAACGACGACCCTCATGCCGTCCCTGTCGGATTCGTCCCGCACGTCGGAGATGCCCTCAATCTTTTTGTCCCTCGCAAGCCCGGCAATGGCCTCGATGAGCCGGGTCTTGTTGACCATGTACGGGATCTCGGTTATGACTATGGCCTGGCGGTTGGTGCGCGGGTTTTTCTCTATCTGCGCCTTTGCCCGCACCTGCACCGAGCCCCTGCCCGTCGTGTATGCGTCAATGATGCCCTTCCTTCCGTGTATGAAGCCGCCGGTCGGAAAGTCAGGCCCGGTAACGAACCTCATCAGCTCTTTTACGGAGGCGTCCGGCTTTTTTATGACATAGAGCAGGGCGTCTATGACCTCCGTAAGGTTATGCGGCGGCATGTTGGTGGCCATGCCCACGGCAATGCCCGTAGAGCCGTTGATAATAAGGTTCGGTATGGCGGCCGGAAGAACGGTAGGCTCTTGCGTTGATTCGTCATAGTTGGGGATGAAGTCAACGGTCTCTTTTTCGATGTCCCGGAGCGTCTCTCCTGCAAGGCGCGCAAGCCTGACTTCCGTGTAACGCATGGCCGCGGGCGAATCGCCGTCAATGGAGCCGAAGTTTCCCTGTCCGTCTATGAGCGGATAGCGAAGGGAGAAGTCCTGCACCATCCTCGTTATGGCGTCGTAGATGGCCGAGTCGCCGTGCGGGTGGTACTTACCCATGACGTCGCCGACCACGCGGGCCGATTTCTTGTGAGGCTTGTTCCACTCCACGCCCATCTCGTGCATACCGAAGAGTATGCGCCTATGAACGGGCTTCAATCCGTCTCTCACGTCCGGCAACGCCCTGCCCACTATGACGGACATGGCGTAATCGAGATACGACTTTTTCATCTCGTCTTCTATGTAAACCGGAATTTTCTCCTGAGCCATTTATCCTCGCTTTTTACCCCGTTAGAGAGTCTAACGGGGTTTATAGATGCCGCCAAGTTAATTGGACAGCGATGTTATATTATGTATGTTTCGCCGCTCTGTCAAGGTGATAACCTGTTAAAGATTAAAATGGCCTATCCACATCACGCATCACGTTTACGGCCTTTTGCACACAAACGTCTTATTCCTTAGAACTGAGCGCGGCAAGCTCCTCATATATGCGCCTTACGGCGCAAGTAGTTTCTTCCATAGTTCCGTTATTGTCCACGACGTAATCGGCGTATCTTTTTTTCTCGTCAAGCGGCATCTGGGAGCGTATTCGGATTATGGCCTCTTTTTCGCTCAAACCGCTGCGCCTTGCGAGCCTCTTGATGATAGTCTTTTCATCCGCGCAAACTACAATGACCTTTTCCATCTCCTTATATAGCCCGTTTTCGATTAAGAGCGCCGCGTCAACGACAATAACGGCGTTTTTGTCCGCTCCTCGTATCTCCTCTATCCTTTCGCGTATCCTTTGGCGTATCCTTGGATGCGTTATGTTGCCCAGCGTTTTGAGCTTTACGGGGTCTGAAAAGACTATCTTGCCGAGCGCCGCCCTGTCAATTGCCTTGTCATCCCTGAGTATGCCGCTTCCAAAGGCCGCGACTAGCTCATTGTAGGCGTCCTTCCCTTGGATGCAAATCTCTCTTGCTGAAAGATCGGCGTCTATGACTCGGCAGCCGAGCCTTGCAAGTTCTCCTGAGACAAGGCTTTTGCCGGAGCATACGGCGCCTGTGAGTCCTATGAGCATGGTTTCTTCCTTAATCAGTGGGCTGGCTCTCTGAAAATTGCTATTTTCCCCGATCTCTGCGTCAGGGCGAAAATAAAAATGCTCACATATTAACTATATGCTGCGCTTTTTATTTTCGTCCTTCCCTACCTTTTTTGAAAAAAAGGCAGGCCCCCCGATTAAAACATTCCCCCGATAGAGATATTCCCTCGATTAAGACATTCGAGGGCAGGCTTGGGCAGGCTCCAAACTTTAATAGGGAATAAACACCAAGGCTGACCCGTCCCCGAATGTTTCTATCGGGGATAGATATATTCGGGGCAGGCTGCAACTGATATTGCCCGTGCGGCAAGCACCCTCGGAAAAATCTTCTAATTTTTAGAGGCAGCCCCCGGTCAGCATTATGAAGGACAACTGCCTGCCGGTTACGCCGGTATCCCGCCTGTATGAGAAAAACTCATGCGAGTTGCAGGCCGTGCACAACGAGGCCGCGTCAATGTTGCCCGAAGAAAGCCCAGCCTCAACGAGCTGCCCAGAGTTGGCAAGGGCGAGGTCAAAGGTCGTCTTCCCGGCCTCGTCGTTAAAACATTTATCAACCCACGCGCTTTCAGGGTACGCTGAGTTAAAAGCATTGACTACCTCAGTCCCTACGGCGTAGCAGCATCGTCCTATGGCCGGCCCAAAGGCCGCGATGATGTCTCCGGGTTTTGAGCCGTATCTGGAGCGCATGGCCTCAACCGTCTTTACGCTTACCCCGGCGGCCGTGCCCTTCCATCCGGCGTGCGCCGCGCCGATGACGCGCTTTACAGGGTCATAGAGCAGCACTGGAAGGCAGTCCGCGGTAAGGATGCCGATGGGGACGAGCGCCCTGCCGGTAATAATCGCGTCGGCGTCCGTTGTCTTGAGCGATGAGCGATTTTCTCGATTGGCCTCCACGACTGTGCTGCCATGTACCTGATTTATCAGCGCGAGTGCCTCAAGCGGCGCTGAACAGGCCATTGACGCCAATCCCATGTTGGCCATTACGTTCTCTGGGAGGTCGGCGCCCCTGAAGTCGAAGTTAAGAGAGGCAAATGGCGCTTGGCTCTTGCCGCCGGTGCGTCCAAAAAAGCCGTGGCAAACGCCGCCTTTGTGCTTCAGGAGCCCGGACTCAAGACGGATTATGGGGTCCTTCACGATGGTTTCATCGCGCATGACGCTTACCCTTGAACCGAGATTATATCAATAAGGGCGCGCATGTCGTCAGGGATTGGGGATGAAAATTCAAGATACTCACCCGTTGACGGATGGACAAAACCGAGGGTCCCCGCGTGGAGCATCTGCCTCTTAATCTTTTTTATCTCGTCATGCACCGGCTTTGAGAGCTTATCAGGCGTTTTTTTCCTGCCGTACACCGGATCGCACACCACCGGATGGTTTATCGCGGACAGGTGCACCCGTACCTGATGAGTCCTGCCGGTCTTCAGAGTAAGCTCAAGGAGGCTGAAGTATTGATAGCGCCCGACGACCTCAAAGCGCGTTACGGCCTCCCGTGGAGAGTCTGTCCTCGGAGATATCTTTTTTCTGTGCTTCCTGTCCCTGCCGATCGGAATGTCAATCTCGCCCGAGTCCTTTTCGACGCGCCCCCAGACAAGGGCAACGTATTTGCGCCTTGCGGAATGGTCCCTGAACTGGCGCATTAAACCTTCATAAGCCGCGTCGTTTTTTGCTATCACCAGCGCCCCGCCGGTGTCCTTGTCAAGCCTGTGGACTATGCCGGGACGCTCAGACGCATTAGCGCCGGAGAGGGTTTTTGTATGCGCGAGGAGCGCGTTCACGAGCGTGCCGTCCTTCCTGCCCGCGCCGGGATGCACGCTCAAACCAGCGGGTTTATTCACCACGATCACGTCGTGGTCTTCGTATAGAATCTCAAGCGGTATGGGCTCTGGCTGCGGCCCTTTGACCTTTTCATCAAGCGTAAGCGTGGAGATGCAGACCTCATCCCCTGGACGTATCTTATAGCCCGGCTTTTGAGAGCGTCCGTCTACGGTAATAAGGCCCTTTGAAAAGGAGTTTTTAACGGCGGAGCGGGATATGCCTTCGAGTTTGGCGGCAAGAAAAACGTCAAGCCGCGTTGAACAAGACGCTTCAAGAGGCTGTACCATGAATGTGCGGATTGGGGTCATTGGTTGTGATTTGGAGGGGCAGCCTAAAATCAGCGGTTGGCCGCAACATCGGATTGTCAGGCGCAAAAGGGTCAGGATTCAAAGATATCGTCGTGAAGCCGATGTCTTACCTCTTCAGGCGAGGCCGTCTCGAAAAACAGTTCCAATGCCTCCATCAGATTTTCCCGTGCCTGCTCGATGCTCTCGCCTTGGCTTGCAATATCCAACTCCGGACATAGCATAACGAGGCCGTCTCCTTCGCGCTCAATAATTGCCGTAAGTTTCATTGATTACCTCTACCATATATGGGACTTTATATTTCCGTGCCTTTTAATCAGGATGTCAACGATGGCCTTGTTGTAGAAGTTGTTACGTTCGATTATCTCAGGGTCAACCTTGCTCGTATACAGTTTAAGCCCCTCGTCCAACTCTTTTGCAAGGAGGTCGAAGATATTGTCGTTCTTGATGCCGTTCAATATCTTATCCTTGTTGTAGAGCGCGATGTCGGAGATAATGGTCCTTGCAAGCCTGTAAGCCGCTTCCGGTGAGCTAATGAGCGCCATATTTCGTTCTTTCCTTTAGTATGTCCTCAACGAGAAGTCCGCCGCTTCTTTCGGCGTTTGCCATGACGAGCGTTCTCACGAGGTCCGCGTTGGCTTCCTTGAATGCGGCGACGATCGCGGCGTGTTGCCTGACCGAGTCGTTCATGCGCCCCGGAAGGGCAAGCGCCGTTATCCTGAAGCGCTCGAACTGCCCGACAAGCTGATGCACGAGCGCAAGGAGTTTTTCATTTCCGCAGGCAGTAAGAAATGTGTCGTGAAACTGGCTGTCAAGGTTGAAAAAACCCTTTACGTCGCCTCTTGCCGCAGCCTTTTCCATGTGAGCGTTAAGGGACTCAAGCCGTTTTATGTCCTTTGGCTGTAGTTTGGGGCAAGCCGAGGCCGCGCCGTATCCTTCAAGCAGGCTCTTTATGGCGTAAAACTCGCTCACGTCCTTGTCTGTAATCGGGCTTACTATCGCGCCTTTTCTCGGCGTTACGGTGATAAAGCCCTCTGACTCAAGCTGCCTGAACGCCTCGCGTATCGGCGTTCTGCTGATGCCGAAGTTGGCGGCTATCTCCTGCTCCGGCACGCGCTCTCCGGGCTTTAATGAGCCGCTTACAATGGAGTCCTTTATGAAATCAACGATGCGCTCACGGAGCGTCTGCGGTTTTTCAACCGGATATTCAAGTATGCTTGCTCTTTGCATTTTGATATTGTTGGTTTTTCTTACATCCTTGGGTCATACCTTCGGCATCTTCACATTTATTAGTATATTGTATACCCGCGAGAAGGCATAAAGTCAAGGCATTTCTGGCAAACCCGTCAAGAAACGATATTAAAAAAATTAAAGAAATCCACAGGATAACCGAATAATATAGATGAGATATTCAACGGCTGAGCGAGGTCTGTAGCATGAAAAATTCAGTGGTGCAGGTTCACATCCCTTACCCCCTCTTGCTTGAAAAGCTCGACTACGTGGTTAAAAGGCGCATTAACCCGGAGGTCTATCTTGACGGGGACTCGCTTGAAAAGGCGTCCCCGCATGATTTGAAGGCAATACATGAGGCAATGGTCTTTCATAACCTGAGACTGACCATGCACGGCCCTTATGAAGGAATAAGTCCGGCAGGCATGGACGAGACCGTAAGGCTTCACGCGGTTGACAGGATACGGCTTGCCTTTGAGGCGGCCTCCATCCTGAGGCCAAGGACAATCGTCCTTCATGGCGGCTTTAGCGAAAAAAAGCATAAGGGAGACATTGAGGCTTGGCTTACCCGCGCCATGAAGACCTTTTCCATGTTTATTGAAAAGGCCGCAAAGCTCTCGACAGTCATCTGCGTTGAGAACATCCACGACAAGACGCCGGAGGCGCTTGCCGCCCTTATGCGCGCCGCGAACTCGCCGCACCTTCGCGTCTGCATTGACACCGGGCATCTGAACGTATTTTCAAAAACCCCTGTAGAGGCATGGCTTGACTCCCTTGCCCAATATGTCGGCGAGGTGCATCTGCATGACAACGACGGCGCCTCGGATCAGCACCTTCCAATCGGCGAAGGCAGCTTCGACTTCGCCGCCTTTTTAGGCCTGCTCAAAAAAAAGGCCGCTCGTCCCGTCTATACCATAGAGCCGCACGGCGAGGAGATGCTGGAGAGGAGCATAAAGGCGATACACGGGAAAATCTTTTGAGGCCTGCTTTACTGCCGTCAAATAACTGTGGTATAGTCCCTTGAACTCCATGAAAAAAACCGGCCTCATACACATATACACCGGAGACGGGAAGGGTAAGACAACGGCATCCATCGGGCTTGCGGTGCGGGCCGCCGGGGCAGGTCTTAACGTGCTGTTCGTCCAGTTCTTCAAGGAGGACGGCGCTGAATCCGGTGAAAAGGATTTTTTCAGGAATATCGCGGGCAATATAGAGCTTATACGCTCGAACTGCCGCCATCCGTTCTTTACCGGCGCAAAGACCGATACCGAGGCAATCAAAAAGTCGCTTAAAGATACCTTTGACCTTGCGCGGGCAAAGGCGGCCAATGGCAGCGTAGGTCTTCTGGTGCTTGACGAGATAATGGCCGCGATAAACGGCAAATGGCTCGATATGGCCGAGGTCATCGCCTTTCTCGATTCAAGGCCGGATACCCTTGAGGTTATTCTGACCGGAAGGAATGCCCCGCCCGCGCTCGTTAAGATGGCGGATTACGTTACCGAGATGCTCAAGATAAAGCACCCGTTTGACGCCGGGAGCGTTGCCCGGAAGGGCATAGAATATTGATTATCGTCAATAAGCTCACGTTCATAATCGGCGGGGCGCGAAGCGGCAAGACCGCCTTTGCGCTCAAACTCGCGTCGGCCTCAAGCGGCAAGAAGGTCTACCTTGCAACCGCCGAGGCGCTTGATGACGAGATGCGGCTTCGCATCCAGAGGCACAAGGAGGAGCGCGGAGGCGATTGGCTGACCCACGAGGAGCCGCAGGGCGTTGAGTTGGCAATAAGTTCCCTTGCCGGACAAGACGCCAAGGTCATACTCATTGACTGCCTTACGCTCTGGCTTTCAAACCGTATCCTTCATGCGGACAGCGTCATTCTGGATGAGGCGGCCTCGCTCATACGGACAATAACAGCGTCCGGGTGCGAAGTCATCGCAATATCGAACGAGGTCGGCTGGGGCATCGTGCCGGAAAATATCCTTGCAAGGAGATTTCGGGACCTTGCCGGAGACGTGAATCAGATGTTTGCCAATGCCGCGTCAAGCGTTTATTTCGTGGCCGCGGGTATACCATTGAAACTAAAAGGAGTTTAAATAATGTCCTTACTCAAGGAAACTTTAGACAGCATAACCCCGGTTGACGTGTCTTTGCTTTCCGGAGCGCAGGCGCACCTAAATAACCTCACAAAGCCGCTGGCAAGCCTCGGCAGGCTTGAAGAGTTTGCAAGGAGATACGCGGCCATAACCGGCAGCTTAAAACCTTCGCTTAAGAAAAAGATAATATTCACCTTTGCCGCTGACCACGGGGTGGCCGACGAGGGCGTGTCAGCCTTTCCAAAAGAGGTTACGGCGCAGATGGTCCTGAACTTCTTGAAGGGCGGGGCAGGCATAAACGTCCTTGCAAGGCACTCAGGGGCCGAGGTCGTCGTGGTTGACATAGGCGTGGCGCATGACTTCAACGACGCGCCCGGCCTTGTACACAGGAAGGTGGTTCGCGGAACCGCCAACATAAGAAAAGGCCCGGCAATGACGCGGAACGAGGCTGTGAGATGCCTTGAGACCGGGATAGCCCTTGCCAAGGAGTACGCATCCGAAGGCGCGATATTCGGCACCGGAGAGATGGGCATAGCCAACACCACGCCTTCAAGCGCCATCATTGCCGCGTTGACAGGCTCATCTCCGCTTGAGCTGACCGGACGCGGCACCGGCATTGACGACAAGACCCTTGCCAACAAGGTATCCGTCATAGAGGACGCGATAAAGGTCAACAGGCCGGACATAAAAGACCCCATTGACGTGCTTGCTAAACTCGGAGGCGCCGAGATTGGCGGCATAGCAGGGCTTATACTCGGGGCAGCGGCAAGGAGGATTCCGGTCGTGGTTGACGGTTTCATCTCAACCGCTGGCGCTCTAATAGCCTCTGAACTTGCCCCATGCGTCAAGGAGTATATCTTTGCGTCCCACCTGTCCGTTGAAAAGGGACATAGCGCAATGTTAGAGCGGCTTGAGGCAAGGCCGTTTCTTGATCTCGATTTAAGACTCGGCGAAGGCACCGGCGCGGCAATGGGCATCTGGCTTGTGGAGGCGGGAGTAAAGATTTATAATGAGATGGCAACCTTCTCGGATGCCGGGGTTTCGGAAAAGAACGCTTGATGAGGCATGGTAAAAAATGTCATTGTTTCACGTGAAGACACCGGATATAAACGACACGTATTCAAAGGATAAGGACATCATCCTCCATGAAGGAGACGCCTTTGAGTTTTTGCGGACATTGCCGGATAATTTGATAACCCTTGCCATCACATCCCCTCCCTACAATATAGGTAAAGTCTATGAGAAAAAAGTAAAAATAACGGATTATCTGGCTGAACAAGAAAAGATCATCGGCGAATTAGTCCGCATCTTAAAAAGCAGCGGAAGTATATGCTGGGAGGTAGGCAATTATGTAGACAAGGGCGAGGTGTTCCCTCTTGATATTCTTTACTATGATATTTTGAAAAAGATGGGGTTGAAATTAAGGAATAGAATCATATGGCATTTCGGGCATGGGCTTCATGCCTCCAAGAGATTTTCAGGCAGGTACGAAACTATCTTATGGTTTACCAAGACCGATGATTATACTTTTAACCTCGATGCCGTCAGGATACCTTCCAAATATCCCGGTAAACGGCATTATAAGGGAGTCAAGAAGGGGCAGCCCTCTTGCAACCCTAAAGGGAAAAACCCAGCCGACATCTGGGAGGTGGTATCTCAGGATTGGGAAAATGAAATCTGGAATATCCCCAATGTCAAAGCCAACCATCCTGAAAAGACGATTCATCCGTGTCAGTTTCCGATAGAGTTGGTCGAAAGATGCGTTTTGGCGTTAACAGCGGAAGACGATTGGATGATAGACCCGTATTGCGGCGTTGGGAGCGGCCTTATCGCCGGGATTAAGAATAACAGAAAAGTAATCGGCATTGATAAAGAAGGCGAATATATAAAAAACGCCAAGCAGCGGATTGCCGATTTTTATTCAGGTGATTTAAAGATACGCCCTATCGGTAAGCAGATATACGCGCCTACCGGCAGAGAGAAGGTATCGCAGATACCTATGGAATGGGAAAAATACTCGGAGCGGGTTAAATAATGAAGATATCCGGCATCTATTCCTTCAATAAAGGGAAGGAGTTCATTGAGGCTAACTATTCGCACCT
The DNA here is from genome assembly GCA_038043305.1 of Deltaproteobacteria bacterium. Taxonomy (GTDB): domain Bacteria; phylum Desulfobacterota; class GWC2-55-46; order GWC2-55-46; family GWC2-55-46; genus JACRCE01. The sequence goes on along the minus strand of JBBTCG010000033.1, from coordinate 9,090 downwards.
GCTGAAAGAAATCAAAAAGGTTATCAAGTGCATCAAAGCCGAGGGACATCGCACCAAGAAAAGCAAAGAAAAAACGATGATCGGGAAGATGCTGTACAATCCCAAATCGTTGAATATTGCCTATAAAACGGAGTTTGCAAAATATAGCTGGACGAACCATCGAGAGCGTTGTGAATATTCCAAAGGCTTTTACACCAAGGAACATATGCCTAAGGACATGAAAGGCAAGCCGTTTCGGGAGATGGACTTCATAAAAGAGAAGCTTGGAGTTGAGGTGCAGTTCGGCAAGTATTCTTTTATGGTTTACAATGTCTGCGCCAAAATGACTATTTTCAAAAATCTTGGGCATATAAACGCAGGCGTAGAGATAGTTCCTATCAAGCAGTTCGCTGATAATATGTCAACAGGGGTATCCTACTTCGAGTAGTTCATCTGGGATTTGGAGAAACGGGGAGTTGCAAATATAGATATACCCGTACTTATTTTCGGCATAGACGCCGACTAAACAAACAGGCCGGAATTCAGCCCCCCTTTAACAGACACCTTACAATGAAACGCCTTATACTCGCCATCCAGTTCCTGACCATAGTGCCAATCAAAAAGGGGATGCGGCCTGACAAGGACGACCTTGCCGGGTCAATGGTCTTTTTTCCGGTCGTCGGCGCGATGCAGGGCGCTTGCCTTGCCGCTCTCGACTACGGACTTATCCAAATCCTGCCGCAGACCGTCGTAAGCGCTGTCCTGCTCGCCGTGCTTGCGTTCTTGAACGGCGGGCTTCATCTTGACGGATTTGCGGATACCGTGGACGGGCTCGCGGGTGGAAATACCTCTGATGAGCGGCTCAGGATAATGCGCGATTCGTCCGTGGGCGCCCTCGCGGTCGTCGCCCTTATACTGCTTATCCTGATAAAGTTCCTTTCCATAAACGAACTGCATGGCTCTGGCCGCATTGCCGTCATTGTTATCTTCCCTGTAATCGGCAAATGGTGCATGGTCTTGCTTTCCTGCCTCGCGCCTCCGGCCCGGAAGGACGGACTTGGGGCGTCTTTTGCGGCCAACTCGTATTCAACCCTTGCGGCTGCGACGGGGCTGACCATTGCGGCGTCATGGCTGCTTCTCGGTCTTAGTTCACTTGCGATAATGGGAGTAATGGCCGTATGGTCATATCTTGCGGCGATGTTCTTCAAAAGAAAACTCGGCGGGGTTACCGGAGACGTGTTCGGGTTCCACTGCGAACTCTCTGAAGGGTTAACGCTCATATTTTTTCTATGTTTATTGCGTGTCGTCTAACTTTATTATTAGGGAACTGCGATGCGTTTTACAAGGGTGTTTCTCATACGACACGGACAGGTGGTCAATCACCACGAGTTCCGTTACAACGGCCACTTTGACGTTGACATAACAGACCACGGCGTTGAGCAGATGCACCGCGTTGCTGATTTTTTGGCCTCGGCCCGGATAAAGGCGATATACTCAAGCGACCTTCAGCGCGCAATCAAGGGCGCGGAGATAATCGCCAAAAGGCTGGGCTTGAAGCCCGCGCACTCCGTGGCTCTAAGGGAGATTCACCTCGGCAGATGGGAGGGGCTTACAAGGGAGGAGGCGTCAGAGCGTTTCCCTGAGGAGGCGCACCTGAGTTTCAAGGACCTTACGACCGAAAGGATGGAGGGAGGCGAGAGCGTCGCGGAGTTAAGAACGCGGGTGCTGCCGGCCATTTCACGGATACTCTCTTTGCATCCTGACGAGGCAATTGCCGTTGTCGCGCACGGCGGCGTAAACCGCGTGATATTGAACGACGCCTTGAACATGGCTGATAAGAACTTCTTTACCATCGAGCAGGACTACGGTTGCGTAAACGTCATTGACTATTTCAGCGACGGGGTAAGGCTCGTTAAACTCCTCAACGGCGGGCCTAATCAGGAGTTGAAGCCGCCGGTCATATATTGAAGATGATAAAACGCGCATTCATCATAGCCGGTGTGTCAAGCGGCTCAGGCAAGACAACGGCAACGCTCGGCATAATGGAGGCGCTGAGGCGGGGCGGTCTGGTTGTCCAGCCCTTCAAGGCGGGCCCGGACTACATTGACCCAGGGCATCACGGCGCTCTTTTAGGCCGACCTTCCTACAACCTCGACACGTGGATGATGGGTCAGGCCGGAGTTGAAAAAACCTTTTACGAGAAGGCGATGAACGCCGACGTTGCAATCATCGAGGGGGTGATGGGGCTTTTTGACGGGCGAGCAGACGCGGAGGGAAGCGGGTCAACGGCGCATCTCGCCAAGGTTCTCGGAGTACCGGTGCTTCTTGTGGTGGACGGCGCGAAGATGGCGCAAAGCGCCGGGGCCATTGTCTCCGGCTTTGAGCGGTTTGATCCTCGCGTCAACGTCAGATGGGTCGTCTTCAACCGCGTTGCGAGCGAGAGGCATTACAGGATGCTGAAAGAATCAATCCTTGCTCGTTCAAACGTCGAGTGCATCGGCTTTCTTCCGCATAACGACGACCTTGCCGTGCCTTCAAGACACCTTGGCCTCGTAACCTCCGCTGAGATTGACAAAAGGGCCTGGAAAAATCTTATCAAGGCCGCAGGGGACGCAGTGGTTGAAAACGTCGCCGTAGAGCGGCTCATGGCGAGAGCAACGCGCCTAAAAAAGATAACGGTCAGGCCAGAGAAACCAAAGGCGGACAGGCGTGCGAGGATCGCGGTTGCAAGAGACAAGGCGTTTTGTTTTTACTATGAAGAGAATCTTGAGATACTAAAAACCCAAGGCGCCCAGATAGTCCCCTTCAGTCCGATTAAAGATAAAAAACTGCCTTCCCGCGTTGACGGGCTGTATATCGGAGGCGGATACCCTGAGCTTTTTGCAAAGGAGCTTGAGGCCAACGTCTCTTTGAGACAAGAGATTAAAAAGGCCGCGGCCAATGGTATGCCCATATTAGCCGAGTGCGGCGGGCTTATGTACCTTGGCAAGGTCATCAGGGATAGAGAAAATAAAGACCACATATGCGCCGGGGTGTTCCCGTGGACAACCCGGATGCTCAGGAAAAGAAAGGCGCTCGGCTACAGGGAGGTCATGGTTAGCAAGGGTTGCCCCATGCTGCCTCAAGGCGGCCTGATGCGCGGACATGAGTATCACTATTCAGAGTTACTGGGTGCCGGAGCAGCAAAGACGGTCTTCACCATCGCTGCCAATGGGACGCAAAAAAGGACTGAAGGCTATTCATACAAAAATACGCTTGCTACTTATGTGCATATCCATTTCGCCTACAACCCGGGGTTTGCCGCAGGATTCGTTCAACTCTGTAAACGTAGGCTGTTAGCCTAATAGCCTACAGACACGCAGCAGATTTTATATCAAACTACTTGTATTCTGTTTCGTTTTACTGTAATGATAATATGTCAAATCAAAGACACATAAGGCGCCTTATATGCTTGCAAAGGTTCTAAGCAGCGCTACACTTGGAATAGACGCCTATCCAGTGGAGGTTGAGGTTGACATCTCCAGAGGGATGCCGTACTTCTCAACAGTTGGGCTTCCTGACAACGCTGTAAAGGAGAGCAAGGACAGGGTCAGGGCCGCCATAAAAAACTCAGGCTATAGTTTTCCGGCCAAGCGGATAACGGTAAATCTCGCCCCGGCGCATATAAAAAAAGAGGGCACTACCTTTGACCTGCCGGTTGCCGTGGGCATACTCGCGGCTGAAGGGATTATTGAAAACTCCTCTCTTGCCGAATATCGAATACTCGGAGAGTTGTCCCTTGACGGGGTCATAAGGCCGATTTCAGGGGCGCTGTCCGCCGCCGTTTGCGCCAAGGATCTTGGCAACAAGCTGATCGTGCCGCTTGAGAACGCATCCGAGGCCGCCGCAGTCGAGGGCGTCGAGGTTTACGGCGTGGACTCACTTGCCACCCTTGTGGAGTTTTTAAGAGGCTCTTTCCCAATAGCGCCGACAAGGCGCGGAGTCGCACCTGAGGACAAGGACGAGGCCATAAGGCCGGACTTTGCCGAGGTCAGGGGACAGGCGCACGTCAAGAGGGCGCTTGAGGTTGCCGCGTCCGGCGGACATAACATACTGATGATAGGCCCGCCCGGATCGGGCAAGACCATGCTTGCACAGAGGATCGCCGGAATCCTGCCGGACATGACGCTTGAAGAGGCGATAGAGACCACCAAGGTGCACAGCGTGGCCGGTCTCTTGCAGCACGGGCGAAGCCGGGTCCTCGTGAACCAACGGCCTTTCCGCGCCCCGCACCATACGATATCCGACGCCGGTCTTATAGGAGGCGGCAGGATACCGAGACCCGGAGAGGTAAGCCTCGCGCACAACGGGGTGCTGTTTCTTGATGAACTGGCCGAGTTCAAGCGAAACGTGCTTGAGGTGCTCCGGCAGCCGCTTGAGAACGGCAACGTAGTGATAGCAAGGGCCGCGCAGACCATCGCGTATCCGGCACGGTTCATGCTCGTGGCGGCCATGAACCCTTGCCCGTGTGGTTTTCTGGGGGACGAACGCAGGGAGTGCGTATGCACCGCCATGCAGATTGCCCAATACAGGGGACGCATATCAGGGCCGCTCCTCGACAGGATTGACATCCACTGCGAGGTCGGGGCCGTGATGTTCAAGGAGTTGTCCGGCAAAGAGTCAGGGGAGTCTTCCGGGGCCGTGAAAAAAAGGGTAAATAACGCAAGGGACTTGCAGAAGCTGAGGTTTATCAAGGATGCGTCCGTCAGATCCAACGCGGCCATGAACGCGCGCCACGTAAGGAAATACTGCGCGATAAATACGGAGTCGCAAAGGCTCCTTGAAAAGGCGGTTGACAGGCTTGGGCTTTCGGCAAGGGCGTATACGAGGATACTCAAGGTGGCAAGGACCATAGCGGACCTTGACAATGAAGGATCAATCGGCTCTCATCACGTATCAGAGGCCATACAATATAGGACGCTCGACAGGAACATCGCTTAAGGTTGCCTCTAAAAATTGCTATTTTTTCCGATTTCTTTGTCAGGACGAAAATAAAAATGCTCACATATTAGCGTATATGCTGCGCTTTTTATTTTCGCCCTTCCTCAAACTCGAAAAAACTATCTAATTTTTAGAGGCAACCTTGACACAACGCGGGAAGGACACCATGACAGACAATGACAAGACAAAGGCCGGGTTGCTTGATGAAATAAACGCGCTTCGCGCGCGTATCAAGAAGCTTGAAGACAGTGGCGCGGGCAAGGATGTCTACCATGAGGCTCTGAGATCCATTCTTGACAGGACCGCGCTCATGGGGGGCGAGGACTTCTTCCGCTCGATGGCGCGCAACATCTCCGCTTTCCTCAAGTTTCGCTACGTCTTCGTCGGAGAGCTGTCCAGACCAGGCAGGATACGCACCGTGGCGGTATGGACAAACAACGCACCGGGTTTGAACTTCGAATACGAACTTGAGGGCACCCCTTGCAAGGGCGTAGTCGGCAAGGAGTTGTGCTTTTACCCGAGCGCCGTGCAAAAGCTCTTCCCCAATGACGAGAAACTCGCTAAGCTGAACGTCGAGAGTTACATCGGGGTGCCGCTCTTTGACGCGAACGGCAAGGCAATAGGCATCCTTGTGGCTATGGATACCGCGCCCATAGACAAGGACGCGCACCTGGCCGAGATATTCGTCATCTTCTCCATACGCGCGGCATTCGAGCTGGAGAGAAAGCACGCCGATGGCGAGCTTAAAAGACTTGCCTCCCGTTTGACCGAGGCCCAGCAGATAGCCCATATCGGCAGTTGGGAGCTTGACGCGGGACGCGGCCGTATGTTCTGGTCGGATCAGACTTACAAGGTGTTCGGCTATGAGCCGGGACAGTGCGAACCCGGGTTCGAGAGCATCCTTGCAAGGGTGGATAAGGACGACAAGGCAGAGTTCGAGAGGTACGCGAAGAGCTGTCTTCAACTCGCCGAGGTTCCCAAAAAGGAGTGCTCCATTGACTACCGCATAACGCTCCCGGACGGAAGCATAAGGCGGCTTCACGGCAAGGCTGAGGTCATCCGCGATCATTTAGGCGCTCCAGTACGCATCTCCGGAACGGTGCAGGACTTCACATGGCGAGACATGGTGGAGGCAGAGCTTCTAAAGGCGCAAAAGCTCGAATCCCTCGGGGAGCTTGCCGGAGGCATAGCGCACGACTTCAATAATCTCCTCGTGGGCATCCTCGGCAACGTATCCATTGCCAAGGAGTACTTGAAGCCCGGAGAGCCGGTCTATTCAATGATGAACCAGATTGAGAAGGCGGCCATGCGGACAAAGAGCCTCACCAGCCAACTCCTGACCTTTTCAAGGGGCGGAGAGCCTGTGAAGAACGTCTCCAACATAACGCAACTCGTCAGGGACACCGCTGAATTGGTGCTCAGGGACACGGGGCTTGAATTGATATTCGACGCGGAGGAGGACGTCTGGCCGGTAGAGGTTGACGAGGCGCAGATAGCGCAGGTGATGAACAACATCGTGCTCAATGCGCGCCATGCCATGTCCAACAACGGAACCGTCGCTATAACGCTCAGGAACGTCGTAATCGGGGACAACGACGGCCTGCCGCTTGAGTCTGGCGACTATGTGCGGATAACGGTGAAGGACACCGGCAAGGGGATAAGCGCCAAATACATCCACAAGGTCTTTGACCCGTTCTTTACCACCAAGGACAAGGCCAGCGGATTGGGGCTTGCCGTGTCGTATTCCATAGTCAAGAGGCACAAGGGGCATATAAGCGTGGCGTCCAAGGAAGGCTTTGGCGCGGCCTTTAACGTGTACCTGAACCGCGCAGGGGTCGTTGCCCAGACCGAGGAGAGGCCGCTTGCCGGAAGCGGCAGGGTATTGGTGGTTGACGACGAGGAGCTTGTGCGCGACGTGGCGCTTGACATGTTAAAGCTCCTCGGATACGAGGCTCAGTTTGCCTCGGACGGGGCAAGCGCAATTGAACTCTACAAGAAGGCGCAAAGCGAGGGCGCGCCCTTTAGCGCCGTAATAATGGACATTACCATGCCGGGCATGAGCGGCATGGAGGCCATGAAAAAGATTCTTGCTCTCGACAAAGACGCAAGGGGCATAGTCTCAAGCGGCTTTTCAAAAGACCCCGTCATGTCGGAATATAAAAACTACGGCTTCAAGGCCGTGCTGGTCAAGCCGTATAGGATGTCTGAATTCAGCAAAGCGGTTAAGTCGGTGGTGGATGGCGAGGCCGTTTAATATGGGCGACGCGAGTTATCTCGATAACGCGGCAACCTCCTTTCCAAAGCCGGAGGCCGTATATCAGCGGATTGACCACGTGCTGAGGCGCATTGGCGGCAACCCGGGAAGGGCAAGCCACGCCCTTGCCATGGAAGCGGCCCGCGTTGTCTTCAACGCAAGGGAGACGATAGCCAAACTCCTCGGCGGCCCGGACTCCTCGCGCATCATATTCACCAAAAACACCACTGAGGCTATAAACCTCGGCCTCAAGGGCGTATTGAAACGCGGCGGGCACGTCATTACCAGCGCCTTTGAGCACAACTCGATCGTAAAAACCCTTGAAGCGATATCGCGCTTAATGCCCGACATGGAGATAACGCGGCTCAAACCCAACGCCGATTGGATTATTGACCCAAGGGCCGTTGAGGCCGCCATTAGGAAGGATACCGTGCTCGTGGTAATCACACATGCCTCAAACGTATTCGGGACCATACAGCCGGTCTCGGAAATAGGCGCGGTGTGCCGAAGGCGGGGCGTGTTGTTTATGATTGACGCGGCGCAGACTGCGGGCGCGTATCCAATAGACGTTAAGGCCATGAACGTTGACCTGCTCGCAGCGGCAGGACATAAATCGCTTTTCGGGCCCCAGGGCACAGGGGTCTTGTATGTGCGCGAGGGCATGGAGATTGACCCGCTCATAAACGGTGGAACCGGAGAGCTTGATGCCGCATTGCCGATGCCGGAGCGGCTTGAGTCCGGTACGTTGAACACCCCGGGCATTGCCGGGCTTGGCGCGGGCGCCCAGTTTATAGTTGCCGAGGGCATTGAAAAGATACGCGCCCATGAGACGAAACTCGTCGCCTCGATAATCAATGGCCTTGCCGGGATAAAAGGCATAAGGATCATCGGCTCCGTTGACGCCTCAAAAAGGGCGTCCCTCGTATCGTTCACCATTGACGGTACTCCTGCCGATGACGTTGGAAGGCGTCTCAACGACGAATTTTCCATAATGGTCAGGACCGGTACGCACTGCGCCAACGAGGCGCATAAACAATGCGGCACATGGCCAGACGGCGCGATCAGGGTAAGCCCCGGGTACTTCAACACGGCTGAGGAGATCGAACGGTTTTTAGAGGCCATAGCGGCCATTGAAGGAACGTAGTTTATATGCTTACGCTCGGAATAGAAACATCATGCGACGATACCGCGGCCTCTGTAGTGCGGGACGGCTCTTACGTGCTCTCCTCGGTCGTGTCATCTCAGGACGACATACATTCCAAGTACGGCGGCATAGTGCCTGAGCTTGCATCAAGGCGGCACATAGAGATGATCATACCGGTCGTTGACGAGGCGCTCATCAGGGCCGGCGCCACTCTGGCCGACATTGACGGTCTGGCCGTTACTGAGGGGCCGGGCCTTGTAGGTTCGATACTCGTTGGCCTTAACTTTGCCAAGTCCGTTGCCTATGCCGCAAAAAAACCTTTGACCGGCGTAAACCATATCGCGGCGCACCCGCTGGCCGCGTTCTTGAAGGAGACGCCAAAGGCGGACGTGCCGGACTTCCCGTTTGTGGCGCTCATCGCCTCGGGCGGGCACACTACCCTTGTCCGTTATGACGGGTTTACAGACTATTCCATCCTTGGCTCAACGCTTGACGACGCCGCTGGAGAGGCCTTCGACAAGGTGGCCAAGCTCCTTGGGCTTGGGTTTCCGGGCGGGGCGATAATAGACAGATTGGCAAGAGACGGCGACCAGCGCGCGTTTGCTTTCACGAGGCCGTACATGGCGAAGACCAGCCTTGACTTCAGCTTCTCAGGCATAAAGACCGCTGCCCTTGAGCACGTCAGGGCATTTAAGATGGAGCTTCTTCCTCCGGACGCAGTGAGCAACATTGC
>JBBTCG010000032.1:0-21516 GCA_038043305.1 Deltaproteobacteria bacterium | reverse complement strand
CTATTTCGATGAGCGCCTTTGCGTATCTTCTTGCAACGGATGTCTTCATCTAATTGAGCCTCAGTTTTTCGATGTTGCCTTTTACGAGCCTCTGTTGGTCCGTGGGCGTGAGTTCTTTCTTAAGTATTTCCTCGGCGAGCAACGAGGCAAGCTCCGCCGCCTCCCGCCTCAGTTCTATCTTTGCCTTCTTTATCTCTTGTTCCGCCGCGGCCTTCGCCTGTTCCATGAGTCTTACCGCCGCGGCCTCAGCTTCTTTTACTATGCGTTCGCGCTCCGATGCTCCTTCAAGTTCAAGCTCTTTTAATACGTTGGATACGTTTCTTTCTAGTTCGCCGATCTTGTCCCTGTATTCGGCGGCCTTTTTTTCGGCCGTCTTTTTGGCCTCGTCAGCGCTATTGAGCGCCGTTTCTATATCAACGCTTCTCTTGTTGAGGAGTTTGCCTATGACCTTCTTCCATGCGATGACTATGCCGACGACAAGGATGGCGAAGTTGATCACCTTCCAGAGCATCCCGCTCCCCGCCTCATGAGCGGCGCCTTCGCCGCCGGTTGAGGCCATGACAAGCGCGGGCGCGAGAGTAAGCGCAAAAAGTATGAGCATTGCCGCGATGTTCCTGTCAAGCATCTTTGAGGCAATCGAGCGCGATATGCCAAAAGCCTCGTCCTTGATCTCGTTCCTCACCGACGCGACGTTCTTTTCAAGCGCGGTCTTGAGGCGCGCCACCTCTTCCTCTGCCGCCGCGCGCGCCTTGTCCAACATATCCTTCTCGCAAGCGCGTGCCTCCTGCCTTAATCTGTTTTTTTCCTCATTGCCTTTTATTGCCGCCTCCTTGAGCCGCTTTTCGTAAGCGGCTACGCCGTCAGCCACTTCCCTGTCCATATCCGCGGCCTTTTTAAGCGCGCCGACGGTCTTTTCGTCACGCTCTTCAAGGAGCTTCAAGACGGGCTTGTAGAGCAGTCTGTTGAGGATGGGCAGAAGGATTACGAATCCGATCATCTGATAAAGCAAGGTAATGTCCAGCTTTAACATTAGAACTCCTCTATGGCGGCAAGACGCGGCTTTTCCACGACGGGTTGTCCGTTGAATATTTTTTCGTTGTTCAGAACAGAGTATTCCTAACATACGGCCAAGTTTGTTGTCAAGGAATTAATCTATTTGTTATGATTTTTTCGGCTTGCGGCGAAACCGTTTCGTATCGGCCGCTTATGATGGGCAAACGAATGCGGCGCGTCATGTATACGCCATGACGCGCCGCACTGGAGGCTGACGCCGGATAATTACTTCTTGTGTTTCATTTCCTCTTTTTTTTCATCGCGTTTTTTCATCATCTCTTCATGGCGCTTGGTCATATCCTCATGGTGTTTGGCCATGTCGTTCATCATTGCGTCCGTCTTCTTCATCATGTCGTCGAGCGTCTTTTTCTGCTCCGGCGTAGGCGTGTGGTTCATATCCATCATCATCCCCATCATGCCCTTCATCATGCCCATCATGTCCTGCAACATCCCGTGGATCATAGTATGCTTCTCCTGCATCTCCTTGGGGTCGCCCATCATCCCTTGTCCGTGCCCATCGCCCTTCATTTCAGCGAGAGCCGGAGTTGCGGCGTACAGCATGACAGCGGTGAGCAACATTGCGACTAAGCCGATTGTTCTCATAGTTTGAGACCTCCTTGTTTGATGGAGCAATTATACACGACTTTTCGGGATTGTGGCAACAGGCGGTTTTTTTTCGTCGTCGGCCTTGATTAGGTCGTGTTTTTGCTGTATTATTTCGGCGCAATGGCGATCTTCATAACATTCGAGGGCGTGGAAGGGTGCGGCAAGTCCACGCAGGCAACGCTCCTCAAGGGGCATCTTGAGGCTCTCGGGCGAAAGGTTATCGCTGTCAGGGAGCCGGGCGCAACGCCCATTGGCGAAAAGATTCGCTCCATCCTCGTGGGTTCGGAAGGCGTTGGCATGAGTCCGCTGACGGAGCTTTTTTTGTACGAGGCGTGCAGGGCCGAGCTTGTTGAAAAGGTGATAAGACCCGCCCTTGAGCACGGCGTTGACGTTATATGCGACAGGTTCGGCGATTCAACACTTGCCTATCAGGGCTGGGGCAGGGGTCTTGACACAGGCGTTATAAAACGGCTCAACTCCATTGCGACGGGCGGCCTTGCCCCTTCCGTCACATTCCTTCTTGATTGTCCGCCTGAGGCAGGTTTAAGCAGGGCGTTAAAGAGGATGCGCCACGGAGTTTCTGAAGACCGTTTTGAAAAGGAGGCGCTCTCCTTTCACTCCAGAGTGAGGAATGGATTCCTGGAGCTTGCCGCAGCGGAGCCGGACAGAGTGCGGGTAATTGACTCCAATCGTGATATAGCTTTAATCCACGAAGAGATATGTGATATTATAAAAAGATGCGTATCTCGGAGATCATAGGGCACGAAAGGGAGATAAACGCGCTTCGCGCTTCGCTCAAGAGCAACAGATTCGCACATGCCTATCTGTTCGCAGGGCCCGACGGCATAGGCAAGGGGATGCTTGCAAGGGCATTGGCGGCGTTTCTTAATTGTAAGGCCGGAGTTGACGACTCGTGCGGCGTCTGCCCTTCATGCGTTGCCATTTCATCAATGGCGGCGCATCAGAATGTAATCGAGATATGGCCGACCGACGCAGACGGAGAGACGGACTTAAACGGCCTTATAAGGGTTGCTGCGATACGGGACGTTCAATCAAGGCTTAGATACAAGGTTGAGTCCGGCGTGAAGGTTGTCATAGTCGAGGCCGCCGACAGGTTCATGCCACAATCCGCCAACGCCTTCTTAAAGACGCTTGAGGAGCCGCCTGAGGCGACTGTAATCTTTCTTATCACGGCGCGTCCGTTCGTGCTTTTGCCGACGGTGCTGTCGCGCTGCCAGAGGGTGAACTTCGCCCCGCTTGAGATTGAAAAGGTCAGCGCCTTCCTTACGGATAAAAAGTCTTATCCGTCTTCAGAGGCGGCCAAGGCCGCGCGAATGAGCGAAGGGTCAATATCAAAGGCATTGGCGTGGCTCTATGAAGGACAGGGCCTGCTCCGCCTTCAATTGGCGGAAAGGCTCGGTCAGTTGACCGGACAGGACGCGGATCAAGCGCTTAGATTTGCCGACGAACTCTCAAAAAGAGAGGACGTTGACGAGGCGCTTGAGACGTTCAAGCTTTGGTACAGGGACATGGCCGTATGCTGCAGCAAGGGCGGCGCGCCCCATGAAACATTGCGGGCTATCGCCTGTTATTCAGCCATAAACGCGGCGCAGGAAGAGATACGCCCGCCGCGCTACGCGAATAAACTTCTTGCAATGGAGACGTTGGTCTTGCAATTGGCAGGGTGTTGAAAGAGAGAGGTCTTGACATGATATATCTAACAGGAGTCAGGTTCAAGCGGGCAAGTAAGGTCTATGACTTTGACGCCAACGGGCTTGATTTGAAAACTGGCAATACCGTTATAGTCGAGGTTGAAAAGGGTCTTGGCATCGGCGTCGTGTCAAGGCCGCCTAAGGAGGTTGACCCGGCCGCCATGCAGCGCCAGATCAGGAAGGTGGTGCGAAAGGCGGACGCAGTTGACCTTGAGCGCAACGTCTTCAACGCCGAGAGGGAGCGCGAGGCCATGAGGCTTTGCAGGGAAAAGATAGCCCGCTACAAACTCCCGATGAGGCTTATCCGCGTGGAGTATATGTTCGACTCCAGCAAGGCGATATTCTACTTTACATCCGAGACAAGGGTGGACTTTCGTGAGCTTGTAAAAGATCTTGCATCCGGCTTTCACACCCGCATAGAGATGCGTCAGGTAGGCGTGAGGGACGAGGCAAAGATGCTCGGCGGGCTTGGCCCGTGCGGCAGGGAGCTTTGCTGTTCCGGGTTTTTATCCAACTTCGAGCCGGTTACGATAAAGATGGCCAAGGACCAGAACCTTGCGCTCAATCCGGCCAAGATATCCGGCATTTGCGGCAGGCTCATGTGCTGTCTGTCCTACGAACACGCGATGTATAAGGAAGAGAAGCGCCAGAAGCTCAAAGATAGTGAAGGCGGCCATAACTGCGGAGGCTGCGGAAAACACGACGCGCCGGCCACAGAGTCGACCGTTGAGCCGCCACAGGATGGGGAGCCTGATTGACTTATGGCTCCGCCAAATAAAGATGCAAAACGCTTCTACGTTACCACGCCCATCTACTACGTCAACGACGTGCCGCACATCGGCCACGCCTACACGACCGTTGCCGCGGACTGTCTTGCGAGGTTCAAAAGGCTTAGAGGGATAGACGTCCTGTTCCTTACCGGCACGGACGAGCACGGCGAGAAGGTTCAAAAGGCGGCCTTGTCAGCGGGGATAGAGCCTATCGAATTCGCGGACAAGGTGAATTTGCGCTTTAAGGAACTCTGGAAAAAGCTCGACATATCCAACGACTCATTCATACGCACAACCGAGGACAGGCACAAGAGCGCCGCAAAGGCGCTCTGGAACGTCATAAGCGAAAAGGGGTTTATCTACAAGGGCGAATACGAGGACTGGTACTGCACCCCGTGCGAAAACTTTCTTACCGAGACTCAGCTTGTGGCCGGAAGATGCCCTGATTGCGGCAGGCCGGTTCAAAGGCTTAAAGAGGAGAGCTATTTTTTCAAGCTCTCGGAGTATGGTGACAAGATACTTGAGGCGATAAACTCAGGCGCTCTGATTATCGAGCCGGTCACAAAACGCAACGAGATAACGTCCTTTCTCAAAGACGGGCTGCGTGATCTGAGCATAAGCAGGACGACCTTCTCATGGGGCATACCGGTTCCTGACGATAATAGGCACGTCATGTACGTCTGGTTTGACGCGCTCACAAACTATCTTTCGGCAACCGGCTATCCTGACGCCGCTGGATACTGGCCTGCTGACGTGCACATAATCGGCAAGGACATACTTAGATTCCATGCCGTGTACTGGATAGCATTCCTTATGGCCGCGGGACTTAAGCTTCCGAAAAAGATATTTGCCCACGGCTGGTGGACTATTGACGGCGAGAAGATGAGCAAGTCAAAGGGCAACGTGGTTGACCCTCAAGCAATGGTTGACAAGTACGGCATTGACCAGTTCAGGTACTTTCTCATGCGCGAGGTGCCGTTCGGCCTTGACGGCGATTTTTCCATAAAGGCGCTTGAAGGCAGGATAAACGCGGACCTTGCCAATGACCTTGGGAATTTGTTGAGCAGAACTGTTTCGATGATTGAAAAGTACAGGAAAGGCGAGGTGCCGTCCGAGTGCGCCTCTTACGCCGGCGATACCGGAAGATATATAAAAGACGCGCTCCCTAACATGGCAAAGACGTATGCGGGTAATATGGATTCGCTTGAGTTCCACAAGGCGCTCGATGTGATCTGGGTTTTTGTCCGAAAGCTCAACGCCTTTGTTGACGAGTCAGCCCCGTGGAAACTTGCCAAGGAGGAGGGCGCGGCGCAGGCAAAGCTCTCAAACGTCCTTTATACCCTTGCCGAGGGCTTGAGGATAATCGCCGTGTGCGTATATCCGTTCATGCCCGCATCGGCTGAGAAGATATGGGCAGCTCTCGGCATCGAGGCCGTGATTCCCGCGGCTGACTTTGATAAGGCCACGGTATGGGGCGGATTGAAGGATGGTCTCCGCGTACAAAAGGGCGCGTCGCTTTTCCCAAGGATTCAGTGAGGCGTTTACAGCCTTTCCAAACCGGCAGGGGGACTGAGCACCTGCCGTATATATTTTTGAAGGACATTAAATACGATGGAAAAACCGTTGTTCATAGACACCCACGCGCATCTCGACGATGCGCGCTACGACGTTGACAGAGGAGATGTCGTCAAGAGGGCAAAGGACGCAGGTCTTAAAAACGTCATAACCATAGGCTGCTGGAGCGCTTCGCGCGGCTTTGACGGCGCGCTCGCCGTAGTTCGCAACAACGACTTCGCCTATTTGAGCCTTGGGGTGCATCCGCATGAGGCCGGACAGGCAGGAGACGACGTATTCGCCTTAATAAGACGCCTTGCGCTTGACGAGGCGTTCAGGGTGGTCGCCATAGGCGAAACTGGGCTTGACTATCATTACGAGCACTCTCCGCGTGCCACGCATGATAGACAAAAGGCTGTCTTTATAAAACATATCCAGTTGGCGCGGGAGTTGAACCTCCCCCTTATCATCCATTCAAGGGAGGCGGACAAAGACACGATGGAGATACTGGAATCGGAAGGCGCTAAACAAGGCGTCTTTCATTGCTTCTCAGGCGACGTCGCCCACGCGCGAAGGGCGCTTGACATGGGTTTTTATCTGTCGTTTGCCGGTATCGTTACATTCCCAAAGGCCGTCTCGGTCAGGGAGGTCATAAAGGCGCTGCCCATTGAAAGGATGCTCATAGAGACCGATTGCCCCTACCTTGCCCCATCGCCGCACAGGGGCAAGAGGAATGAACCGGCCTTTGTCGCGCACACGGCTCAGGAGATAGCGAAGATAAAGAAGATGAGCCTTGCCGACGTTGCGCGCATAACCACGGCGAATGCCGAGCAGCTCTTCGGCCTCGAAAAGAGTGAGGCGATAAAGATAGCCTACCCGATAAGAAACTCTTTGTATCTTAACGTAACCAACAGGTGCTCTAACTACTGCTCTTTTTGCGCCAAATTCAAGTCATACACCGTTAAGGGACATTATCTGAGGCTACAACAGGAGCCGACCTTTGAAGAGGTTTTGAAGGCAATAGGGGATAATCCCCTTGAGTACGATGAAGTAGTATTTTGCGGTTTCGGCGAGCCGCTCCTGAGGCTTGACCTCGTAAAGAAGATCGGGATGCTTCTCAAGAAGATGGGCTGCAAGATACGCATTGACACCGACGGCCTTGCCAACCTTGTGCACGGCAGAAACGTTTTGCCTGAGCTTGGTTTTGTTGACTTCATATCAGTAAGCCTTAACGCGCCGGATTCGGCAACTTATCAGAGGCTTATAAAAACGCCGTTTGGAGAGGCCGCTTATCCGGCGATACTGTTTTTTCTCCGCGAGGCAAAGAAGCACATTGCAAAGGTAGTCGCAAGCGTGGTTGCCGTGCCCGGTCTTGACGTGGAGGCGTGCCGCAAGGTTGCCGAGGATGAGCTTGGCGTCGGCTTCAGGGTAAGGGAATACGATAACGTAGGATGACTTACCTTTCTTGAAAGAAAGGTAAGCCCAAAGAACTTTAATTGGGAATAAACACCAAGGCAGTTAAAAACTGACGTTGCCCGTGCTGCAAGAAAAGGAGACGAGGGATATGCCTGTAATACGCGTGGATATCGGCAAACAATTCAATGCGGAGCAGAAAAGGCAGTTGATCGAAAAACTTACTCAAGTGAGCGTTGAGGTTACGCGGATTCCCCAAAACGCTTTTACTGTTATCATCCATGAACATGACGATGCAAATTATGGCGTAGGCGGCCTTACGCTTGATAAGGTGAGAAAACCCTGATGAGCATCTTCAGATCAGGCTTCATAGCGATAATCGGCAGGCCCAATGCCGGAAAGTCAACGCTCCTCAACGCCATGCTTGGCGAGAAGCTGGCTATTGTCTCTCCAAAGCCCCAGACCACGAGAACGGTCATAAGGGGCATAAAGACGAGCAAGGATTGTCAGATGATATTCGTTGACACGCCTGGCATCCACAAGGGCGCATCCCTTTTGAACGCCTCGCTTGTGAGCGGGGCGCGGGCCGCGCTCAGGGACGCGGACGCAATAGTCTATCTTTTCGACGCTGCTGCAAAACGGCACGAGGACGACGAACTCGTAATGGAGACGCTCAAGGGCCTTCGCTCCCCTGTTGTCCTTGCGTTGAACAAGGTTGATAAGGTGGAAAAAGAGCGGCTTTTGCCGCTGATTGACGAGTTTTCCAAACGTATGAACCTTGCCGCGATAGTGCCGGTGTCTGCCTTGAAGCGCACGGGGCTCGACGCGCTTGAAAAGGCGCTCTCCGGCCTTTTGCCCGAAGGCCCTAAATATTTCCCGGACGACCAGCTTACCGATTCCACGGAGCGCTCGATAGCCGCGGCTATTATAATGGAAAAGGTCTTCCTGAACACCTCAAAGGAGATACCGTACTCGGTCGCCGTTACGATTGATAAGTTCGAGGAAAAGAAGTCAAAAGGGGTCGTTGCCATAACCGCGACGATCAACGTGGAACGCGACTCCCAGAAGGGCATAATCATAGGCAAGGCAGGAAGCATGTTAAAGCGCATAGGTACTGCCGCGAGGCTCGATATGGAAAAGATGCTTGCCGTAAAGGTCTTTCTTGAGCTGTTCGTGTCCGTGCGAAGGGATTGGACCAAAAAGCCGGGGGACTTAAAGGAGTTCGGATATTAACTTACCTTTCTTGAAAGAAAGGTAAGCCCCCCGATAGATACATTCGGGGGCAGGCTGCGAACTTTAATAGGGAATTAGCAGCCGGGCTGACGAAAACTTATATTGCCCGTGCGGTAAGCACCCTTTTTTGAAAGAAAGGTAAGCCAAAAAACTTTAATAGGGAATAAACACCAAGGCTGACGAATACGAATATTGCCCGTGCGGCAAGCACAAAACTTTAATAGGGAATAAACAGCCGGGCTGACGAATACTGATATTGCCCGTGCGGCAAGCACATGAAACCAATAGTCGCCATAGTAGGACGCCCCAACGTGGGCAAGTCAACGCTGTTTAACAGGCTCATCGGCAGAAAAAGGGCGGTTACAGCGGACGAGCCGGGCGTTACGCGGGACTTAAACTACGCGGACGCCGTTGAGTGCGGCACACAGTTTACGCTGATTGACACCGGCGGGTTTGACCTAACGAGCAAAGACGACATCATGGCTCAGGTGCGGGAGCAGGCAACCATTGCCATAGAGGACGCGGACGTAATCGTCTTTGTCATGGACGGGCGCACAGGGCCTACGGCTCAGGATACGGAACTTGTCAGGATGCTGAGGAAGTCCGGAAAGCCGGTGCTCTACGCGGCCAACAAGCTTGATACGCCCCGTGCCGCCGAATCAACCGCGGACTTTTATTCCCTTGGTATCTCCGATGTGTTCGGCGTCTCCGCTGAGGCCGGCTATGGGCTTAATGATCTGGTGGACGCGATAATCGAAAGGCTGCCTGAGAATATCGTCTCCGAGGAGTCCGATGAGCGTGTGAAGGTTGCCATAGTCGGCAGGCCAAACGCCGGAAAGTCGTCGCTCTTAAATAGGCTTATCGGCAAAAAGCGCTCTATCGTAAGCGAGAAGGCCGGAACCACGCGGGACTCGATTGACACGGCTTATGAGCTTGACGGGAAGAAGTACCTGTTTATAGATACCGCTGGCATAAGGAGAAAGGGCAGGATCAGCAGAACCGTTGAGGGATACTGCGTCATGGAGGCGATACGGAGCATCGAACGGTCCGACGTGGCCATTCTTGTCATTGATGGCAAGGCCGGGTCCACGGTTCAGGACGAGAGCATAGCGGCAATTATTGACGAAAACAAGCGGGGCTGCATAATAGTGGTCAACAAGTGGGATCTGGTTGAGAAGGAGACCATGACAACGGCTCACGTAACGGACACGTTAAGGGAGAGGCTGCCGTTTTTGGCCTTTGCCCCGGTCGTCTTTACGTCGGCGCTTACCGGACAAAGGGTTACGAATATCTTTTCTATAATCTCTGCGGTCGTGGACCAGAACATAACGAAGGTGACCACCGGAAGGCTCAACGCCGCGCTTGAGATGATTGTAAGACGCCACAGGCCCGCCTCATTCAAGGGCAAGGAGGTCAAGTTTTATTACGCCGCGCAGACCGGGGTAAGCCCGCCCTCATTCCTAATATTCACTAACAGACCAAATGGGGTGGAGGAGTCCTACAGGCGCTACCTTGCCAACGGATTGAGAGAGCATCTTGGTCTGGAGTTATGCCCGATAAGGTTATCCTTCAGGTCACGGCACGAATCATAGGTTATCCGTCAGATGAAAAAACTTTTCTATGACATCTGGAAGGGCATTGGCATCTTCCGCGAGGCCGACTGTTTCAACAGGGCCGCGGCAATATCCTTCTACGCCCTGTTCTCGCTTATCCCGCTGATGCTTCTTTTGACGGCCGGCGTGGGCTTTGTCCTCGGCAGGGAGACCGGGGCAGTGGACAAGGTGATCGCCTTCGTAAAGCAGAGTCTGCCGTATCTCGGCGACAGGGTAATAGGAGACCTCAAGAGCCTGTCAAAGGGCTGGAAGGCGCTTGGATGGGTAGGCGTCATCTCCCTTGTCTGGAGCGCCGAGTTCGTGCTTGACGCGCTCGCAAACGCGCTTGCCGCCGTGTTCGGCATGACCCATAGATTCGGCTTTTTCAGGAAGAAGATAATAAACCTGCTCGTTGTCCTCATCGCCCTCGTTGCCGCCATTGCGTCCGTAACGATGACCGCAACGGCAAAGATATTGAAGGCGATAGATATAAAAGTTTACGGCGTTGACGTGGCCGATTATTTCATCGAGAGCATCACCTTCAAGTACGTGCTCCCGGCCGCTATACTCATCGTCTCGGTGGCCTTCGTGTACAGGATGTTTGCCGGGCCTAATTTTAATATCAGGCGCGCCTTTGCCGGCAGCATCATGTTCACCGCGCTGTGGGAGGCGGCAAAACACCTCTTTGCGTTGTATATAGCCAACTTTCAGACGTACAACAGGTTCTACGCCTCCCTTGGGGCGCTTATGATACTCATGGCGTGGATATACTTCTCAGTGAGCATATTCCTGTTCAGCGCCTCCTACGCAAGGGCTTCTTTTTCCGGCGGCAAGGAAAAAAGATCGTGAACCGTGACCGAGATGCGAGAAAAACATGGATTAAAAACGTATATAAAAAACACCACGCATCACGGTCTTTACGGTCACGGCCACGGTTCACGTCTTTACACGGTCTCTATATTTTCTGTTGTAAAACACCCTTACCTGTGAGAGAATTAATTAGTTTTGCGCGAACTCAGCGGCTATGAGGGCGCGTATCTATCCATCGCAATAGTCAGGAGAATTAGATGAACCAGTTATATAAGAATATAGCCATGTGGCTCATAATAATAGCCACCGTGGTGTTGATGTTCAACCTGATAAGTTATAAGCAGCCCACGAGCGAAAAGACCGTTTTCAGCGAGTTTATCCATGAGGTTGAAAAGGGCAACGTAACCGAGGTGCTTATCCAGGGCAACGACATCAGCGGCAAATACAAGGACGGCAAGCAGTTCAAGACATACTCGCCGCTCTACCCTGAACTCATAGCCAAGCTCAAGGACAACGGCGTGAAGATAACCGCCGAGCCGGTGCAAGAGAGCGTGTCATGGGGCGCGATAATATTCTCATTGCTGCCGACCGCGCTTCTCATAGGCGTGTGGATATTCTTCATGCGTCAGATGCAGGGCGGAGGCGGAAAGGCCATGAGCTTCGGCAAGTCGCGCGCCAAGCTCCTTACCGAGAACCAGCAGAAGATTACCTTCAAGGACGTGGCCGGCATTGAGGAGGCTAAGGAGCAGGTCGAGGAGATAATAGATTTTCTCAAGGACCCAAAGAAGTTTACGCGACTTGGAGGCCGCATTCCAAAGGGCGTGCTCTTGGTAGGCGCTCCGGGCACGGGCAAGACGCTCCTTGCCAAGGCCATAGCGGGCGAGGCAGGGGTGCCGTTTTTTTCCATTTCAGGCTCCGATTTTGTGGAGATGTTCGTCGGCGTCGGGGCGTCCCGCGTAAGGGACCTCTTCGTGCAGGGCAAGAAGAGCGCGCCGTGCATAATCTTCATAGACGAGATTGACGCCGTTGGACGCCATAGGGGCGCGGGCCTCGGCGGCGGCCACGACGAGCGCGAGCAGACGCTCAATCAGCTTCTCGTGGAGATGGACGGCTTTGAGAGTAACGATGGGGTCATCATAGTGGCGGCCACGAACAGGCCCGACGTGCTTGACCCGGCGCTCCTTCGTCCCGGCAGGTTCGACAGAAACGTGCTCGTGCCAAAGCCTGACGTAAAAGGCAGGGAGGCCATACTCAAGGTGCATACGGCAAAGACGCCGGTATCGCCCAATGTGAGCATGGACGTTATCGCGCGCGGCACGCCCGGCTTTTCAGGGGCGGACCTGTCAAACCTCGTCAACGAGGCCGCGCTCCTTGCGGCTCGGCGCGGCAAGGACAGGGTGGACATGTCTGAGTTTGACGAGGCAAAGGACAAGCTCCTCATGGGCACGGAGCGCAGGAGCATGGTTATAAGCGACTCCGAGAAGAGGAACACCGCCTACCATGAGGCCGGCCATACGCTTGTTGCGCGTCTTATACCGGGCACCGACCCAATACACAAGGTCTCGATTATCCCGCGCGGCATGGCCCTTGGGCTTACCCAGCAGCTTCCGATAGACGAGAGGCATACTTACAATAAGGAATATCTCCTCAACAACATAGCGGTGCTCATGGGCGGCAGGGCCGCCGAGGAGTTGATACTGCACCATAAGACCACCGGCGCGGGCAACGACATCGAGAGGGCTACCGAGATTGCAAGGAAGATGGTCTGCGAATGGGGGATGAGCGAAAAGCTGGGGCCGCTGACCTTCGGCAAGAAGGAAGAGCACATCTTCCTCGGCAAGGAGATGACACAGAGGAGGGACTTCAGCGAGCAAACGGCTATGGACATAGACTCCGAGATAAAGGAGATCGTGTCAGGCAACTACGCGAGGGCAACAGGATTACTTGTTGCGCGTACGGACGCGCTTCATAGGATTGCAAACGCGCTTCTCGTGAAAGAGGTGCTTGACGCCGTTGAGATAGACAAATTGATAGCCGGCGAAGATATTGGCGAGCCGACACAGATAAAGGCAACGCCTGACGCTTCCGTATGGACCACGGCAACGGTAAAACCGGCGTCCGTACCTGATGTAGTTCACCCCGACGCGCCGCCGTTCGGCGTTCCGGCCAAGTAATCCAACGTTGCCGACTGCGGCGAACGAGCCGCAGTCGGCCTTTTGTTCGGCATGCCGCCTTCCGGTACAGATAATTCCCTGATAGACATTCAATAAGTAATCCCCTGATAATCGTTATCCGATAACCGATAACGGATAACCGATAACAGAATGATACCAGTCAGATGTCTTGATATAACCTCCTTAGAGAGGGCATCCCGCGAGATGAGGCGCATCGGCGTTGACCCGGCAGGCGCTGCGATAATGTCCCCAAAGCAGTTCCATTATAATCTTCTCGTCAAGGGACTCAAACCCGCGCAGGCGAATATCATAAAGCAGGAGATGCTTGCAGTCGGGGGCGAGGCCGCCGTCAACAAAGGCGCGGTATCGTCGTCAATTGATCTGACCGACGCCATAATCTCTGGCACGGCAAGGCAGTTTGATGCGCTCGTTGATAAACTCGTGATCCAGCCGTTCAGATTGGCGGAAGTCGCCTCGGCCTTGAAGCGCGCCATTGAAAACATCGGGAGAGGCGAATTTACACTCGTCTCGCGTTCAAAGGCGTGGACCCTGGGCAACCGCACGCTTATCATGGGCATATTGAACGTAACGCCTGATTCGTTTTCCGACGGCTCAGGTTTTCTTGACGCGAAGGGCGCGGCCATGCGGGCAAGGCAAATGAGCGATGAAGGCGCGGACTGGATAGACGTCGGCGGCGAGTCCACCAGACCGGGCGCAACGCCCGTAACAGAGGATGAGGAACTGAGGCGCGTACTGCCGGTTGTGTCGGGATTGGCCTCAAGCGGGGTTGCCGTATCCATTGACACGTCAAAGGCAGCGGTTGCAAGAAGGGCGCTTGAGGCCGGCGCATTGATCGTCAATGACGTAACCGCGCTGTCAGACCCGCTCATGGCCTCCGTGTGTGCGGAGTATAAGGCCGTTGTCGTGCTTATGCACATGCGTGGAACCCCTTCAACCATGCAGCACAATGTGGACTATGAAGACCTCGTCGGCGAGACATTTGAGTTTTTGGCGTCAAGGCTGGACTATGCAAAGAAGGCCGGTATCTCGCCAGACGCGCTCGTCATAGACCCGGGGATAGGGTTTGGCAAATCTGGCGATGGAAACCTGACGCTTCTTAAATCCCTTTGCGAGTTTAAGTCGCTTGGCGCGCCGATATTGATCGGCGCGTCGAGAAAGTCGTTCATTGGGAGCGTCATCGGAGGCGAGGCGCTTATGTCCGCATCCGCGAGGCTTTCCGGCACGCTTGCGGCCAATACTGCGGCCATACTCAATGGGGCGCAGATTATCCGCGTTCATGACGTAAGGCAGGCTAAGGAGGCCGCCCTTGTCGCGGACGCGATTAAAAACGCAGGGTAAATTCAACGGAAGAGATATCCCTCGGAAATGCGAGACTCAAGCTAATATCCATTGCCTTTGCCGTTGCTTTATGGTTTTTTTGTAGCAGGCCAGAACAATAACGAGGCAGGTCTTGCGGTTGCGCTTGGGTTCAGTGGCATGGACATGATTATGACCTCCTATGGGAGCAGCCGTGAAACTATCGTATAAGGGGTGCGGTCAATGAGCGTAAGAAAAAAACTTTTCGGCACGGACGGCGTAAGGGGCATCGCCAACATCAATCCGATGACCGCTGAGATGGCCTTGCAGCTTGGCAGGGCTATAGCTCATATTTCAAAGAAGGAAAACCGCAGGCACAGGATAGTCGTTGGCAAGGACACGAGGCTTTCCGGGTACATGCTTGAGAGCGCCATGATGGCCGGGATATGCTCCATGGGGGTTGACGCCCTCATGGTAGGGCCTTTGCCGACCCCGGGCATCGCCTTCATAACCTCGTCCATGCGCGCCGACGCAGGGGTCGTGATATCGGCCTCCCATAACCCGTATCAGGATAATGGCATAAAGTTTTTCTCCCGCGACGGATTGAAGCTCCCGGATTCGGTGGAGCTTGAGATTGAGGAGTTCGTATTCAATAAGACGGACCCGACGCACAGACCCACGGCAAGCGAGGTCGGCAAGGCGTACCGCGTTGAGGACGCCATAGGCAGGTACGTGGTGTTCGCAAAGAACACATTCCCAAAGGAGCTTACGCTTGACGGGCTTAAGGTGGCGGTTGACTGCGCCAACGGCGCGGCGTATAAGGTCGCTCCAGCCGTGTTCTATGAGCTTGGGGCCGAGGTTGTGTCCATCGGAGTTCATCCGACGGGCGACAACATAAACTTGGACTGCGGTGCGCTGCACCCGGAGAACGTCGGAAAGGCCGTGAGGGAATCCGGCGCGCACGTCGGCTTTGCCATTGACGGAGACGGCGACAGGTGCATGATGACCGATGAAAACGGCAATGTCCTGGACGGGGATCATATCATGGCGATATGCGCCTCGGACATGCTCAGGGACGGCACGCTCAACAAGAAAACGCTTGTGTCAACCATCATGAGCAACTCAGGTCTTGAGGAGGCCATAACAAAGGCCGGAGGCGCTATGGTCAGAACCGGCGTCGGCGACAGGTACGTCGTTGAGGAGATGTTAAAGCACGGCTACAACCTCGGCGGGGAGCAGTCCGGCCACGTCATATTCCTCGACCACACCACGACAGGGGACGGGGTTATAACGGCCCTTCAGATATTGAAGAGCGTCGTTAAGTCCGGCAGGAAGCTCTCAGAGCTTGCGCGCATCATGCAAACCTATCCGCAGGTGCTCGTGAACGTGAAGGTAAAAGAGAAAAAGGATATTGACAAGATGCCGTTGGTTCAAAAGGCGCTTAAGGAAGCGGAGGAAAAACTCAAGGGCAAGGGCAGGGTGTTCATAAGATATTCCGGCACAGAGCCTCTTGCGCGAATCACCATAGAGGGCCAGAAGGCGGACGAGATACAGGCAATGGCCGACGAACTGGCCGCGCTCCTTAAAAAGGAAGTGGGCTGAACGCGGATGTCAACTTCTGTCATTGCGAGGAGCGCTTCTGCGACGCGGCAATCTCGTCTTATCGGTTAACAGTGAAGGGATTATAGAAAAATGTCGAGACTTTCAGTGAACGTGGATCACGTGGCGACGCTTCGACGCGCGCGGGGTGGAAAGACGCCTGACCCTGTTACGGCTGCGGCCATTGCCGAGCTTGCGGGCGCGGACGGCATAACCGTGCATCTTCGTGAAGACAGGCGGCATATTCAGGACAGGGACGTCTTTCTTTTGAAGAACACCGTAAAGACCCGCTTGAATCTTGAGATGGCCGCAACAAGGGATATGCTCTCCATAGCGCTTGAAGTGAAGCCTGATATGGTAACGCTCGTGCCGGAGAAGCGAGCCGAGCTCACCACCGAAGGCGGGCTTGACGTAAAGACCAACCCTGAGCCGCTTAAAAATATCGTGTTGACGCTCAAAGAGGCGGGCATACACGTAAACCTTTTCATAGACCCAAATATTGAAGCCGTGAAATCCGCTCACAGGATAGGGCCCAGCGGGGTCGAGATACACACGGGCAGATACGCGGACGCAAAAGGCGCCGATAAAGAGGCTGAGTTCAAGAAGCTCATCGATGCGGTTGCATTGTCAGGAAGACTTGGCCTTGCCACGCACGCCGGGCACGGCCTGGACTATCATAATATAGCCGCAGTTGCCGCGCTTTCCGATATTGACGAATTTGCCATAGGCTTTTCCATCGTGGCAAGGAGCGTGTTTTCAGGCTTTGAAGAGGCGGTGCGGGAGATGAAGAGGCTTATAGTTTCAAGCCGCGTCTGAATTGGATGATACACGGCATAGGCATAGAGATAGTAGACGTTGACAGATTTTCCAGCGTCATGCAAAGGCGCGGGGAGAGGTTTTTGAAAAGGCTTTTCACGGCCAATGAGCTTGACTACTGTATGAGCAAGAGCCGCCCGGAGGAGAGCCTTGCGGCAAGGTTTGCCGCAAAGGTGAGTTTTATGAAGGCCGTTGGGAAGATAGTAAGGTTCATTGACATGGAGATTATCACCAACCCTGACGGCCGGCCTGAGCTTCATGCAAAGGGCCTCGCTGCTTCATTCAAGGCTGAGATTTCCATGTCGCACGACAAAGGCCTGGCGATTGCACAGGCTGTCGTATCTAAAAACCCATGAAGCTTGCAACCGCAAAGACCATTAAGATGATTGACCAGGCGGCTGTTTCCAAGCACGGCATGCGCTCCGTGCAGCTTATGGAGAACGCCGGAGCGGGCGTTGCCGCAGTTATCGTAAAAGAGCTTGGCGGACGCATCGAAGGACGGAGAGTTGCCGTTATCGCGGGCAAGGGCAACAACGCGGGAGACGGCTACGTTTGCGCGAGACACCTTGCTAATATGGGAGCGCGCGTTACCGTATTTTCGCTTGCGGCTTCCGATGAACTCAAGGGGGATTGTCTCCTTAATGAGCGCATCTGGAGGCGGATGCGCGGCGAGGTTCGTTCCATCGCCGCCCGCAGCGGCCTACGTGATGAGCGCAACCAAAATTTCTTGAAACATGCGTCAATTGTCGTTGACGCGATATTCGGCACAGGGCTATCCTCTCCGGTAAGCGGAGTGTACGCGGATGCAATCAATCGCATCAACGAACTCGGCAGGAAGGTGGTTTCCATAGACATCCCGTCAGGCGTTGACGCGACTACAGGGGCAATGCTCGGCACAGCCGTAAAGGCAACTGTTACGGCGACAATGGCCATGCCTAAACTCGGAACGTATATCTACCCGGGACGCGAATACGCCGGGCGGCTGGAGACGATAGACATAGGATGCCCGTCAAGCCTGTTGACGGATGAGGCGATAAAGGAAAACCTTGTAACCGGCCAATGGGTTGCCGGAATATTAAGGACAATCCAGAGGCCGCTGGACTCACATAAGGGGAGCTTCGGCCATGTGCTGATAGTGGGCGGCTCTTACGGCAAGACCGGCGCGCCTTATATGGCCGCAATGGGGGCCATGAGGACAGGCGCAGGGCTTGCGACGATAGCGCTGCCAAAAAGTCTTGAGCCCGCGATGTCCGCAAAGACAACCGAGGTGATGACGCTTGGCCTTCCAGAGACAAAAGACGCGGCGCTTGGCGCAGAGGCGATTGACGCCGTTATAAAGGCCGCTAAACATAAGGCCGCGATTGTCATAGGCCCGGGTCTTGGGCTTTCGGCTGGCTCTACTTCTCTCGTATTGAGCGTGATTGAGCGCGCCGGAGCGCCGGTCGTAATTGACGCGGACGGCCTTAATGCAATGGCCGCCTCCATTGCCGCGTTGAAAAAGGCAAAGGCGCCTCTTGTCCTTACCCCGCATCCCGGCGAGGCCGGACAATTGCTTGGCAAGGACATTGCTGCGATTCAATCGGACAGGGTTTCGGCGACAAGGACGCTTGCCGAACACACAGGGGCAATAGTATTATTGAAGGGGGCATCAAGCGTAATAGCCTCCCCTGACAGCGATATATATATCGTCCCAACCGGCAACCCCGCGCTTGCCACGGCAGGCACAGGAGACGTGCTCTCAGGCGTTATTGCCGGTCTTCTGAGTCAGGGGTTATCGCCCATCGAGGCCGCCTCATGCGGCGCTTATCTGCATGGACTGGCCGCCGACGAGTATAAATCACTTCACGGCGATACGGGAATGATCGCAACAGACCTGCTGCATAGCATCCCTTCCGTTATCGCCTCTCTCAAGGGTTTGGCCGACTTATGAAGGGCGTCGTTGAATACGCCTCTGATTCCGTTGCCCATACCGAACGGCTTGGCGAGGAGTTGGCCAGGGGATTAGAACCCGGCGACGTCGTCTGCCTTATCGGCGAGCTTGGCGCGGGAAAGACGTCGTTCGTGCGCGGCATGGCAAGGGCGCTTGCCCCTGATGCCAGGGTGAAAAGCCCAAGTTTCACGCTCCTTAACGTCTATGAAGGCGGTCCTTTACCATTTTATCATATTGACCTTTACAGGCTGGCCGGTGCGGATGAATTGTATGCCACAGGGCTTGAAGATTATATTTACGGCAAGGGAGTTTGTGTTATAGAATGGGCGGATAGGGCTGAGGCGATAGTCCGCGCATGTTCGGTCGTCGCAAGGTTTTCTCACGCGGGCACGGGACGCAGGCTGCTAATGGTGGAAAGGAAGGCAAAGAGTAAGGATGAAAGGGTTTGACATTATAGTCGTCGGAGGCGGGCCCGGCGGGTACGTTGCCGCGATACGCGCCGCTCAAATGGGCGCAAAGACCGCGCTTGTCGAAAGGGGAAGGCTCGGCGGCACCTGCCTTAATCGCGGATGTATCCCGACAAAGGCGCTTTATTATTCCGCAAAGACTCTCAATACCGTTCGTGGCGCTGCAGCCTTCGGGGTAAGCGTCTCTGAGATCGGCTTTGACCTTGCAAAGGCGGTTGAACGGAAGGACGGGGTTGTAAATAAACTGGTGAGCGGCGTTGAACAACTCCTTAAGGGCAACGGCGTTGAGGTCATAAGGGGCGATGCGTACATCGAATCGGCCGGGAGAGTCCGGGTTTCAGCCGGTTCGGTCATTGAGCTGTACGCCGCAAAAAATATCGTCGTTGCAACAGGCTCCGAGCCTGCGATGATACCGGCGTTCAATATTGACGGCGTTAACGTGCTTACCTCAACCGAGATGCTGAATCTAAAGAAGCCCCCGCAAAGCCTTCTTATAATCGGCGCTGGCGTGATGGGGTGCGAGTTCGCGTCAATGTTTTCCTCATTCGGCTCGTCCGTTACCGTCGTGGAGCTTTTACCCACGATACTGTCAACGGAGGACAAGATCGTGTCGCGTGTCGTTGCAAAGCGTTTTAAGGAAACCGGCGTTAACGTATTGACGGAGGTTTCCGTTGAGAGCGTTGAGCCGCGTGGCGGCGCTGTGAAGACAAGGCTCAAGGACGGCAGAGAGTTCATTACGGAAAAGGCGCTCGTGTCAATAGGCAGGGATTTCAATTCAAAGGGCATAGGACTGGAAGCGCTTGGAGTTAATATCGAGCGCGGCGCTGTTGTCGTGAACGAGCGGATGGAGACCAATGTAAAAGGAATCTATGCCATCGGCGACGTAACGGGCAGGATGCTCTTAGCGCACGTGGCGTCTGCTCAGGGCATCGTAGCCGTCACAAACGCGTTTGGCAAGGCGGCTTCGATGGACTATAGCTGCGTTCCAGCCGGTATATTCACAGACCCGGAGATCGGCAGCGTGGGGCTGAAAGAGAAAGAGGCTGAGGAAAAGGGCATACCAGTGAAGGTTGGCAGGTTCCCTTATGCGGCAAGCGGCAAGGCGCTCGGCATGGATGAAATTGAGGGTTTTGTGCAAATATTGGCGGACCCCGGCACCGATAGGGTGCTTGGCGCTTCAATCGTCGGCGCGCACGCTACAGACCTTCTCGGGGAGGTAACGCTTGCGGTGAAGGCCGGAGTAAAGGCCGCGGACATTGCGGGAGCTGTGCACGCGCATCCGACGCTGCCGGAGCTGATCATGGAGGCCGCTGAGGACGTGCACGGCTTGGCCATACACAAGATTGGCAGGAAGAGATAATTAACTCGAACAGGAGGTTGCAATGGCATTGCCAAAACAGCGTGCAGTTGAACTACCTCTTATAAAGGAAATTGCAAAGAGGGGTGGGCAGACAGGTGTAGCTGAGAAGATCGGCGGGAAAAATGTTAACGGTGCCCTTGCTGATTTCTTCAATTTATCAAGTGAAGATTTAAGCATGGAGAATTCGTCCGATAAACGGAGTAAATGGGAGAATAGAGTTCGGCAGGCAAGGCGTAGTCTCGTTGATAACGGTGTTATTAGTAATGCAACGTATGGTATTTGGGAGCTTACCGAGAAAGGACTTAAGGTTGCCGACTTCTTAAAAGATAAGGATTTTACTCGCAAAGATTTGGAGAATATTGCAGATAAAGGCAAATCTCTTGATGGGATGAGGAAACTATATGACAAAATTATCGCTGTAGGCGTTGATAAAAATGTGGCAATCTCTATTGTGCTAGCAACCGATTGTGAATGTGTTTTAAAATTGATGGATAGTTAATATTTTTTGTCAGAGTCGTAAAAATATAGATAGCGTGTCATTCTGAGGGAGCGCAGCGACCGAAGAATCTCACGGATGAAGGGATGTCTCGTGCCTCAATATTCTGTCTATATAATGACGAATAGGTCAAAGACCCTCTATACCGGAGTCACTAATGACCTCGAACGCCGGGTATACGAACATAAACATGGCCTCGTTCCAGGATTTACATCCAGATACAGGATTGATAAACTTGTCTACTTTGAATCCACGTCAGATATCTATGAAGCTATAGCGATGGAAAAAAGAATTAAAGGATGGTTGCGGATCAAGAAGATAAATTTGATTGAATCGCGCAATCCTGACTGGAGCGACTTCTCGGATGGGTGGTATACGGAATAGACCATTCGCGGAGCCTGCCCTGAACGAAAGACCGAGATTCTTCGCTACGCTCAGAATGACAAAGTGATGGGCTTAGAATGACAAAGCGAAGGCTCAGGGTGACAGATTTGGAAAGGAAAAGAAATTTATAGATGTCCCTGATAGTTCAAAAATACGGCGGCACGTCCGTGGCGGACGTCGAGCGCATAAAAAACGTCGCCGCGCGCGTAGCAAGGACTCATAAGCAAGGT
>JBBTCG010000031.1:0-3645 GCA_038043305.1 Deltaproteobacteria bacterium | reverse complement strand
TTTCGAGGATATATATCAAGCGTTCGCGTTCATCTACAATATAAAAGACGCGATATTGGAAGAAGTTTGCGGCTTTAAGCCGCAAGACATTGAAACCCTGCTTAACGAGAGCTTTGAATTGCATTGCTTCAAACTTGTTATTCTTATCGGTGTTATTAGTAGGATACGGGTCATAGGGAAGTCTGTTCGTCAGTTGTTCATAAATGCGAATTGCAAGTGTTTGGTCGTTTTTACTAATCTGTTCGAGCGATGTATACGCTGGCATACTGAATTCAATTTTATACATTATATATCACGTTTGATATGTAAGTAAACAGTATTTTATCCTTGAATATTATATTGCATACTTGATATGTAATCAAGGTTCGTTGGGTTAGGAGCGCAACCCAATTATGGTACTTGCCACATAAGTATTGCGGCAATGTAGGCGGCATAAAGCGAAAGCAACAACGCCCCCCGCCATCGTTCTATGAAGCCCCGCCGCGCAGGAAAGGTGAACACCACCGCCAATATCCCGAAGGCCATGGCAACTTTGGTTTCGCGCAGGTTAATCGCTATCGGATAGATGATCGCGGCAATCGCGACAATGAAGAGACAGTTGAAGATGTTGCTGCCGAGTATCGTTCCAAGCCCCACCTCGTCGTGACCTCTAATCTTGGCAACGATTGTCGTCGCAAGTTCCGGCACTGACGTGCCCACCGCGACAACCGTTGCGCCGATAACGAATTCATCCAGACCAAAGGAAATGGCGACGCCTCTTGCGCCGGAGACGATGAGACGTCCGGCAGTGAGCAGAAAGGCGAGACCAACGATGCACAAGATGATAGCCGTCCATCCATTGCGTTTGCCGACCGCCTCCTTTGCATTGTTTCGCTGTTTGCGCGCCTCGATTAGTACGGGAACGAGCCAAACGAAAAACATGCCCAGCATAAGTAAGCCGTCGAATCTGGAGAGCACGCCGTCGAGGATAAGGATGCCGATGATGACGGGGACAATCGCCGCGATGGGAAAGTCGCGCTTCACGCTGTCACGAGGGCATTGAATCCCTGAAATCGTCAGCGCGAGGCCGAGGATAAGCGCGACGTTCACGACGTTGCTGCCGAGTACGTCGCCGAGCGATATCTGCGGTTTTCCGGCAAGTGCGGCGTTTATGGCAACGGACAGTTCGGGACTTGACGTGGCGAATGCCGCAACGGTTGCGCCGATAATGGATGGAGAGACACGCGCCCATCGCCCCAGTCCAACGGCGGCGCGAACGAACAGCTCTCCGCCTATTCCTGCGGAGACTATTCCTATGGCAAGGGCGGCATAATCATTCATTGTTTGAGGCTCACATCCCTTTTATCCTTATTCCGTTCTTTTCGAGCAGGGCCGCGCAAACGCCGCGGCCCTTTACGGTGCGCCTGCCCCTCCTGATGAACGACACCCCGCAAGAAGGGCTTTTTTCCTTCAATAGCGCCTCTTGAGCGCAGGTCAAGGCCGCAATCCTGAGCACCTCTGTCGCCCCTTTTATGAAATATCCGGTAACGTCCGCCCCGTTCTCATCGCTTACAATGGCGCGCCCGTTCAGCACGTCAGAGCCTCCCGTGCCTTGGATAGACGCCTTTGGTCTCGGTGTGGGCAGTCCGCCAAGCTGTTCCGGGCACACGGGAATGACGCACCTGCCTTTTAAGGCGCGTAGGGCCTTTGGTGAGAGCGCGTGGGTGCCGTCGTATCTTGAGCGTATCCCAAGAAGACAGGCGCTGACTATTATAGGCGCAAGGGTTTTCAATCGGAGACGGCGACCAGCGGGTTTGTCATGGCATCAACGCTCTCCCGCGCGTTACGGATAAGGACCCTCCTGCCATTTACGCTGATTCTGTTTTCAGCGAAGAGCCGTATGGCCTCTGGGTATATCCTGTGTTCCTGAGCGAGGATCCTTTTGCTCAACGTCTCTACGGTATCGTCTTGGAGCACTGGCACTACTGCCTGAATGATTATCGGGCCGCTGTCAAGACCCTCGTCAACAAAATGCACGGTACACCCGGCGAATTTGGCTCCGTGTTCAATGGCCCTCTTCTGCGCGTCAAGACCGGGGAATGACGGAAGGAGCGACGGGTGGATGTTGATTATCCTCTCCCTGAATGAGGCGATGAAGCACGGTGTAAGGAGGCGCATGAAGCCCGCAAGCACGACGAGATGGACGTCGTGTTTTTGTAGCAAGCGTACAATCTCGGCGTCAAACACCTCCCTCGACGCGAACAGTTTTTTATCAACCGTCTCAACCGGGATGTTGTGCGATGCTGCCCTCTTGAGCGCATAAACGCCGGGCTTATCGCTGATGACTATCTTTATGACGGCGTTGAGCTTATTTGCTTCGATTGCATCAATGATGGCCTGAAGGTTTGTGCCGTTGCCTGAGGCGAGCACCCCGATTGCGAGTTTTGACCTTGTTGTTTCAGCCGACAATTTCGCACCCGTGTTCGCCGCGTTTTCTCGGCGCAATCGAGCCTATGGAAAATGCCTTCTCTCCAAGGGCGCCAAGCCGCTTGATTACGGCCGGTTCATCACTCTTTTTTATTACCAGCGCCAATCCGATGCCGCAGTTGAAGGTCCTCAGCATCTCCGCTTCGTCAACCGGGCCGCCTGTTTGTATGAGTTTGAATATTTCAGGAATCGGCCATGAGCCGTTTCTGATGACGGCCTTTGAGCCTTTTGGCAGGACTCGCGGGATATTGTCCACAAAGCCGCCGCCTGTAATATGAGCCATGCCGAGGATGTCGAACTCCTTCACCAGCTTCAAAACAGGCTTGACGTATATGCGCGTGGGCGCAAGGAGCGCATCCCCAAGCGAGCCTTTGATACCGTGGCCGAGTCTGCTTTTAAGCGTAAGCCCGAGTTTGTCGAACAGGACCTTCCTTGCAAGCGAGAAGCCGTTGCTATGCAGCCCGCTTGAGGCAAGTCCGATTACGGCATCCCCGGCTTTGATGCGTGAGCCGTCAATCATCTTTTTTCTGTCAACCACGCCAACTGCGAAACCGGCAAGGTCATATTCGCCGTCCTTGTATAGCCCCGGCATTTCAGCCGTCTCCCCGCCTACGAGGGCGCAGCCCGCCATCTTGCATCCGGTTGCGATACCTTTTATGACCTGAGCGGCCTTTTTGGCGTCAAGCCGTCCGGTTGCAAAGTAGTCGAGAAAGAAGAGAGGCTCGGCGCCGCTGACGAGTATGTCGTTTACGCTCATCGCAACAAGGTCAATGCCGACCGTGTCATGAACGCCGGAGGCAAATGCAATCATGAGTTTTGTTCCGACGCCGTCGGTTGACGTAACGAGGACAGGGTCTTTTAGCCCCGTGAAACGCGCTGACACGAGCGCGCCGAACCCTCCGATGCCGCCCAGTATTTCCTTGCGCCTTGTTGCGGCGGCAAGAGGTTTTATCATGTCAACAAGCCGCGTCCCTTCGTCAATGCTGACGCCTGCCCCTGCGTATGTAATCTTTTTTTTCATCAATTGCTTGCGCTTAGCAAATTGCGTGCTAAACTAATTAGATACCAAAAATCCGATATAAAGTGAAGTAATTCTAATCCAAACGTTTTTTGATGTCAACCTACCTTTCTTGAAAGAAAGGTAGGCCCCCCGATTAAAACATTCGGGGGCAGGCTCCG
>JBBTCG010000030.1:0-2556 GCA_038043305.1 Deltaproteobacteria bacterium | reverse complement strand
GTCAGTGCGTCTCATAGCCAATCCATTACTTCAGACAGCAAACCCGAAGTCAAAAGGCCGGATGCCTTAGTTGAGGCCGTTCTTTTATCCGGTATCTTGACGGTTGCCGCGCCCTTTACCGTTAATCTACCCATCCGCGCTCCTCCGGTTTCCTTCTAATTCAGATTCCAATCAAGGCGAAATAAACCAGAATGCAAACGGTTTGCGATGCGTATTGCAAATCAGCCTGTTTGCGTTATAGGAACTCAACGGAGGAGACGATGAAATACTACATCTCTATCTTTTTTGTGCTGCTTTTTTCCTTCCCCGCCATTGCTGAGGATGCGGATGAAAGGCTAAAGACCATTGAAGATACGCTGAAAAAACAACAGGAGACAATCGCCGAGCTTAAGGGGCAAAAAGCCGTCGGCAGGCTTCGACTCATGGATACCTCCATTGACGCCCTTTTTGCGGCCGGGGGTTCTACTGAAAACGACACGGAGTTGCAAAACCTTCAGGGCGGAGGGCATGACCCAAGAAAGAGGGGTTTTACAGTGCAAAATGTCGAACTCTCGTTTAGAGGCGCTGTGGATACTTACCTGACCGGGGAGGCGCATATAATCTATTTCCTCGACCCGCTGACAAGCGAGACCCGCGTGGAGTTGGAGGAGACCTTTATGACTACCACGTCATTACCTTACGGTCTTCAGCTTGAGGCCGGCCATTTTTTTACGGAGTTCGGCCGCGTTAACCCTAAGCACCCACACCAGTGGCACTGGCAGGACCAGCCTGTAATAAATACAAGGTTTTTCGGGCCTGACGGGATGCGTGGCCCAGGTTATAGGCTTGGATGGCTTTTGCCTGTCTCATGGTTCTCGGAACTCCACCTTGGAATGCAGAATGCAAACGGAGAGACAATGGCGAGTTTTCTTGCCAGTGAGGAATTTTTCAATGAGCGCGCAATCGGCAACCGGCCTTTTGTCAACCGTGAAGTAAAGACGTTAAAGGACTTTGCCTATCTTCTACGCCTTGATAACTCTTTCGACCCCTCTGAAACTGTTACCGCGAAGATCGGTCTTTCCGGACTTTATGGGCCAAACGCCACCGGCAATGAGGGCGAAACATCTATCTACGGAGTCGATCTTGTGGTCAAGTGGCGTCCGGCCTATAGCGAGAGGGGATGGCCGTTCCTTATATGGGAAACTGAGGTCATGCAGAGGGACTATAAGGCAGCGGCCTACTTTGACGATTCCGACCCTGCCAACGTCATTGATCTCCCGGAAGGGACGCTCCATGATCAAGGCTTTTACACTCAATTACTATATGGGTTCAAAACAGGATGGGCTGCGGGGCTTCGCTATGAGTATGCCACAGGGACCGGGCAAAGCGTGGGCGGACGCGATAGAGACACCTTCCGGGATGACAGGAGCCGCATATCGCCTCTGGTAACATGGATGCCCACGGAGTTCTCTCGCTTCCGGGCGCAGTACAATTACGACAGGGCAGACCATCTGCCGGATAGGGAAGCTCATTCAGTATGGCTTGGGGTTGAGTTTATGTACGGCGCTCATGCCGCACATTCATTTTAGGAGGCAATATGATCAAAAAATCCTTTTTTGCCATATTGGCGGTGCTTACATTCGTGAGCACCGCATCTGGAAACGTCGTTGCGACTCTGCCCTGGATAGGGAGCATTGTCAGGGAGATAGGAAGGGACAAGGTTGTCGTTACCGTGCTGGTAAAGCCGAATCAGGACCCGCATTTTGCAGAGGCAAAACCGAGCATGATAGTCGCGGCAAGCAAGGCGGACATAATCATGTATAACGGCCTTGATCTTGAAGTGGGCTATCTCCCTCTTATTGTCGCGTCGTCGAGGAATCAAAGGATACAACCGGGGCAAAAGGGCAACCTTGACTGTTCGCGGTATGTAAACGCGATCGAAAGGCCCAATGCTGACATAGACAGGGGCATGGGGGACGTCCACTCAATGGGCAACCCTCATTACCACTTGTCACCGGAAAACATTCTTAGGGTTGCTGAAGGAATAACGGATGTGTTATCGGATAGCGACGCTCCAAATGCTCAGTTTTACAAGGCGAATCTCAAGACCTTCAAAGAGCGGCTTATGGAGAAGCAAAAACAGTGGGGAGCGAGCCTAAAAGGAAAAAGGTTCATCGCCTTCCACAAGTATTTTGAATACCTCGCGCACGAATTTGGGTTCCAGATTGAGGCCTATGTAGAGTCAAAGCCAGGCATCACGCCTTCATCTGGACATATCGGAAGGCTTATTGAATCAATCGCCAGGACAAAACCGGACGGGATACTCACGACCGCCTTTTACGGGAAAAAGGAAGTGGAGTTTCTCTCGCTGAAGACCGGGGTTAAGGCAATAGTGGTCCCTCACGAGGTTGGCTGTTTGGATGGAATAAACGACTGGTTTACGCTGATGGATAGAATCGTAGAGTCTCTGAGATAGCAGGCTGCTCAAATAGAAACATTCGGGGGCAGGCTCCGAACTTTGACCGCTAAAAGATTGCGGGAATGACACCAAGCAAGCAAGGCTGCTACCTTGCATCA
>JBBTCG010000029.1:0-5906 GCA_038043305.1 Deltaproteobacteria bacterium | reverse complement strand
TTGGCTCAGTCCGGCCTGGGACAACGCCTGCCGCAAAAAGCCGCTCAATGACATTTTTGTTCCCCGGTTCCTTGAAAAATTTGATGATGCTTCGCGTTTTTTCAACGTCAATGCCCGGCGTATCAAGGAGCCTTTCTTCATCGGCCTCCATGAGCAAGGCGATATTCCCGAACCTTTCGGCAAGTACGCCGGACAGATGAGCGCCTATGCCCGGAATGCCGAGGCCGTGCATGAACTGGTCAAGCGACGGGAGTTTGCTTTTTTCAATGGCCGTAATAAGGTTTGAGGCTGATCTATCCTTCCAGCCTTCAAGGGCTGTCAGCGGAGCATGACTCAAACCATATATGTCCGCAATGTCTTTTATAAGTCCTTTGTCGTAGAGTTGCTCCACGCGGCCTTGTCCAAGACCTTCTATGTCCATAGCGCCTTTTGAGGCAAAGTGTTCTATGGCGCGTTTTGCCTGCGCTGGACAGGCAAGCCCTGCAATGCATACAAGGGCGCTGCCTTCCCGGGCGCCATTGGTTCCCTTGTGGCCCAGCTCTTTTTTTTCAACCGCTGTGCCGCAGGCCGGACAGCGATTCGGCAGTTTGTACGGCTTGGCCTCAATGGGGCGCTTGGCCATGACCACGTTGACCACCTCTGGTATCACGTCTCCGGCGCGCTGGATGATTACGGTATCGCCTATGCGGATGTCCTTGCGGCTTATCTCGTCCTGATTGTGAAGCGTCGCGTGCTTGACGACAACGCCGCCGATTCTTATCGGCTCAAGTGTTGCGCGCGGGGTAAGGACGCCTGTCCTGCCGACCTGCGCCTCAATGCCGATTATGCGCGTGGCGCCTTGTTCGGGTTTGAACTTATAGGCAAGCGCCCAGCGCGGGTCTTTCGACGTTGCGCCAAGGGAAAGCTGCAACTTGAGGTCATTGACCTTTATGACGACCCCGTCAAGCCAATAATCGAGAGAGTCTCTTTTTTCCTCAATCTCGTGATGATATCTTATGGCCTCGCCAATGCCGCTGACCACCCTTGCAAGCGGGTTGTGTTTAAGCCCAATGGATTGCAGGTATTCAAGTACCTCAAAGTGCGCGGTAAAGGTACGGCCTTCTACGACGCCGACGCCATAGAAAAACAGGTCAAGACGCCGGGACGCGGTTATTCTGGAGTCAAGCTGTCTTAAAGACCCAGCAGCCGCGTTCCTTGGGTTGGCAAAACGGTCTTCGTCGTTTTCATCCCTTTCAACGTTGAGACGTTTGAAGCCCTCAAGCGGCATGAAGACCTCTCCGCGAGCCTCAAGGAGCGCAGGCGGTTTTTCCTCTGAGAGCCTAAGCGGGATGCTTCTTATTGTTTTAAGATTTTGAGTAACGTCCTCGCCGATAACGCCGTCTCCCCGCGTCGCGCCCGTAACGAGCAGGCCGTTTTCATAGACCAGCTCGATTGCAAGGCCGTCCATCTTAGGCTCCACCGCGTATTCAACAAAGGCGTCCAGAGGCAGTCCAAGCCCCCTCTTCACGGCCTCGTCAAAGCGAAGAGCCTCTGATTCGTCAAAGGCGTTTTTAAGGGAGAGCATGGGTAAGGAGTGCTTAACGCTGCCAAAGGCGGCAAGCGGGGCTGCTCCCACCCTCTGAGTCGGTGAGTCCGGCGTTATAAGATGGGCAAACCCGGCCTCAAGCGCCTCAAGCCGCCTCATTAGCCGGTCATACCCCTCATCCGTTATCTCTGGAGCGTCAAGCGCGTAGTAAAGCCGGTTATGCCGGTTTATCTCGCGCCTCAGCCGGTCAATCTCTTTTTTTGCCGTTGATTCCTGCATCATATATCTTTAGCACAGGGCGTTGATATGGTCAATTGCCTACCTTTCTTGAAAGAAAGGTAGGCCCAAAGAACTTTAATAGGGCTTGAGGATTCCGGCTGATGAATTCTGATAGCGCCCCTGCTGTAAACATTGAAAAAAACGGCCTTATAATGTATACTCTGCCTCTAATATACAGGGGAGGGTTTTTTGAACTACCAGATAAAGGACATCGTATCAGAGCCGCAGATAGCCTACTTCTCGATGGAGATAGGCTTTAGAAACGACATACCCACATACTCAGGCGGCCTCGGCGTGCTTGCGGGAGACACGATAAAATCGGCGGCTGACCTGAATCTGCCCATGGTGGCCGTTACCCTCATATACCGCAAAGGATACTTCAGGCAGTCCCTTGACGCGGATGGACGCCAGAGCGAGCACCCGGAGGAGTGGAATCCGGCCGACCACATGACGCTCCTGCCGCAAAAGACCCGGCTGGTAATCGAAGGCAGGGAGGTTGTTGTTCAGGCGTGGGTATATTACGTGACCAACCCCATAACCAAGTGGAGCGTGCCCATAGTCTTTCTTGATACCGACGTGAACGAGAACGCGCCGCAGGACAGGGAGCTAACGCATTATCTTTACTGCGGGGATGACCGCTACAGATTGAAACAGGAGATGGTGCTCGGCATCGGCGGCTTCAGGATGCTAAAGGCCCTTGGCTTCATGATAAAGAAGTATCACATGAACGAGGGACACGCCAGCCTCCTGACCATAGAGCTGCTTTTAAGGCACAGAAGGGACATCGAGGCCGTATGGGACGAGAGAGAGACGTGGGACGTTGAGGCCGTGAAGGAATTTTGCGTCTTTACCACGCATACGCCGGTTGAGGCCGGGCATGACAAGTTCCCTTACGATCTTGTCAAGGCCGTCATGGGCGAGGTAGTGCCCTTTGACGTTCTGAAAGACCTTGGCGGGCCGGACAAGCTCAACATGACGCGGCTTGCCATGAACCTGAGCAACTATATAAACGGCGTGGCCAAGAAGCACGGGGAGGTCTCCAAGCTGCTCTTTCCGGGCTACAAGATACAGGCCATAACGAACGGCGTGCACACCTTCACGTGGACGTGCGAAAGCATGGCAAGGTTATTTGACAAATATCTTCCGGGCTGGGCAAACGAACCGGAGTTATTTGTCCGCATAGGGAAGGCACCGGACGCCGAGATATGGGCGGCCCACATGGAGGCCAAGAGAAAACTGATAGACCACGTCAACAAGACGACTGGCGTTGGCATGGACTACGACACCCTGACCATTGGCTTTGCAAGGAGGGCCACGGCCTACAAGAGGGCAAATCTCCTGTTTTACGACACGGCAAGACTCAAAAAGATAGGCAAGGGCAAACTCCAGATAATATACGCCGGCAAGGCGCATCCGAGAGACGCCGATGGAAAGCGCAACATCGAGGAGATAGTCGCCCGCGCCAAGGAGTTGAAGACCGCGATAAAGATAGTCTACCTTGAAAACTACAACATGGACCTTGCCATGAAGATGGTCTCAGGGGTTGACGTGTGGCTCAACACGCCCATGAGGCCGCGCGAGGCGTCCGGCACGAGCGGCATGAAGGCGGCGCACAACGGCGTTATGAACTTCAGCGTGCTTGACGGCTGGTGGATAGAAGGACATATAGAGGGCTTCACCGGCTGGTCAATCGGCCCTGACCCGACCGAGTCAACGCTTGTCGCCTCGACGGACGCGCTTGACGCGGAAGATATGTATAAGAAACTCGAACACCAGGTCATCGAGATATATTATAACAACAGGCCGGTCTGGATACGCATGATGCAAAACGCCATAAGCAAGAACGCCTACTATTTCAACTCCCACAGGATGATGAGGAGGTACGTGACGGAGGCGTATATAAGGTGAGAGGTGTTTTATGATGTCAGTTTTGTAGGGCGGGCATTGCCCGCCAATCAAATGCCTTCTCGCTTGAAACACAGGGAATGGTTTGTTGTGTGCCGTCAGCTTCGCAATGTTTTGGCGGGCAATACCCGCCCTACCGGACTGAACCCTTTTGATTCGTAATTAAAAACGACCGATTGCACCTGTCAACTATCCCCCGCTTAAAGCACACGAGGGCAGGCTTTTGTGCCATACACGAAATCCGTGGAGCAGGTTACAAACCTCTACCGCCAAAGGACGCTGATAAAATCAAAGATAGACGGGGTTGCCCGTATTTTATCATTATGCAGGCGGAGGCGTTTTTGAGATTAATAATTTGCAATCTGCGAATACCCGTTGAAAAAGACGGGGAGGGAGAATATCAAGAAGCCGTTTCGCAAAGGTTGAAGATTTGCGCTACAGACATACGCATCGTCAAGATACTGGGTAAGACCATTGATACGAGCGATAAAGAGCAGTTCTACCGAGAGTTTTCAATAGTGGTAAGCGTTCCCGACGGCTTCGACAACAAGGAAAACCTTCCTGTATACTCTGAAAAAATAAAGGCGGATAAAAACCGAAAAAACTCCGTTGAGAGGCCGATCATAATAGGTTTCGGCCCAGCCGGTATGTTTGCCGCCCTTGAGCTTATCGAGTATGGGCTAAAACCTTTGATATTTGAAAGAGGTAAAAAGATAGAAGAACGCTCCGTAGACGTCCAGAGATTCATCAAAGAAAAGGTCTTAGACCCTGAATCGAATATTCAATTCGGCGAAGGCGGCGCCGGTTCATACTCGGACGGGAAGCTGTTTTCGAGGCAAAAAAATTCGGAATATGTAATTAAAGCGCTGGATACGTTAATTAGATTTGGCGCGCCAACGGAGATAGCGTATATCAGCAAACCTCATCTGGGAACGGACGTCTTGTGCCGGATAGTTCGCAATATCAGGAAGCATATCCTTGAGCGAGGAGGGGAGATATATTACGGCGCAAAGGCGACGGACATACTCATATCAGACGATAAATGCCTTGGTGTAGTAATAAACGGGAAGGATGAATATCACTCAACAAGCATCTATCTTGCCGTAGGACATTCTGCGCGTGATACGTTTGAGATGCTCCATAAAAAAGGTATTGTTATCGAACAAAAGCCGATCTCTGTTGGCGTGCGAATAGAGCATCCCGTGGAGGTTATCAATCTTATAAGATATGGGGATAAATATAAGGCATATCCCGGCATAGGGGCTGCCACCTATTCTTTCAACTACACCGATAGAAAAATAAACAGGGGGGTGTATACTTTTTGTATGTGCCCCGGAGGCGAGGTGGTAAATGCCTCATCTGAAGACGGCATGTTGGCGGTAAACGGCATGAGTTATTCGAGCAGGTCGTCGGCATTCTCAAATTCAGCGATTGTCGTAACCTGTCATACGAGTGATTACAAATCAACCGACCCGTTGGCCGGGATTGAATTTCAAAAGGATATAGAACGAAAGGCCTTTAATGCAGGGAGAAGATGGGAGGCGCCCGCGCAGAATCTGATAGATTTTTTATCAGGGAGGGTCTCAGTCAGCTTAAATAAAAATTCGTATGCGATGGGCGTAGCAGCCGTTGACATGACTGAAATCTTCCCAAAATTTGTAACGGAGTCGCTTGTAACCGCATTTAATAAATGGAAAGAGGCATACCCGCTATTTGTCTCGCATCATGCGGTGCTGTTAGGCGCGGAAACCAGAACCACCGCCCCTATAAGGATTAAACGCGGCGAAAGATATGAATCGGTAAATATAAAAAACCTCTACCCGATAGGCGAAGGCTCCGGCTACACCGGGGGCATAATGAGTTCGGCCGTTGATGCTATCAAGGCTGTGGAGGTTAGTTTGTCTTAACTGATGAGCTGCATAAGGGCCATATATACCGCCCCCCCATTTGGACAGGCGAGGCAGCAACTGTGTATAATGCGGCTGACAGAGGAGATCGGCCATGCAGAGAAGGAAGTGGGATAGCAAGACCAAGGTGCAAGTCGTGATGCAGGGGATCAAGAGAAGGACTGTCGCGGAGATATGCAGCGAGTATCAGATAAGCCAGAATCAGTACTACCAACGGCGGGATCAATTCTTGTCAAATGCCGGGAAGGCGTTCGAGACGGCAAAGCAGAGCCGGACGGAGGAACGCCTTG
>JBBTCG010000028.1:0-9266 GCA_038043305.1 Deltaproteobacteria bacterium | reverse complement strand
TGGTGGAGGGTACCGGGATCGAACCGGTGGCCTGCTGATTGCGAACCAGCCGCTCTCCCAGCTGAGCTAACCCCCCATGTTTACAATCCATACAAAAACAAGTTATTTTTTATATCAAAAAAAAACACGCTTGGCAAGAAGTTTACGCAAAAACCGTGATGCGTAGAAGTCCCCCTGATAAAGTCCCCCTGATAAGGGGGATTTAGGGGGTTGGGGGTTGGGGGTTGAATCCTTTCACGGTCACGGCCTTTAAGCGTCATCTCTTCTTGCTCAGGATGTCCTTGACCGTCTGCTTGAGTTCGGTAAGGTCTGAAGACTTTATCACGTAGGCGTCGGATGCCCATGTGCCGAAGTCGTGTTTGTAGTGCGGATATGCGGTGCACAGGACAACCGGCAGGTCCTTCCACCTCTCCTTAACCCTTCTCAAGACCTCAACGCCGTCCATACCCGGCATCTTTATGTCAAGGAGCAGCAGATCAACGGGGATTTCCTCAATCTTTTTTATGGACTCCTCGCCCGACGCCGCAAGGATGACCTCCCACCCCGCGTCTTCAAGCTCCTCCTTGTAAAGAAGCCTCAATCCCTCCTCGTCGTCCACGACGAGAATCCTTTTTTTCATTGCAGTCACCCAAACCTCGGAAGATTTAATCGGCGGCGCGTCAATGCGGCTTGGCCGCCTTGTCAACGCGCAACCTTACGGTAAAGGTCGCGCCGACGCCGTACTCGTTATGAACCTCAAGCGCGCCTTTGTGTCTCATGATTATGGAATTCGTTATCGGCAGGCCGAGGCCTGAGCCGTGTTTTTTAGTCGTAAAAAAGGGGGTGAAGATATAACGCAGTTGCTCAGGGTCAATGCCGCCGCCGCTGTCCGACACGCTTATCACAACGGTGCTTCCG
Organism: Deltaproteobacteria bacterium; assembly: GCA_038043305.1. GTDB lineage: Bacteria > Desulfobacterota > GWC2-55-46 > GWC2-55-46 > GWC2-55-46 > JACRCE01. The sequence goes on along the minus strand of JBBTCG010000028.1, from coordinate 8,369 downwards.
TCGAGAAACGTTGCAAGACGCAGTACGCCTCCGCCGCCTTTTTCCCCTTTTTCCATAGACTGTAAGGCATTGGCTATGAGATTGTCAAACGCAATCTTCAACTGCTCCCGATCCGCCTCCACTACGAGAGCGCCGCAATGAAACTCCTTTTCGATGTTTATGCCGTGTTCGCGCGCCTCGTCGCTGAATATCTCAAGCGCCTCTTCTACGACGCCGTTTATTTCCTCTGGATGAAGCTCAACCTCTGAGTCCTTCAAAAATCTCACCACGCCGTCTATAATCTTCTCAAGCCTCAATATCTCGGCTGACATCTGCGCCAGATACGGCAGGCCCGGCGAATCCTGTCCAAGGTGTTTTTTAAGCCTTGCCGCGAAGCCGCCTATGGACAGAAGCGGATTTTTCACCTCGTGCGCCAGGTTGGCGGCCATGTCGCCAAGCGCCATTATCTTCTCGGAGTCTATGAGCTTGGAGCGCATCCTGAGAAGTTCGTCATACTCGCTCTGATGAACGCTATCAAGCTCCGAACAGTGCATCATGGAGGCCAGCAACATGCCTGCCGTCTCAAGAAGACCGAGCGCCCCTTTGCCGAGCCTGAGCCTTTTTTTCGCCTTGAGATACAATATGCCGTAAAATACGTGATTCGACGTAAGCGGACAGAGCGCGGCAAAACCATAACCTGAAAGACCGGCGTCCTCAACCATCGTGCCGTCCGCCGTTACAAAGGCGCCGTCGGCGCGCCTCCCGCATGTCAAGACGGATCCGGCCTCAACGGCGCCGGACTTTATAAGCGCGGGGAGACCGTTGTCCTCAGGATAAGATTGCTCGCAACCCGTGTCCATACCGGAGGCGGCCTTGAGCTTGAACGCCTTTTTGCCGTTGTCCCATGCGTATACGAGACATTGGTCGAATGGAAAATGCTCACGCAGGAGCGCGGCAGAGCTGGTCAACTTGCCGTCTGGCGCGGCAGCCGAGACGGACAGTTCGGCTAACTTCCTGATTATGTCATATCCCATGATAAGGCCGTTGACCGTGACCGTGAACCGTGACCGTAAAAGATTTCTCTTTTACACGGTTCACGGTCACGGTTCACGGTCGTTACAGCTTTGCATCCCTTAAAAACTGCGCCGCTTCCTCAGGAGGGGTCGGGTTTATGTAAAAACCGGAACCCCACTCGAAACCAGCCACCTTCGTGAGCTTGGGCATTATCTCAAAATGCCAGTGATAAAATTGAGTCGCGCCGTTCTTTACCGGCGACGTATGAAGGATGAAGTTATAAGGCGGGTAGTTCAGCACCTTATCCATCCTCTTCAATACGTCCGAGAATATCAGAGAAAGATTTTCATAATGATGCTTCTGGCAGTTTTCAAAGGACGATTCATGGGATTTAGGGAGGAGCCATATCTCGAACGGCGCCTTGGGCGCGTACGGTGTTACGGCAATGAAGTCCCTGTTCTCAGATACGACCCTCGAACCCTGCATTATCTCCTGCCTGATTATATCACAGAAAATACATCTCTCCTTGAAGTTGTAATATTCAAGCGCGCCGTCAAGCTCCTCTACCACCCGCTTGGGGATGATTGGGAGGGCTATAAGCTGGGAGTGCGTATGCTCAAGCGTCGCGCCTGCGGCCTCGCCCTGATTCTTGAATATGAGTATATAGCGGAGCCTTGCGTCCTTTTTAAGGTCTATTATCCTGTCCCTGTACGCCCAAAGCACCTCCTCGAACTGAGCGGTGGGGAGCGTGGAGAGCGTATCCTTGTGGTCAGGCGATTCGATTATGACCTCGTGGGCGCCCACGCCGTTCATCTTGTCGTATACCCCGTCCCCTTCCCTGCTTATCTCGCCCTCTACCTTGAGCGCCGGGTATTTGTTGGGAACGACCCTGATGTGCCAGCCAGTGGTGTTGGCGCTGCTGTTGTTCTTGCGGTAAGCCAGAACTTCGGGAGGGGTCTTAGATTCGTTGCCCGGACAAAACGGGCAAAACCCGGCCTTTGCCGGGGCCTTGACCATATCAAACTCGGACGGGCGCTTGCCCCTGTCACTGGAGATTATCACCCACCTGCCTATAATCGGGTCTTTTCGCAGTTCCGGCATATTGGAATCCCTCGTGTACTATTATGCATTCAGTCGTCGGCAAAAACTGAAAGACCGTAAGCCGTTACCGTGAAACGTATACGTGTAAACATTCAGTCGTCGACAAAAACCCAGCGTACCAGAAACAAAAAAAGTCCTTTACGGACTTGGGTGCATGAGCCGATGCGACTTACTTCCAATACCTGTTCGTGGTCAAGTAACCGGCGTCAGACTGTGCCCCTGCTCTTTTCCTGCTCTTCCTCTTCGGTCTTGCAGGCTATGCAGCAGGTCGTTACGGGGCGCGCCATCAGTCTTTTCTCGGATATATCCTCGCCGCACAACTCGCACATACCGTAGCTGCCGTCGTCTATCCTCTGGATGGCCTCGTTTATCTTGGTGATGAGCCTTCTTTCCCTGTCCTTTACCCTCAGGAGAAAGTTCCTGTCCGTCTCATGCGCGGCCCTGTCCGTCGGGTCCGGGAAGTTCTCTTCCTTTGACCCGCTCATGCCGCTCACCGCCTTTTCAGCGCCGCTTAACAGTTCTTCCAATTTTTCGTGGAGCACATGTCTGAATTGCTCGCGTTTAGCCGTGTCCATAACTGATAATTATACACGACTGAACAAGGCCGTGTAAACAACTAATTTGTCCTTACGAACTCGCCGCTCCTGCCGCCTGTTTTTTTGACGAGCCTTATGGCAATCACTTCCATCTCCTTGTCAACCGCCTTGCACATGTCATAGACGGTAAGCGCCGCAACGGACACGGCGGTAAGCGCCTCCATCTCCACGCCCGTCTTTCCGCTCACCTTTGCCGTCGCGGTTATCTCAACCCCCGGAAGTTCCTTGAGCGTGGCAAACTCCACCTCAACGGACGTAAGGTTAAGCGGATGACAAAGCGGAATAATCTCCCCTGTCTTCTTTGCGGCCATTATGCCCGCAAGCCTCGCAACGGCAAGCACGTCGCCCTTCTTCACCTCATTGGCAAGTATAAGGTCAAGGGTCTCCCGCTTCATCCTGACCGCGCCCTTGGCAACGGCAGTCCTGTCGGTTACGCCCTTGTCCGTAACGTCCACCATCCTGGCCTTGCCTTTGTCGTCAATGTGGTTAAGCGCCATGTCAGTCCATCTCCACTATCCGTCCGCCTTTTATCGTCAAAACGAACAGTTTTTTCCGCGCCTCTCCGTTTACAAAAGAGATATCCCCGGTTGCGCCCCTGAATCCCTTAACCGCGATAAGGGCGTCTTTGACGGCCCTTCTATTTCCATCCCCTTCCGATGACGCACCCTGCATTGCCGCAATGAGCATCCGCGCGCCGTCGTAGGCATGGGCCTCAAGCGCGCCCGGCTCCGTCCCGTAAGTCTCCTTGAAGAGGCGTACAAACTCCACGGTCTCAGGTCTTGTACTTCCGGCGAAGAAACCGTCCACGAACACGGCGCCCTCGACGTGCTTGCCCCCAAGCGCGGCAAGGGACGACGAATTCCACGCGCTTGTGCCGAGAAGCCGCACGTCCTTTATGCTGTGATACTCAAGATACGGCGCGATCAGACCGATTGACTCGTAACTATCCGGTATGAACAGGGCGTCGGCCTTTACCGAAGGGATATACTCCCTGATCTGCCGTCTCCCTTCCTTCCTCTCCTTCACCTTGACGCCGAACGCCTGTCGTATAATCTGGCCGAAGTCCGTTGTGCCGGGCTTATACCCGGCTTCGGCCACGATGGAAGCCCCGCATTTGGCCGCCTCCTTTGCAAAAAGCCTGGCCAGCTCAACGCCGTAATTGTTCTGCGGATACAATATTACATGCGTCTTGTTCCCCTTCCTGCATGAATAGTCTACGATGGCGGCGGCCTGGTCATCAAGCGTCGGGAAGTTCCTGAACACGTAACCTCGCGCATCAAAGGGCATCTCCTTCTGAGACAGGGCCATCATGGAGATGCCGGACGCCTCGCTTGAGCGCGCGGCCTCTGAGGCGCTTGCGCTTGAAAGAGGGCCTATGACGCCGGCGACCCTCGCGTCAGAGGCGAGCGCGGCCATAGCGCTAATCGCTCCCGCGCCGCCCTCGCCTGCATCCTTTAAGATAACCTCGTTGCCAGCGCTCTCCGGCGAGGCGCCGAACACGTTGGCCGCAAGGAGTATCCCCTTGAGCGCGTCGTCACCGAACCGGGCGTAAGCGCCCTTCATCGGCAAAAGCGCGCCAATGGCCGCAGCCTTGCCGTGGCCGCCGGAGGTCTCGATATACGCCGCCTTTTCAATCTCCTTAACGAGCAACTTAGCCTTTGCCCTGACAAGCGCCGGAGCATCAGTTGACGAGGCAACTGACTTGAGAAGCGATAGAGCCTCTTGGGCGCGGCCAGTCCTGTACCTTAACGCGCCAAGCCCTAAAAGCGCCTCGGACCTCAATGGGCTTGCTTGGAACTCGGCGATGACCCTTGCAAACGCCCCGGCCGCCTTGTCGTGCGCCTTTAGCGTTTCATATCTGCGGCCAAGCGTCATAAGCGCCTCGTCAACGCCGGCGCCGTTGCCCGCAACGTACCGCTCAAGCAGGGCAAACGTTGCCTTGTCGTAGCCGCGCGTCTCAAGGCGCTCGTATATGGCGTCAAGGTCATCCGGCGACTCCTGACCCGGCTGGGCAATCGAATGGGAGGCAAACGCGGACATAAGGCCGAACGCCGCAAACAGGACTGTCGTGAGCAACGCCTTCCGTGCGCTAAGGCCGCGCGCGCCAAGAAGGCGCTGAAAAAACCTAAAAAACATCATTGCAATATTTCCCTCACCTTCGAGAAAAAGTTTTTCTTGAGCGGGGTCGTATCCTCGCCGCTTATGCTTGCGAACTCCTCAAGAAGCTCCCGCTGTCTTTTGTCGAGCTTGGTTGGCGTCTCTACGCTGACAATCACCCTTGCGTCCCCGCGCCTTCCGGAATGCACCGAGGCGATGCCCTTGCCCTTGAGGCGAAAGACCTTGCCCGACTGCGTCCCCGGCGGCACCTTGAGTTTAACGGAGCCTTCGAGCGACGGCACGTCTATCTCCGCGCCAAGCGCGGCCTGCGTGATGCTTATAGGCACCTCGCAGATGGTGTCGTCGTTGTCCCGCTTGAATATAGGATGCGGCCTCACGCCAAGGAAGATGTACAGGTCTCCCGGAGCGCCGCCCCTTGCCCCGTGGTCGCCCTCGCCCGCTATCCTTAATCTCGAACCAACGTCCACCCCCGGCGGAATCTTTACCGTAAGGGTGTTGGTAATCCTGACCCTTCCAGCCCCGGCGCACTCATGACACGGCTCTTTTATCACCCGGCCTGTCGCCGAGCACTGGCCGCACGGCCTTGAGATGCTGAAAAAGCCCTGCTGTATGCGCGCCTGTCCTGTGCCCCTGCATGACGGGCAGACCACGGGCTGAGTGCCGGGCATTGCGCCGACTCCTGAGCACGGGGCGCAGGTTATTGTCTTGGGAATCTTGACCGTCTTTTCAGCGCCAAAGGCCGCCTCGTCAAAGCTTATCTCCATATCGTATCTGAGGTCGTCCCCGCGCTCCGAACGCTGTCTTCCCCGCCCGCCTCCGAAAAAGTCGGTGAACACCTCGCCGAACAGGTCTTGAAAGTCCGCTCCGTAACCGGCGTCCCTGTAACCGGCGCCGACGCCTGCGCCTTGAGCGCCGAACCTGTCATAGTTGGCGCGTTTGCCCGCATCTTTAAGGGTTTCATAGGCCGCGTTTATGAGTTTGAACCTCTCCTCAACGTCCTTGTTACCGCTGTGCTTGTCGGGATGAGATTCATGCGCGAGCCGCCTGTATGCCTTTTTTATCTCATCGTCGGATGCGCCCCTGTCAACGCCAAGTATCGCATAATAGTCTTTGTTGTCCATCAATGCACCTGTTCGTTTTCAACCTTTCTTTTTGAGACGGCCACCATCGCGGGCCTGAGGAGCCGTCCCTTGAGCGTATAACCTTTCTGAAACACCTTCGTCACTACGTCCTCGCCCGCCCCGTCCCCTTCGTCGTGGCTGATGGCGTGATGAAACACGGGATCAAACCTCTCGCCATCGGCCTTTACCTCGACAAGGCCGTATTTGCCGAGCGCGGCCAACACCTGTCCAATCGTAAGCGTTACGCCTTCCCTTAGGGAAGAAAGCGCGTCCGCGCTTTGAGCGTGCTCAAGCGCCCTGTCGAAGTTGTCAATTACCGGCAGGACGTCGGCAATCAGGTTCTCGTTGGCGAAGTTGATGGCGTCGGCCTTTTCCCTGTCGCACCTCTTCCTATAATTCTCAAGGTCCGCAAGGGCGCGCAAAAACCTGTCGTAGTTGTCCTCGGCCTCTTTTGTCTTTGCCTCAAGCGCGGACTTCAACCGTATGAACTCCTCTTCAGGGGTTTCCTGTATGCTGGACGCCTCTGATGGAGCGTCCGTTCCCTCATCATCCTGAGCCGGTCTCACGTCCTTATCGTCATTATCCATTGCATCGTGCCCCATATATATCCTATTTTAATAAATTTTTCCGTTAGCGGGAGGAGTCAAGCGTCGTCAGAAGGCGCTGCTCAGAAGCGTTGCGGTATAGTTGACCAGCGGTATTACCTTGGAGTAGTTCATCCTTACAGGCCCCATAACGGCAAGCATGCCGATGGAGCGCGTGTTGGTGCCGTAGGCGGACGTTACAAAGCTCAACCCCTCGAACTCCTTGATCATGCTCTCGGAGCCGAGATATGTGCGGAGCTTGCCGTCCTCCATGCTTTTGTCGAGCATCTTGACGAGCAATGCCTTCTCCTCAAAGGCCATAAAAAGCGTCTTCATTCTCTCGACATCGTCCCTGAATTCAGGCTGGCCGAGCACGTTGAGCTTGCCCTCGACGAACAGGCCGTTGTCTTGGGCGGCTGATGTCGAAAGCGCCATTGCCCCAAGCCTCAGCGCCTTTGCCAAAAGTTCGTCGTAAAGGTTTTTTTCCTTCCTCATCTCCGCGACTATAACGGAGCGGAGCGCGGCCACGGTAAGACCGCCTGCGATGGAGTTGAGATAATTACAGGTCTTTTCAATGTCAAGGCTTGTCTCGTCTTCGCCGATATCCAAAAGCTTCGATAGCGCGACTCCTATACTGGAGACCATCATGACGATAACCCTGCCCGCGTCAACCCTGACGATGTTTATCTGTTTGATTATAAAGTTGTCCTTATTCGGCATGAACATCAGGCAGGCGCAGCCGGTAAGCGCGGCCAATGACCTGGCCGTGCCGACGAACGCACCCTCCCCATAGTCGCCTGACGAGGACTCGAAGCCCTTTAGCAGGGCGTCCTTATCACCTTTGGGCAAGTCTTGCGGCTCAGGGAGTCCGTCAACGTAAAAGCGAAAGGCCTTTTCCGTCGGAATCCTGCCTGCGGAGGCGTGCGGCTGCATAAGAAAGCCCTGGGACTCAAGCTCCGCCATAAGGCTGCGGATGGTGGCTGGACTCAGTCCAAGGCCGCACAACTCCGCAACCGCCTTTGACCCGACAGGCTCGGCGGTGTGGATGTAATCCTCAAGAACCGCGTTCAATATGTTTTTGTTGCGCTCGTTCAAGTGCATCAATAACCCGTGCTTCCGCTCAAAAACGCCTACTCCGCCTTCTTCGACCCCTTTGTGTGCGCCGGCGCCTCGGCAACGATCCCTGCCGCAATCTCTCTAAGCGCGGTAACGACGAACTTATTGCCCGTATTTACGACGGACGGCGCGCCCTTCATAAGCTGTCTGCTGCGAAGCGACGCCATACGCACGAGGGCAAACCTGCTCGGCACCTTCTCAAGACAGTCCTCTATCGTAATCCTTGCCATCTATGAAGCCTCCTTTTATATTCATCCACGTTTTAACGAACGTCGGCCAACAACCCTTCCACAGCGCCGGACATATTCACTGTCCTTGCCTTCTCGGCAATCATAACGGCCTTGAGCCTTTCAAAGGCGGCCTCAAGGTCGTTGTTGACGATGACGTAATCATAGTCAACGGCGCGTTTTATCTCCTCAACCGCTATCTTGAGCCTTCTTTGTATCTCCTCTGGCTCTTCCGAGCTGCGGGATTTAAGCCTGTCCTCGCAAACCTTGATGGACGGCGGAAGGATGAATATATACGCGCCCTTGTTCAGCGTCTTTCTCAGGTTCAGCGCGCCCTGAACGTCTATCTCAAGGAGCACGTCAGAGCCAGCCTTCAAAAGCGTATCAAGGTCTTTTTTCGACGTGCCGTAACGCTTGCCGAACACGTCGGCGCATTCAAGGAACTCTCCATCAGACAACATGCGGTCAAACGCCGCGTCGTCAACGAACCAGTAGTACTTCCCGTTGGTCTCG
>JBBTCG010000027.1:0-1227 GCA_038043305.1 Deltaproteobacteria bacterium | reverse complement strand
ATGAGGTCGAGCCCCTTTTCAAGGATGTTCTTCCCGTCAAGGAGTATCTCCCCTTCATACCTGTTCCCCGGATAAAGGTCGTGCATCCTGTTGAGACACCTTAAAAACGTGGTCTTGCCGCAGCCGGACGGGCCGATAAGGGCGGTTATCTCATTTTCCCGGACATGAAGGTTGACGTTTTTAAGCGCCTGCATCTGGCCGTAATAAAAGTTGAGATTTCTTATGGTCAGCTTGTTCATGCGCCCTTCCTCCCGGCCACGATAAGACGCGCCGCCACGGTAACGATTAATACAAGTGCGGTTATAAGAAAGGCCGCGCCCCATGCCTTGGCGTGCCAGTCTTCATACGGCGCCATCGCGTAATTGAATATGCCTACCGTGAGCGTTGCCGTCGGCTCATTGAGCTTAAAGCTCCAGAAGGCGTTATGAAATGATGTGAAGAGCAGCGGGGCCGTCTCTCCGGCCACCCTTGCAACCGCAAGCATGACGCCTGTGATTATGCCCCTTAGCGCGCCCCTGTAGACCACGAACACGGTTACTTTCCAGTGGGGCGCGCCAAGGGCAAGGGCGGCCTCGCGAGTAGCGTCAGGCACGAGCTTTAACATCTCTTCAGCCGTTCTTATGACGACCGGCAGCATTATTATGGCAAGGGCTAGAGCGCCGGCAAGCGCGGAAAACCCGCCAAACGGCTTTACCACGATCGCGTAAACGAATATGCCGACTACTATGGACGGCGCGCTGACAAGTATCTCCGACAGAAATCTTACGGCTTCGGCAATTTTGCTGCCCCGGCCGTACTCCGAAAGATAGGTCCCTGCCAGTATGCCCGCGGGCACTCCGATGGCCGTTGCAATGACCGTAATAAGCGCGGTTCCGGCTATCGCGTTTCCAAGCCCGCCGCCCGTCTCGCCCGGCGGGGTAGGCAGTTGGGTAAAGAACGCAACGTCAAGCGCGCCAACCCCGAATGACAGCACGTCCTTCAATATCCATACGAGAAACAGGATGCCGAAGGCCGCGGACAGAAAGGACGCGCCGAGCGCCAGAAGGTTTATGAGCTTTCTTCTAAGGTAGTGTGAGTTCATAAAGACCGTTAACCGTGACCGTGAACCGTGTGAAAACGAATCCTTTACGGTCACGATATTAAAGTTTTTTCTTTCAAGAAAGGTGGACAAACCGCACGGGCAATATAAATTTTCGTCTGCCTTGGTGTTTATTCCCAATTAAAGTT
>JBBTCG010000026.1:0-10996 GCA_038043305.1 Deltaproteobacteria bacterium | reverse complement strand
TGGTGCCCGAGGCCGGAGTCGAACCGGCACGTGGTTGCCCACTCGGGATTTTAAGTCCCGTGCGTCTACCAAATTCCGCCACTCGGGCAAAGGAACACGGCTTAGGTCAGCCCCGGAACGGGTGTTTTATCACTATCGCGTCGTTCCTGCCCACGCCGACTGAAATGATATTAGCCGGAACACCGGACAGTTCCTCAAGCCTTCTGATATAGGCCTGAGCCTTTTTTGGCAGGTCCATAAAACTCCTTGCGCCGGCGGTGGAGCTCATCCATCCGTCCATCGTTTCGTAGACCGGCTCGCATCTGGAGAGGATGCCCGCTTCTACCGGGAAGTCGTCCAGCGCCGTGCCTTCAAGCTCGTAGCCGACGCAGACGTTTATCTTTTCAATCTTATCCAGCACGTCAAGTTTTGTAATGACGAGGCCATCAAGCCCGTTGACTCTGGCGGCGTACCTTGCGGCAATCGCGTCAAACCAGCCGCATCTTCTGGGCCTGCCGGTTGTCGCGCCGTACTCGCCTCCAGCCTCCCTTAGTCTTTGACCGTCCGCGCCCAAAAGCTCGGTGGGAAACGGCCCTTCGCCAACCCTTGTTGAATATGCCTTTGTGATGCCTATTACGGAATCTATCCGCGAAGGCCCGACTCCGGCGCCGGTGCATGCGCCTCCGGCAATCGTGTTGCTGGAGGTTACGAACGGATACGTGCCGTGGTCAATGTCAAGGAGCGTTCCCTGAGCGCCCTCGAACAAGACCTTCTTGCCCGCGTCTATTCCCGAGTTAATGAGCTTGGAGGTGTTCTGAACGTGAGGCGCGATGACAGAGGCGTAAGCCGCGTACTCGTCGTACATCTTATTCAAGTCAAAGCCGTCCTCACGAAGCACGGCCTTGAGATAACCGTTTTTTTCCAGCAGATTCGCCTTGAGCTTTGACTTGAAGAGACCATGATCCAAAAGGTCGGCGCACTTGATGCCGCACCTTGACACCTTGTCCTCATAAGCGGGGCCTATCCCCCTGCCGGTCGTGCCGATCTTGTTTTCTCCCTTGAGCTTTTCCCTGACCGTGTCGAGCTTCTTATGATACGGCATGATGACGTGCGTGTTCTTGCTGATGACAAGGTCAGTCGGGCGGAATATCCCTTTTGCCTTCAACAACTCTATCTCGCTTATCAAGACCTCCGGGTCGAGCACCACGCCGTCCCCGATGACGCAGGTCTTGCCCGGATGAAGTATGCCGGACGGGATGAGATGAAACACGACCTTCTCGCCGCCTATGTAGACGGTGTGCCCGGCGTTGTTGCCGCCCTGATAGCGCACCACCATGTCGGCGTCCTCGGTGAGCATGTCAACGATCTTGCCCTTGCCCTCGTCTCCCCACTGAGCGCCGACTACCACCAGCGTTTTGACCATCTGAAAAACTCCTATCGGTTAAAGACGGTTCATGGTTAAGGACGGTTATCGGTTATCGCTGAACCGTCTCTCAACCCTGAATGGATTTAATGCCGCTATTGCCTCACGCCAAGCGCGGCCACGATATTTTCAACGTCAAAGGCAAAGCCCGTGGCAGCGGCCGGATACCCGTAGCGGGCAAGGAGGTTATCGTACCTTCCGCCGCTTAAAATGGCCTTGCCCACTCCGGCGGCAAAGCCCTCGAATATCACGCCCGTGTAATAATCAAAGCCGCGCATTTCGCCAAGGTCCAGCGTTATGTACGCCCCGTGTCCGTTTTGAGTGATTATGTCAACGAGAGCGCGAAGGTTGTCAAGGCGCTCATGCGCCGCAGGGTTCGTCGTATAGGAAGCGGCCTTTTCAATGACCTCTTCCTCGCCGTAAAGTGTCGTGAGGTTGACGAAAAGCGCCCTGTCCCCCTCATTGACCGGCGCGGCAAGACCTGCAAGGATGGCCTCAAGCCCTGATGTGTCTTTTATTGCAATTGCCCCTTTTACGGCGCGCCTCTCTTGCTCGGTAAGTGGAAGGCGGTCAAGCACTGACTTCAAGAAGCCCACGTCGCCTATGTCAACCTTGAAGCTTTTAAGCCCGATGCCAAGGAGCGACTCTACGGCCATTGAAACCATTGCCGCGTCCGCTTCAGGGGACGGCTTGGCTGATATGAACTCCGCGCCAAGCTGCAAGACCTCCCTGCTCTTGCCGTCCCTCGGCTCCGACAAGCGCAGGACGTTCTCGTTGTAGCAGAGCTTCAAGGGCAGGGGACTCTCCCGCATCCTTGTGGCGGCCAGCCTGGCTATCTGCGCCGTGATGTCCGGCCTTATGGCTATGACGCGCCCGGTCGAGGGGTCTATGAACTTCAAGACCCGCTCTTTAAGCCCCTCGCCCATGCCGATGGAGAGCGTGTCAACGTACTCAAGGAGAGGCGTTATGACCCTTTGAAAGCCCCTCTTTGCAAAGACCGCAAGTATGCCGGACTCGACGGCGCCTATCTTTTCGGCCTCGTCGGGCAGTATGTCCCGCACGCCCTGCGGCAATGATATGACTGATGAGGTGCTCATTGCTGTTTACCGTTCCGGCGGCCTACAACTCCACCACCTTTGCAGACACCATGTTCGGCAGCTTGAGGAGTTTTTCAATCAGCCCTTTGCTCGGCGCCGTATCTATATTCCATACGGAAACGGCCTCGCCTCCGACGGACTGTCTGCCGAGGTGCAACCTTGCCACGTTGACGTTATTGGCGGCAAGGAGAGTGCCTACGTTGCCGATGACGCCGGGCTTGTCCTCGTTATGCAGTAAAAGGAGGTACCCCTGAGGCACCGCGTCGAGGAAGAACTTGTCTATCATCACGATGCGCGGCTCCTTTTTGCCGAACAGAGCGCCCTCTATCGTGCTTACGCCGTCCTTTGTCCTGACCTTTATCGTAACCGAACTTGCAAAGTCGGTTGGACGCGAGCTTTTTACCTCAACGACCTTTATGCCCCTGTCCCTTGCCACAAACGGGGCGTTGACGAAGTTGACGTAGGTGTCCATCATCCTGTCGAGAAGCCCCTTGATGCAGGCGGTTGTAATCGGCGCCACGTCGTAGTTCACGACGTCGCCGCTGTATTCCACCGTAATCTCCTCAACGGCTCCGGTTAATATCTGCCCCTGAAAGCTGCCGAGCTTCTCGCCTAAAGATATGTACGGCCCAAGCGCGCTCAACAACTCAGCGGGCACGGACGGCACGTTGACCGCGTTCCTTACGGTTCCGTGCAGAAGATAGTCTACTATCTGCTCTGAAACCGCGATGGCCACGTTCTCCTGTGCGTCAAAGGTTGACGCCCCGAGGTGCGGGGTAAGTATTACCTCGTCAAGAGATAGGAGCGGGTTGTCAGCGGGCGTCGGCTCTTTCTCGAACACGTCGAAGGCCGCGCCAGCCACCTGCTTTCCCTTTATGGCCTCGGCCAGATCCTTTTCGTTGACGATGCCGCCGCGCGCGCAGTTGATTATCTTGACGCCCTTTTTCATCTTCTTGAAGGCCTCGGCGTTTAAGATGTTCTTCGTCTCGTTCATCAGCGGCACATGGATGGATATGAAATCGCTCCGCCTGAAAAGCTCGTCCATTGAAACAAGGCCGATGCCGAGCTTGTCCGCGGCCTCAGCCGATATGAACGGGTCGTGCGCTATGACGCTCATCTTCAAACCGATGGCGCGGGAGGCCACGACGCTGCCGATGTTGCCCACGCCGAGGATGCCGAGGGTCTTGCCCGTAATCTCGGTTCCCTCGAACTTCTTTTTCTCCCACTCGCCCCTTCTCATGGAGGCCGTGGCCTGCGGTATCTTCCTTGCGAGAGAGAGCATCATTGCCACGGCGTGTTCAGCGGTGGTAACGGTGTTGCCGCCGGGCGTGTTCATCACCACTATGCCCTTCCTCGTGGCCGCGTCAACGTCAACGTTGTCAACGCCGGTTCCTGCCCTGCCAATGACCTTCAGGTCCTCGGCGGCCTCGATTATCTCGGCCGTCACCTTCGTGGAACTCCTGACAACAAGGGCATGGAACCCCTTTATCTTTTCCTTGAGTTCATCGGGCTTTAGTCCGGTTGAGACCTCGCAGGTTATGCCGGGCGTGTTCTTGAATATCTCAACGGCCCTTTCGCTCATCGCGTCGCTTATGAGAACCTTCATGATTATTTATATCCCTCTATAAGTATTTTTTGCGCCGTTGCGACGCCCTTGCCGAACTCCAACTTGTGGCCGGCCTTGACGAGCGCCATCTCGACAGCGGATATGGCGATAATTATGTCGAACGTGTCAACGTAGCCGAGGTGCGCGATCCTCAATATCTTGCCTTTAAGGTGATCCTGACCGCCGGCCATAGTGATGCCCATCGTATCCCTGAGATACTTTACGAGCTTTCCGCCCTCCACGCCCTCCGGCACGAACACGCCGGTTGCCGCGTTGCTCGGCGCATCCGGCGCAAGGAGTTTCAAACCAAGCGCCTGAGCCGCGGCGCGGGTCGCGCGCGCAAGACGGTCATGCCTTGCAAACACGTTGGGAAGGCCCTCTTCCTTTATCATCTTCAACGCCTCGCGCAGTCCGATTATGAGAGAGACCGGCGGGGTATAGGCCGTGGTGTTGTCCTTGAGGTTTTTTCTCTCCTTCTTGAAGTCGAAATAGAACCTTGGGCACTTTGCCGTCTCCTGAAACTTCCACGCCTTTGCGCTTAAAGAAGCGAAGGCAAGCCCCGGAGGAAGCATAAACGCCTTCTGGGAGCCGCTCACGAGCACGTCAATGCCCCATAAGTCCATCGGCAGGTCAAAGACGCCGACTGCGGTTATGCCGTCAACGATAAGAAGGCAGTTTTTGTCCTTGGTAAGGGCGGCAAGCTCCTTTACCGGATGCGCCGCCGTGGTCGAGGTCTCGCTTGCCTGTACAAGCACGCCCTTGACGTTCGGGTTGGCATCAAGGAGTTTTTTTACCTCTGCCGGGTTGACGGCCTTGCCCCACTCCACGTTCAACCAGTGCGCCTTGAGGCCGTAAGCCTCGGCTATCTTGCCCCAGCGCTCGCCGAACTTTCCGCCGTTTACGACTATGACTTCATCTCCGGGCGAATAGAGGTTGACGATGCTCCCTTCCATTGCGCCGGTTCCCGAGGCGGCCAATATCAATACGTCTTCTTGTGTCTGGAATACGTGTTTTAACAGCTCCGCCGTCTCCTTGAATATCTCGGAAAACTGCGGAGTCCTGTGGTGGATCATGGGCTGCGCCATCGCAAGAAGAGCGGACTCGGGCACAGGCGTAGGCCCGGGCGCAAGAAGATAATTCTTTCTCATGAACTTTGTAATCCTCCTTAACGTGAATTAATGGTTTGAATCGGAAATATCGCTCTTTAGACAGACTTCTTAACGTAGCAAAGGGGTATTATTATGTCAAGCGGAAACCAGCGGAGATACCGTGAAAGCAGAATCTTCTTTTCAATCAGTTCAACCGGAGCTATTGCCTTCATAATCCTCAAGGATTGGTTTACTGTCCGGCCTGCCAGCAGAGAGCCGCCTCCTCTACGTCGGCCTTTGAGCCTATGATGAGAGAAACCCTCTGGTGAAGCTCCTCAGGGACTATTTCCATCACCCGCTTATCGCCGGTTGAGGACATGCCGCCTGCCTGTTCGACTATGAATGAGAGCGGGTTGGCCTCGTATAAGAGCCTCAGCTTGCCCTTCTTCAATTTTTTGTCGGCGGGGTAGAGAAACACCCCGCCCTTCAACAGGTTCCTGTGAAAGTCCGATACAAGGGAGCCCACGTACCGGGCGCTGTATCCTGAGTTGGACTTGAGCCTCTGTATATATCTTGTCGTGCCGTCGAACCAATGGGCGCTGTTGCCCTCGTTGATGCTGTATATCTTTCCTTTCTCCGGTATTCGTATACTCTCGTGGGAGAGCAAAAACTCCCCGACGCTCGGATCAAGCGTGAAGCCGTGCACGCCGTTTCCGGTCGTGTAGACGAACATGGTGGACGAGCCGTAGAGCACGTAACCGGCGCATACCTGTTCGACGCCGGGCCTTAAAAAATCCTTTTCCGTAACGGCGTCATGGCCGTTCGGCGTCTTCAATATGGAGAATATCGTGCCGACGCTGATATTCACGTCAATGTTAGATGAGCCGTCAAGCGGGTCGAAAAGGATAAGGTAGTTGCCGCGGGAGTAAGGGCCTCCCATCTTTACTATGCCGTCCATCTCCTCGGAGGCCATGCCAAGGACGAAGCTGGAGTGCTCCATGGTGTGAAGCATCGCGGAGTTGGCGAACTCATCAAGCTTTTGCACCTCCTCGCCCTGCACGTTTTTGCCGCCGGTCGCACCGAGTATGTCAATAAGCCCGGCCTTGTTCACCGCCCTTGATATGAGCTTGGCCGCAACCACGATGTCTGAAAAAAGCGAGGTGAAGCTGCCGCTGGACTCAGGGCACTTCCTCTGCTCCTGCAAGAGGAATTTAATCAGCGGCATTCCAGACATGCTAAACGGCACGGCGTCACCTCTGTTTCTTATATGGAAAACTCTCCCGCGTCCGGAAACTTAAAGCCTTGAAGCTCCTCAACCTTGAAAAGACCGGGATAGTTGTCATCCTCAAGCAGTATCCTTCTTACATTGCCCTGCCACAGCGAAAAAAACAGCTCCTTTTCCTCCTTCTGAGCCATGCCCCTTAATACAAGCGGCATTATCTCCCCCATGCGGCCGTCCTGCGGCAATACTTGCGGGTTATAGGTAAGCCTGACGGCCTTGCCCGTATCTTCCCTTTGAAATATGAATTGATTGAACTGAGTGTCCTTTGCGTCAAAGGCAAGCTTATTACATCTTGCATACGCCCCGCCAAGTCCCTTGAAGCCGGTTGCCCCGCTTGCGCCGGTTATCATGGATATGACCTGCGCCTGCGGCCCATAGGCAAGGTCAGCCGGGCCGCCTTTTATGAGAACCCTTATGTCCCCGCGCACCGGCGTTTGCTTGCCGTAAAGCGCCTTTAACGCCTTTGCCGTGAGCTTATATGCGCCGGATACGGCGGCGCATGAATGTCCCGCGAGCTTTACGGCGTCCGCGTAGTGAAAGACGAACTCCTCGCCCTCGTCCTGCGCCCCGAGTATGTAAGCAAGCGGGTCCTTGAGCCGTATCGGCTCCACCAACGCAAAAAATCCCTGCTTCCAGACGGTATCAGAGAGTTTGGCCATCCGCACCTCAATCAGTATAATTATTGTACTTCAAGAATGTAGCAAAACCAGCGGAAAAGTCAACCTGCCTTTTTTGAAATGTTTTTGAAGGATTTGATAAAAAATACGGAAAATCCTTCCCTTGAAATGCTCATAAAAATTTCAAGGGCGCTGAAGGTTGATATGTGGGAGGTTTTCGACTTTAGGCATGAAGAAGGTCTGAGTGAGTTAAAGGAATCCCTGATGCGGCTTACAAAGGATGCTGATGAAAAACGAATAAGGCTCACGATTAAAATCCTAAGGGCCGTGTTAAGGTAACAAGGTGGCTAATCCAACCTGCACGAGTGCCTGCCCTTATACGCAATCGTGTTCTTTGCGACTCCGGGCAGGGTAAACCTTCTGAGGCTCAACAAGTAAAGCGCCTCAGCAATAAAGCCGAAAGTCTTTGTCATTGTCCTTGTCATTAACCCCGGAGGACTGGTAGTCCCGCCGATAAAGGTATGAACGTTTACGAATCCCGCCTTCGTCAGCATCCTTCCTATCGTCTTTGCCGAAAAGTCGTTCAGATGAAATGGCGGGTCATAGAGGTTGTTCCTTATGCCGAATAGCGACAATATCCGCACTATGGGCGTGGTATGCGGCAGGCGCAGGAGGAGCGCGCCTTCGGGCTTTAATATCCTTCTTATCTCTCTTAAAGCACGGGCCGGGTCAGGGATGTGTTCAAGCACGTAGAACATCGTAATCGCGTCAAAGGCGTTATCATCGAATTTTATGGTATCGAGCGTGCCCAGTTGCACGTCAAGGCCACGCCCCGAGGCAACGGATACTGCGGTCTTTGACACGTCAATGCCTGACGCCTTGATGCGGCTTATGGCCTTGATCTCGGACAGAAAAAATCCGTAGCCGCAGCCCACGTCAAGGAGCCGAGCATTGTTAGGCAGTTGCGCCGATAAGAAAGATGCGGCCTTTGAAAAAACCTCCTTCATGTAAGAGTCCCATGAAAGAGGATCAAGCATCTTGTCAGGCAGGTACTTGACGTACATCCTTTCGAGGGTCGCCTCGTCGGGACGCGGATTGACGTAAACGAAGCCGCAGTCCGCGCACCTGACCACGCGGTACGAACTCTGCACCGTAATGAGCCGCTCATCGGATGAGCCGCACAGGTTGCACGCAACAATCGTCATTACGTTGTCGGCTGCGGTCAGCCTCGTCTGCCCCGTAGCGGTCATAGAACCCTGCACAAAAGTTTGATAAAACGCGCCGTGTCAACGAACTTATTGATGTTGCTCGGCGCGCCGTTGTAGATGGTCTTGATGGGTATTGATTTTATCGAATAGCCGGCCTTGCCGGATTTTATGATAAGCTCGGACTCGGTGTCGTAGTGCGAGGTCTCAAGCCGGATGTTTTCAAGCACCTTCGCCTTTATTGCCCTGAAGCCGCACTGGGTGTCGCTGATGGAGCGTCCCGCGAGCCTTGATATGAGGCCGGACATGAACTTGTTTGTTGCCCTCCTCAAAAACGGCATACCAACGGCCTTGCCCATCCGCGAACCGACTATGATATCGCCGCTTGACCCGTTGAAGGACATGGCATCGAGAAAGCGCGGCACGTCTTGCCAATCGTGCTGACCGTCGCTGTCCATTGTAATAACCCAATCGTAACCGTGCTCAAGGGCGTAGCGAAAGCCTGTCCTCAAGGCCGCGCCCTTGCCCCTGTGCGGCTGGCTTATTACGAGCGCCCCGGCAGACTTGGCAAGGGCGGCGGTAGAGTCCATCGAACCGTCGTCCACGACGAGAACGCCCTTTGCAATCGTCTTGAGATTGGTCAGCAGGTCAAGGATGTATCTTTCTTCATTATAGGCGGGGATTATTATCAGGTAGTTCATATTATTGCGCAATGGCAAAGGCAACGGCAACGTCTTTCGTGGATGAAAGGCTCAAAAACAAGCGGGCACCTTTGGTAAAGGATTGCGCCCCGGCGCCAAGCGTTACGTCAAAGCCTGAGCCTGTGCGCGTTATCTCAATCTCCTTCCAGCCTACGCCGTGATTCCAACCAGTGCCAAGCGCTTTCATCACGGCCTCTTTTGCGGCGAAGACCTCGGCGCATCGTCTTTGTCTTTGCCGTTCAGGCGCGGCTAAAACGTAACTCTTCTCCGCGCTTGTAAGGAGCCTGTCAAGGAAGGCGCCGTCTGCCGCGTTTTCCTTAAATCTCTCAATGCGCGTTACGTCTATGCCGACGGACAGCCTCATCTCGGCCTCAGTCAACCACCTTTACCTCAAAGCGCGGGCGCTTGCCAACCAAGTGCCTCCAGCCGCAATACTTAGTGCACGGGAAG
Source organism: Deltaproteobacteria bacterium (assembly GCA_038043305.1). Taxonomy (GTDB): domain Bacteria; phylum Desulfobacterota; class GWC2-55-46; order GWC2-55-46; family GWC2-55-46; genus JACRCE01. The sequence continues at coordinate 1,548 of JBBTCG010000026.1, read as the reverse complement.
TCGAAGGTGCCGGTCTTATCAGGCGTGAACTCCACGGTAATCGAACCCTTTTCCGGTATGATAACCTCTTTCAGGCCGAATGCCTCAAGGTGTATGCCGTGATCAACGTCAAGGGATGTAAACTTTATCGTTACCTTTTGACCCTTTTTTACGGTGATGGACGACGGCGTGAAGGCTGGTTTGTCGGCCTTGACCTCAAAGAACACGTCCTCTGAAAACGCCGCAACCGAGAAAAGCAGCGATACCGCAAGAAACACTGAAACGATAATGCGCGTCATTGTAGCCTCCTTTTAAGTTGGAATCTATAATCGGTTTTCCGGTTTGCGATGGCGTGGCTTTTCACCACAAAACTTGATGCGGAAAACTGAACGTTCATTAACCACAAACACCCCGCTATTGCAAATGTGCTGTTATGCATAGCGCTTTCTGTCACTCGTCAAGGTGTAATGCCAATTGTTCAACTTTAATTTTCTCTGTCAAGCCGTGATTGTGTAATGCAAAATTGTTTGTGTCGAAGTTGCAAACCAACGCTTCAACAACTGTCCGTCTGTTTTCAATGCTGCCACCGTTATGATAAAAATGGTCTTTGGTTACAATATTGAACTTGCTCCAAAACTTATTTATCATTTCGTTTTCTCTCCAGTCGTTATGATGCCAAGTAGAAAGAATAAATTTTGCTTTTGTTTCGCTAAGCAAATTGAATAAAAGTTCTTCGTCTTTTTCTGTCCAGCCGTTGAAATAGTCAACGTGTCTGCCGTAGTAAGGAGGGTCGCAATAGATAATATCATTTTCTGTCGCAAGAGGGATAATGTCGGCAAATGATTTGTTGTAAAAAATCCAGTCGGGTTCGGGTTGAATAATTTTCGAAACTGTCGATACTTGGTTTGTGATTTTTGTAACGTATGCTTGTACAAACCTGTCCGGCCTTTTACAAAAAGGAATATTCCAGTTTCCTTTGCTTCCAAATCTCATCATGCCGTTAAAGCCCGCACGAGAAAGAAAAATAAAGTCGTAAGGCGAATATTCTCCGCTGTTGAAACGTGTCCTTACTTTTAAGTAATGCTCGTATCCATTGTTGTCTGCTTTGCTTAAAATTTCTCCTTCCCGTTCAAGATAGTTCTTCATTAAAAGTGCAATAATTGTTTTTTGTTGAACACCTTTATAAAAATTTATTATGTGAGGATTTGTATCGTTTAAAATAGCTTTCTTATAACCTGAATTGAACGCGACAACACCAGTTCCCAAAAATGGTTCTATCCACTTGCCACATACCTTGGGTGCAAGTTCCATAATCCAAGGAACTAACTTGGTTTTAATACCCTGACTTTTTATTGGTGGGACAATTACTCTCATTTCGTTTTCTTATTTGAGTTTTTTGCAACTATTTTTTCCCACAAGTCGGTTTTACCTTTGAACTCCAAAAAATCTTTTAGGGTACTAATCTTAACTGGTTTGCCGTCCTTGATCATTGTGGCAGAGCCATAATTTATCCAATACTCATCAAACCATTCTTCGCCTAATTTGCTAAAAATTCCATTTCCGTTTCTT
>JBBTCG010000025.1:0-1079 GCA_038043305.1 Deltaproteobacteria bacterium | reverse complement strand
TGCCGGGGCTAAACGCGCTTTTGCGTTTAGCCAGCGGTAAGCCAAAGAACTTTAATTGGGAATAAACAGCAGGGCTGACGAAAACGAACGTTGCCCATGTTGCACCTACCCTTCGGTGACTGGAGCGCTAATGGACAGACAGATACGGATACGCATCACGCCGGACGGCAAGGTCGAGATAGACTCAACCGTGTTCAAGGACTGCAAGGAGGTGGCCGAACACCTCTCAAAGCACCTTGGCAAGGTCGAAAACTTCGTCGAAAAGGACACAACTGATACCGTCGTCAGAGTGAAGATAGAGGAAACCAAATGATGCATGGCCTCAGCCCAGTGCTCATCAACGTGCACGCCGTCATCCCGGCGTCAAGGGTCAATGGCCCCGGATGCCGCACCGTGGTCTTCTTTCAGGGGTGCCAGAGGCGCTGTCCCGGCTGCTTTAATCCTGACACCCATTCCATGGAGACGCGGGAGTTGTATGCCCCTGAGGAGGTCTTTGTAAGACATCTAAGACCAGGGGTCGAGGGCATCACCGTCAGCGGCGGAGAGCCTTTCCTTCAGCCCGTGGCGCTTGGAGAACTCCTTAAGATTGCGCGGAATAACTACTCGCTCTCAACGGTAGTATACACGGGCTATACATACGACGAGATATGCGCCATACCGGAGTGCACAAGCGCGCTTCAATACGTTGACGTGCTCATTGACTGCGCCTATATCGAAGCCATGACAGAGCCTACGCTTTTGGCGCGCGGCTCCACCAACCAGAACTTCTTTTTTCTGAACGACAGATACAGCGTCGTTGACTTCTACATGCCGGGCAAGGCCGAGATTGTCATAGGCGCTGACGGCTTAGTAACCGGAACCGGATTCAGCCGCCTCATGCGTCCGCAATGAATACCCCGAGCACGGCGACGCTTTGCATCACGAAAGTCTGTTGTTTAACAAATCCCCTCGTTCAGCAAAGTGGCGCTGGGCTATAAAATTAATGACGACGAAGATCGAGGACGCACGATACGCATTACAGGCAATGATGGAGTCTCCGGCCCCTCCGGAGCGCGGCCGTATATTGGACGCTGTCAAGA
>JBBTCG010000024.1:0-46301 GCA_038043305.1 Deltaproteobacteria bacterium | reverse complement strand
TTGGCCCACCTTTTTTTCAAAAAAGGGCGCTTGCCGCGCGGGCAATATAAGTTTTTATCTGCCCTGCTGCTTATTCCCTATTAAAGTTCTTTGGGCTTACCTTTCTTTCAAGAAAGGTAAGTCATAATATCAGCATCGCGTCGCCATAGCTGAAAAATCTGTATCTTTGTCTGATTGCTTCGGCGTAAGCGGCCATTACGTTGTCCTGTCCGGCAAAGGCGCATACGAGCATCAAAAGGGTTGAGCATGGCAGGTGGAAGTTGGTGATAAGGCCGTCCACCGCCTGAAACTTGAAGCCCGGATAGATGAACAGCCCGGTCGAGCCGCAAAGCTGGGAGCCCGTGAGGAAAACGGTCTCAAGCGCCCTTGTCGTGGTCGTGCCCACGGCGATTACACGCCTGCCTTCCTTCTTTGCGTCGCAAACGGCTTCGAGAACAGATGACGATATCTCGTACTCCTCCTCAGGCATTTTGTGGTCGCGCGGATTGGAAACCCTTATCGGCATGAAGGTTCCGGGCCCGATATGAAGCGTAAGGAAGCGCGCGTCAACGCCTTTTTCCCTTAGCGTTGCAAGTAATTCATCTGTGAAGTGCAACCCTGCGGTCGGCGCGGCAATTGCCCCGCGCCGTTGCGCAAACACGGTCTGGTACCGCTCGATGTCATTGGAATCAGCCTCTCTCCCGATATACGGCGGAAGCGGCACTACTCCGCTTTGTTCAAGCATCTCCTCAACCGCCTCACCCATAAGCGCGCTTGAGAACCCGCACGGCCATAGCTCGTTCACAGGCTCACCAAGCAATTCCAACTCAACGCCGTTGTCAAGGATAATGACCGAACCCGGCTTCATGCCCTTGGAATTTTTAATCATGCATCGCCACGCGGAGATGCCCGGCGTCTTCATAATAAGTACATCTACCCTGCCGCCGGTCTTTTTCCTGCCAAAGAGCCTTGCGGGCATCACGCGGGTGTCGTTGAGCACCAGAAGGTCTCCTGCCCTGAGATAGTCCGGCAGGTTCGTAAACCGGCCGTGGCGCACGTCCTTGGTAAGCCTATCAAGCAGCATCAACCTTGATTGTTCCCTGTTTTCACACGGCCTCTTGGCAATAAGGTCTTCAGGAAGGCTGTAGTCGAACTCATTGACGTTCATGACATTGGAGGGCAACACGTTAATAGGCACTGACGAGTTCAGCGCCCGGGTAGTAGTGGTTCAATATTTCCTTGTATGAGTATCCGGCCTCGGCCATGCCCTTTGCCCCCCACTGCGAAAGCCCTACCCCGTGGCCTGCTCCCTTACCCTTGAAGACGAACAAGCCATCAGAGACCGAGACCTCGAACATGGCGCTTTTTACCACGGCGTATCCAAGCGCCTTTCTCAAATCCTCGGCGCTCAGACGGATGGAGCCGCCTGAAGCGTCCTCAATGACAATGGTCTTTGCCCTTCCCGCCGTTGTTTTCGTATCCACGGTTATTGACTCGACCTCGCCTATGGAGTACCCGGCCCTTCCGAGGCTTCCCCCAAGCGCGGCTCCGGTTATCTCCAACTCCCAGTTAAACTTCCCGTCCTTTGAGTCGTATTCGCTGGGGACCGATACGAGATACGGGTGATGGGAGCGCCATATCTCCTTTGACGAATCGGTCATGCCTCCGGCGTTCCCGTGGTACACGGTCAATGCCGGAGCGCCGTCGTAGAACAGCATCTCCCCGTCGGTTGAGCGCACCGCCTCGAACGAGGCCGCGTCCTCAGCCGATGCGCCGTTATAGACCTGACCCATGACCGTAGCCTCGACGTGATACGGCTCTGATAAGCGTTTTTTCTTCTGATGAAGCGCGTAAGTCCTTGCTATGACCGCCTGCGCCTTTACTACGTCCTTGTGCCACTTGGATGATATCTCGTTATTGATGATGCCGGCCACATACGCCTCAAGCGGCACGTCGTTAATAACGGCAAGCCCTTTCTTTCCGCGCATGACTATAAGCGTGCCGCGATACGGGGCGTTGTTCAGGTACAAAAATTCGCCCTTTGGCGAAAACGTTATCGGCAGAGACCTTTCAACGCCGTTAACAAAAGCCTCTCCGTTGCCGGACAAGACGATACCAAACGCCTCTCCCCTGCCTTTTATTTCAAGGGCCTTTGAGTCCCTGAGGACAAGCACTTTTATACCCTCGGAAGCGCCGCGTCTTGACGGCGAAACCGAGGCGCAGCCGGATAAGAGGAGAGACACGGCAAGAAAGATAAAGGCCGTGACCGTTGTCCGTGACCGTGACCGTAAAAGTCCCCCTGATAAGGGGGATTTAGGGGGTTGAATCTTTTCACGCAACACGTTTACGGCCTTTCATGTATACGGTCTTTACGGGCTGACGAATACCGATGTTTATCATATCAGGCAAACCTAACGACGAAAAGTATTACAAGCCCTGAAAGCATGGCGATAAACCCCATTATGCGGAGCGTCTTTTCAGGCACCTCCTGCACCATCATGGCCCAGCGCCTTGCCCTTACCGGAAAGGCGAAGTACGGTATGCCCTCAAGCACGAGGAGCGCGCCCAATATCATAAGTATCGTGGTCATTGTTCACGGTCAAGGCCTTTAAGCAATCTCAAAGCGTTCAAGGTGAAAGGAGTCGTCCTGCTTTACGAGCACCTTTTTCCTGAATCTCTTTTCAAGGTCGTCCAAGGCGCTCCTGTCGGACTTGAGATGCCCGGCTATGCCGGGGCTGACGTAGAGGTTCAAGTTTACGCCGGTCTTGAACTCCCTTGCAAGGTCCCTGTATATGTCCATCATTATGGTGTCAAGCGATTTGACGAGCCCGCTTCCGTCGCAGTACGGACACGGGGCGCACAACGACTGCGTGAGGCTCTCCCGTATCCTTTTCCTCGTCATCTCAACGATGCCAAGCTCTGATATCTTTAATATGTTCGTGCGCGCCTTGTCGCCCTTCAGGGCGTCCTTCAATGCGTTATAGACCTTTTCCCTGTCAGCGGCCTTTGACATGTCAATGAAGTCTATGACGATTATGCCGCCGATGTTCCTGAGCCTCAGTTGATAGACTACCTCGTTTACCGCCTCAAGATTGGTCTTCAAGATCGTCTCGTCCGAGGATTTCTTGCCGACGTACTTGCCGGTATTGACGTCTATGGCGGTAAGCGCCTCCATCTGGTCAATGACGATATGTCCGCCGGAGCGGAGCCAAACCTTCTTCTCAAGGGCGTCGGTCATCTCAATCTCGATGCCGTGCGCGTCGAATATCTCCTCTTCGCCCTCATAGAGCTCGACCCTGCCGGAAAGGGCGGGCATGAACTCCTCCACGAACTTCATCGCCCTGTCGTACTCTTCCTTGGAATCCATGACGAGTTTTTTCACGCCCGTTGAAAACAGGTCTCTTATTATCCTCAGCGTCAGGTCAGGCTCCTCGTAGAGAACCCCGGGGGTGCTCACCTTCTCTTTTTTCTTCAGGATGCTCTTCCACAGCCTCACGAGAAAGTCCATGTCGGCTTGCACGTCCTCGCGCGCCATGCCCTCGCAGACCGTGCGTATGATAAAGCCGTGTCCGGGGGATTTAAGCGTTGCCACGATATCCCTCAGCCTTCTTCTTTCCTTCTCGCTCGATATCCTCCTTGATATGGATATCTTGTCATAGGCGGGCATGAACACAAGGTAGCGCCCCGGAAGGGATATGTATGAGGTAAGGCGCGCGCCCTTCGAGCCTATCGGCTCCTTGGCCGCCTGCACCATCATCTCCTGGCCTTCCTTTACCACGTCCTGTATCCGCGGAAGGCTGCGCTTGCGTCTGCCTTTGTCATCGTCCTCGTCGTCGTCATCGTCGTCGAACGGTTCAGTTACGTCCGACACGTGCAAAAAGGCGGTCCTCTGAAGGCCGACCTCAAGGAACGCGGACTGCATCCCCGGAAGCACGCGCACGACCCTGCCCTTGTAGACGTTGCCGGTGATGACCCTGTCCTTGGCCCTCTCCACGTAAAACTCCACAAGCCTTCCGTTTTCGACGATGGCAACCCGTTTTTCAAACGGATTGGTGTTGATGAGTATTTCTTTTACTCCCGTTGTCATGTAGTCCTTTTTTTCTTGCCTTGAGCGTTGCAAGACTAAAGCGAATGGGCGGCCCTGTCAAAGGTGCCGCGAATCTTTCGGATGGGAATCAGGGAGGCCGCTTCAGCGGAAAGGCTCAAAAGTCCTTGAGCCACGGCAAACGGCCGGACGCCGGAGCCCGCGCCTGTCCTGAGTAAAAGCCTTATTCGGCCGTTGCCCAAGGCTTCCAGCTCGTGAACCATCGGCATTATGTCTATGCCAATAGTCTTATCCGCCTTTTCAATGCGGACGACACACGTGTCTTTTGCCTGAAAATCCCTTACAATCCCGTCAACATCGTCAAAATTTATATGTAAACCGACGGCTTTTAATCTTTTGGAGGCAGCGCCAAGCGATAGGACATACTCTGTTATCATAGCAGAGGGGAAGCCTGATTTCAAGGGAACCTCCTCACATTCAAAAAACTCTATGTGGTTTGGACTGAACATCTTTAACCTTGATAACGCCTCTGAGGGGCTCAACTTGCCGTTATGCGGCCTCAGTTCCATGTCCATGACCTCTCCATCGCTCTCAAGCCCGACCGGAAGGGACGAGGCAAAGCTCAACCTCGGAAGCGGATGAAAGCCCTGTGAGTAAGCAAGCGGAATGGCCGCCCTTCTTGCGGCTCTTGCAACCGCGTTTATGAGTTCTAAGTGGCTAAGGAGGCGGGCATCCCCTGTCTTTGAGAATCTGAACCTCAACCTGTACGCGAGAGCCTCCGGTTGCCGGGCAGGCGCGTTGTCCGGCCCAACCGCCTCTTTTGCGGACACGTTCTTTATAACCTTGTGGTCGCAGACCCCGCAGTTGGTGCAGTTGAAGACCTTGCAGTCCTTTGTTTCAACGCCTTTGATTGCCTGTTCGTACTCCCTACGAAGAAACTCCTTTGTAACGCCTGACGAGAGATGGTCCCACGGCAGCGCCTCGTCAAAGCCGCGCCTTCTCTCGGTATAAAACCGCATATCAATGCCGCTCTCTAAAAACGCCTCCTGCCAGAGCTTGAGGTTAAATTGTTCGGTCCAACCGTCGAACCGCGCCCCTTTCCTGAAGGCAACGGCTATCACGCTTGATAAGCGCCTGTCTCCCCTTGAGAACACGCCTTCAAGTACGCTCATGCCGGAATCCCCCCACTTGAAGCCAAGCTTGAGGCGCGTCACTTCCCTTTTAAGACCAAAAAGTCTCCTTGCGGACTCGTCCGGCGCCAACTGCGGCTCCCACTGAAAAGGCGTATGCGGCTTTGGCACGAAACAGGCGGCAGAGACGAAAATCTCTGGAGGCTTGCCGCCGGAGGCGGCCCTTCCTATCTCCCTGACGCACGCGGCAAGGGAGGCGATCGCCGATATGTCCTCATCGGTCTCAGTCGGAAGGCCTATCATGAAGTACAGCTTCATACCCTTCCAGCCGAGGGAGAAGACGTCCTTGGCGCACCTTTTCAAATCCTCCTCGTTTATACCCTTGTTTATAAGGACGCGGAGCCTGTCGCTTCCGGCCTCCGGCGCGAGCGTAAAACCGGTCTTTCTGACCTTTCGTATCTCAGCGGCAAGGGAGGCGGAGAGCGTGCCAACGCGCATGGACGGCAAAGAGATTGCCACGGAGTCGGATGAGTACCGGCGCATCAAGGCGCTCATCAACTCCTCTATGGCCGTATAGTCCCCGGCTGACAGGGACAGGAGCGACACCTCGTCATAGCCGGTGTTCCTGAGCGTCTCGTCAATTATCTTGATTACGTCATCCGGCTCTCTCTCACGCGACGGCCTGTAGATGCTCCCTGCGCCGCAAAACCTGCACCCTCGGGTGCACCCGCGGTTTATCTCGACGCTTACCCTGTCATGGATCGTCTCCATGAACGGCACAACCGGCCTTGAGGGACGGGGCAGGCCGTTCATATCGGCTATCGTTCTCTTAACCACGCGCTCGTATCCATTCTCAAGGGCGCGAATCTCCCTGACCGTAGAATCCGCGTTGTACGAGACGCTGAAAAACGACGGCACGTACACGCCCTGTATTGCCGCAAGGCGTTGCAGCGTCATCTGCCTGTCCTCGCCCGCCTCCTTAGAGGCGATAATCGCCTCGGCAATCTCGATTATTGCCTCCTCGCCGTCGCCGAGAAGGAAGGCGTCGAAAAAATCGGCGATCGGCTCAGGGTTGAAGGCGCATGGGCCGCCGCCGATGACGAACGGCTGCCCCTGCCCCCTGCCTGAAGAAAGAAGAGGGATGTTGCCAAGCTCCAGCATGTTTAGCACGTTCGTGTAGGACAGCTCGTACTGCAAGGAAAATCCAAGCACGTCGAGGCCGTTAAGCGGGATGCCAGACTCAAGCGTTGCCAGAGGCTGTCCGAGTTTTCTCAGGAGAGATTCCATGTCCAGCCACGGGGCAAAGACCCTCTCGCAAGCAATGTCGTCCCTTGAGTTGAGCGCCTGATAGAGTATCTGGATTCCAAGGTGGCTCATCCCGACCTCGTAAGCGTCGGGAAAGGCAAGACCGAACCTAAGACGCACGGACAACGGGTCTTTCGTTATCGAATTGACCTCGCCGCCCATGTAGCGCGACGGTTTTCTCACCAGCGTGAGAAGGTCTTTTATGTTTATGTCGTTCATGTCGGTCAATTAAACACACACCCCGCATCTAAAACAACTGCCCACGTCGCACGGCGGCGTAGAGCCGCCTGTAAGCCCTTTTTGATATTCCATCCAAAGATACGCGCTTGACAGGCCGTGGTCAATGAACTCCCACGGCAATATCGCGTCCCGCTGTCTTGATGATGAGACCGATGAGCGCATCAGTTCAACATGCCCTCTCACCGTTGCCTTCAAACCGTGTTCAGCGGACTGTTTGATGATCCCTCCGGCCCTCCTGTCCGCCCTTGCAAGATACGCCTGAACAAACGCCTCATTCGTCGGCATCACGTTAACGGTTATGCCGCGCTCTTTTTTCAAACCGTCTTTTATCATGGCGATCCTTCGCTTGAGGCATCCCGTATCCTCGAACCCGTGCCATTGGAAGGGAGTAAAAGGCTTTGGTATGAACGAGTTTACGCTCAGCGTAAGCGCGCCCTTTTTCATCATGCGCCGGGCGTTGAGCGCCATGTTAACGATGGCCTCAACGTCCTCGTCGGTCTCAGTCGGAAGACCTATCATGAAGTAAAGCTTGAGCTTTGTAAATCCGGCCTCGGTTATGAGCCGGACAGACTCTGATATTTGCGCCTCGGTGAGTCCCTTGTTGATGACGGCCCTCATCCTCTCGCTTCCGGCCTCCGGCGCGACCGTAATGGTCGAATAGCCTGCGGCCTTGAGCTTTCCTAAGAGCGGCGCATCCAGCATATCAAGACGCAGGGACGACAATGTCATGGAGCCATTGTGCAACATCCCGCAGTCGAGAACGTCTTTCAGATGCGGGTACTCGCTCACCGCCGCGCCGACGAGACCGACCTTGCCGACCCGCTTGATGCCCTCGGTTACAACGGCCTTCACCTCTTCCGGATCCCTCCATCTCGGAGGCAGGTACAAAAACCCGGCGGCGCAGAACCTGCAGCCCCTTGGACAGCCGCGCTCTATCTCGACAAGATGCGCGCCTGAGAACTCGGCCTCCGGCGCGGTGATAAATGACGATGGAAGGGGATAGGCGTCCAGGCTCATGTTCTTTCGCGCCCTAACCTTGTTCTTGGCGCCGTTCACCGGCCTTGCGCCCGTTATATCGCCGGATAAGCCCTCGAAACTGAAATCATAAAGCGACGGCACGTAAACATAGTCCAACTCGTCAAGCGCGAGCAGCGTATCCTTTTTATCAGCCCCAATATTCTTCAACGCCCAAAGACGCTCAACAAGCGCGGGCACCGCGCCTTCGGCCTCGCCTATTAAGAATGCGTCGAAAAAATCCGCGAGCGGCTCAGGGTTTAATGATACGGCGGCCCCTCCGGCCATAAGCATTGGCCAGCCCTTGCTCTTGGCTTCGAGCGCCGTTGGATTGACGTTGCTCATCCTGAGTATCGCCGGTATGTTCAAGTAGTCCTGCTCGAATGGGATGGAAAAGGCGATGAGGTCGAACTCCTTAAGCGGGGTTTGACTCTCATAAGAGAAAAGAGGCGTGTTTGTCCGGGCGTGCTCTTCAATATCCGAAGGCTCCGGCAAAAACGCCCTTTCGCACACGCAGTTGTCCAGAGCGTTGAAAAAATGGCAGGCGGTCTGGAAGCCCAGATTGGCCATGCCAAGAGGATAAACATTGGGGTATACAAGACAGACCGCAAGGCGGCCGCCGTGCTCTTTACGCACCCGTCCGCGCTCCTTGTCCAGCCTCTTCAAAACCTTGTTTTTGAGCCTCCAGCTTATGAGTTCTAACCTCCGCGCCGCATGCGGCCATGAGGTTGAATTATCGCATAAGACGCGCCTATTTACAACTTACCTTTTTTGTAAAAAAGGTAAGCCAAAAAACTTTTAATTGGGAACAATCAGCCGGCTTGTAGAATACGAACGCTGCCCTCGCATGTATTAAGACGCTCTTTAATCCGCCTGTTTTCTCAGGAAGGTCGGCGTATCGTACCTGTCCTCGTCCTCAACGTTGAAGCCGCCGGCCTTTCCGAGCCTTCTTATCTCGCCGCTCCTAAGCTCCGGCAGCTTGTCCCCGCCTTTTCGCATGATAGACGGCATATCCGCGTCCCCGAGTATAAGCGCCGGTTGGAGGCCGTCCTTGAGGTGTCCCCTCGCCTCGCTCTTTCCGAACCCGGTTGCAATGACAGTTACCCTCAGATCCTCGCCTACGCTGTCGTCAAGGACTATGCCGTAGATAATGTTGACGTCCGCGTGCGCCTCCTCGTGAATGAGGCTCATGGCCGCCTCGACCTCGTGTATCCCTAAGTCCATCGGGCCTGTGAAGTTCACAAGCACGCCTCTGGCGCCGCTGATGGATATGTCCTCAAGGAGAGGCGACGAAATAGCCTTTCTTGCGGCGTCAATTGCCCTGTTCTCGCCCCTGGCCACGCTCGAACCCATGAGCGCCTGCCCCATCTCGCCCATTATGGTTCTTACGTCCGCGAAGTCCACGTTGACAAGTCCCTGTACGGTTATTATGTCGGAGATGCCCTTTATGGCCTGAAAGAGAACCTCGTCCGCCTTCTTGAACGCCTCCTTTACCGACGTGCTCTTTTCAGCGACCGACAAAAGCCTCTGATTGGGTATGGTAATGACCGTGTCAACCGCCTCCTTGAGGCGCTTCAAGCCGTCCTCGGCGACGCGCATCTTTTTCGTGCCCTCGTGGGCAAAGGGCTTTGTTACCACGGCCACGACAAGGGCGCCTGTGGCCCTTGCGGCCTCGGCCACTATGGCCGACGCGCCTGTGCCGGTGCCGCCGCCCATGCCCGCGGTGATGAAGACCATGTCCGCGCCGGCAAGCGCCTCCATGAGCGTCTCCCTGCTTTCAATGGCCGCGTTCCTGCCGACCTCCGGGTTTGACCCAGCGCCAAGACCCTTGGTAAGCTCAACCCCAAGCTGTATCTTCACGTTTGCAAGGGACCTCCTCAGGTCCTGCACGTCGGTGTTAGCCACGATGAAGTCAACGCCGTCAAGGCCGCTCTCTATCATCGTGTTCACCGCGTTGCCGCCGCTTCCGCCAACGCCTATGACCTTGAGCTTCGCGCCCTTGTTGAAACCGTCAGCCATTTCAATCATATCGTCCGCCTCCTTGTGTTAGACCGATGCATCTCCGTTTTGCAATATCCTTTGATGTGAAACGCCAACGCTAGAAAAAATCCTTTATCCATATCTTCATCCTCGCGCTCAGCTTGTTGAAGATGGTGTTCTCCCTGCCGCGCCTGAACTGTGTTGCCGCAAAGTGCTTGCTGCCGTAATGGACAAGGCCGACCCCGGTTGCGAAGGCCGGGCTTCTTACCACGTCGGTAAGCCCGCCTATGTTCGCCGGAAAGCCGCGCCTTACGGGCAGGCCGAAGACCTGCTCCCCAAGCTCGGTAATGCCGTCAAGGGCTGCTGCCCCGCCGGTGAGCACGACGCCGGAGGTGATGAAGCTGTCGTAGCCTGACTTCATTATCTCGCGCTTTATAAGCTCGAGCATCTCCTCCATCCTCGGCTCGATTATCTCGCTCAGGGTGTACCTTGAAACGGACCTCGGCCTGCTTGAGCCGACCGAGAGAATCTCTATGCTCTCGTCCTTTGGAACCATCGCCGAAACCGCGCAGCCCCACTGCTTTTTTATCTTCTCCGCCTCAGAGACCGGGGTCCTTAAGCCCACGGATATGTCGCCCGTAACCTGATTGCCTCCAAGGGATATGACCGTCGTGTATTTTATCGCGCCGTTGTGGTACACGGCTATGTCGGTCGTGCCGCCGCCTATGTCCACGAGCGCGACGCCTATCTCCCGCTCGTCCGAGTTTAAGACCGCCTCGGCGCTCGCTATCTGCTGGAGCACGATGTCGGCCACGTCAAGACCCGCCTTGTTGGCGCACTTTATTATATTCTGAGCCGACGTAACCGCCGCCGTTACTATGTGCACCTTGACCTCAAGCCTTACGCCGAGCATCCCGACCGGCTCCTGTATGCCCTCCTGATCATCAACTATGAACTCCTGAGGGATGACGTGTATGACCTCCCTGTCCGGCGGTATCACTATGGCCTGCGCCGCCTCGATGACCCTGTCAACGTCGGCCTGAGTTATCTCCCTGTTCTTTACGGCGATGACCCCGTGGCTGTTGAATGCCCTTATGTGCCCGCCCGCTATGCCGCAGTAGACCCTGTTTATATCGCACCCGGCCATCAACTCCGCCTCTTCGACCGCGCGCTTTATGGACTCCACGGTGGAGTCTATGTTGACCACCACGCCCTTTCTCAAACCCTTGGATGGATGGTTTCCGACACCTATTATCTCAATGCCGTCCTTGGTCTTCTCTCCGACAACGGCGCATATCTTGGTGGTGCCTATGTCGAGTCCGACTATGAGATTTTCCCTTTTTCCCATCCCGTGCACCGCCTTCCTTGCTTAAACCATGTTGGCCGCGAACTTCACTACGACGCCGCGCGTGTTGTTCAGGTCTATCGCCTCTATACCCCTGAGCGATCCCCTTGACTTCAATATCTTCTCGTAAGCCGACAGCTTTTCCTCAAACCTCCCGACCCCGAGATCAAGCCTTACTCCCTCGTCAACGGTATAGACGCTCAGGCCGAAGGCCTTGTCAACGTGTATCTCCGATACGTCGGCGATGTTGAAACCGCGCCTGCCTGAGAGCGCGCGAAGAAGCGCGACGACCCACGCCGAAAGGCCGGATGCGTCCTCCTTGAGTTCCTCCCTCGTAAGCCCGGTTATGACTGGAAGGTCAAGGGCGTCGCTCCCCAGATACTTCTTAAAGGCAGTGCCCGACGAATCCATCACGTAAAGGGCGTCAAGCCTTATGAGCGCAACGGGCCTTCTCTCGCTTATCTCGATGCTCACCGCGCCAAGCGACGTCCTGCGCACTACGGCCTCATTCACCCAGGGGTTGTCCTTTATCCTCGCCTCGGCCTCGGACGCGGAAAAACTAAATATATTGTCCCCTGTACGGATGCCGGATGCGCTCAAGACCTCGCCCACGGTAATCCTCTCAACGCCGTTTACTTTAATCGAACTTATCGCAAGATACGGCGACGACGTGAGGGCAGCGCGTACCCACCATGCGCCGTATACGGCGGCCCCGATGACGACGGCTATCAACGCCGTCTTCACGACGCCTGAAAAAAACCGCCTCATTCTTTTTGGAAGCGGCTCTTTGGCCCTTCTGTTGCCGCGCCCCTTTATCGCCTGTCTTGTGTGAATTCGCATAATCCTTCAACCCCTGTTGGTAAACGCCGACAAAAGCATACGCTCCACGAGCGACGGATAGTCAATGCCAACGGCGGATGCGGCCCTTGGAAAAAGGCTCAATTCCGTAAGCCCGGGTATGGTGTTGACCTCAAGCACATACGGCTTCCCTGCCTCGGAGAGCATCACGTCAACCCGCGCCGCGCCGGAGCAACCAAGGGCGTTATAGGCGGCAAGCGAGAGCCTGACCACTCTGGCCGCCTCGGTTTTTTTCAGTGCCGCGGGCACAATGAAGTCGGTAAGCCCCTTGGTGTACTTGGCTCTGTAGTCGTAAAAACCGCGCCTCGGACGTATCTCCACTATCGGCAGGGCTTGCCCGTCGAGTATGGCGACGGTAAGCTCCCTGCCCTTGATGTAACCCTCGATGACCGCCTCGGATCCGTGCCGGTGAGCCTCTTTAATGGCCGGAGCCAACTCTTTTTTCTTACCTACGATGCTCACGCCGATGGCCGATCCTGAGCGACAGGGCTTAACCACCACCGGCAGGCGCGGGAGCTTGACGTCAGAAGAGTCCTCTCCTTGCCTCACCACGACAAACGGCGCGGTTGAAACGCGGTTAAACGACATCACCTTCTTTGCCGCAGCCTTGTCCATGCAAAGGCTTGATGAGCGCACCCCTGAACCCGTATACGGGATGCCCATAACCTCAAGCAGACCCTGAACGCAGCCATCCTCGCCGAAGCGCCCGTGCAGCGCGATAAAGGCAACGTCAACGCGCTCCGAAATAAGACGCTCAGGCAGGTCTTTCCCGGCGTCAATAGCCACGGCCTCGTATCCAAGTGACGATAGCGCGGAGATGGCGGCGCGTCCGGTCCTAAGGGAAATCTCTCTCTCCTCGGAGATGCCGCCCATGAGTACGCCTATCCTTTTATTTTTGAACGACTTTACCACTCAGTCCTCGCCGATGACCTTTATCTCCGGCTCAAGCACAATACCCCTCGTGCCGTATATCCTGTCCCTTATGAGCGCCATGAGCGCAAGCACGTCCTTTGCCAGCGCATTGCCGCGATTGACGATATAATTTCCGTGCGCCTCGCTGACCTCGGCGTCCCCAATCCTTTCGCCCTTTAACCCCGCCTCTTCTATGAGCCTTCCGGCTATATGCCCTTCAGGGTTCTTGAATATGGACCCGGCGTTGGGAAGATGGACGGCCATTGCCGCCCTTCTCTTTGCGCGGTATTCATCAATCTTTTTTCGTATCTCCTCAACGTCCTTTTTCTCAAACTTCAGGCGCGCCCGGATAACCACCGCGCCTTTCGGGAGCGCGCTCTTCCTGTAGCCAAAGCCCGCGTCCTCCTTCTTGACGAGCGTCAGCTTGCCCTTCTTGCCTATGAGTTCAATTGCCTCGCATACGTCCTGTATCTCGGCGCCATAAGCGCCCGCGTTCATCACGATTGCGCCGCCCACGGTGCCGGGGATGTTGACCGCGAACTCAAGCCCTGATGCGCCATAGTCCCTCAACTCGTTAAGGAGCGCGACAAGGGTCATGCCGGCCCCGGCAACGACCCTCATGTCGTCCTGCCAGAGGATCTCCTTG
Organism: Deltaproteobacteria bacterium; assembly: GCA_038043305.1. GTDB lineage: Bacteria > Desulfobacterota > GWC2-55-46 > GWC2-55-46 > GWC2-55-46 > JACRCE01. The sequence goes on along the minus strand of JBBTCG010000024.1, from coordinate 32,847 downwards.
AAGCCCTCGCACATGTTTATCACGACCCCCCTTACGCCTCCGTCGCGCACCAAGAGGTTCGTTCCGTTGCCGAGTATCTGGTACGGGAAGTTTTTATCCTCGGCAAACGTAATGAGATTTTTAAGGTCCGCGTCGTCCTGTGGAAAAGCCATTACGTCAGCCGGGCCGCCTATCCTAAGAGACGTGTATTCGCTCATGGGCACGTTGAACAGCACCTTGCCCTTAAAGCGCTGTATGAAAAAGAGCGAATACTGCGTGGAGTTTTTTTTGTCGCTCATGCCTTGCTATCTCCCTTCAAAAGCTCAAGGAGGCCAACCCCTGCCTTCCACACGTCGCCCGCGCCAAGCGTTATCACCAGATCGTCCGGGGAGCAAACCTTTGACAAATGACCGGCCAGCGCGCTCGCATCAGGCACATAAGAGGCGTCCTTATGGCCGTACGCCCTTATGCCCTCGTAGAGCGCCTCTCCGGTTGCGCCTTCCAGCTTTTCCTCGCCCGCCGCGTAGACCTCAGTCAATATGAGCTTATCCGCGTCGTTGAAGGCCGAGCAAAACTCCTTAAAGAGATCTTTGGTCCTCGTGTACCTGTGCGGCTGAAACACGACAACGACCCGTAGCCCCCCGAAGCCGAGCTTGGCGGCCCTGAGCGCCGCCTTTATCTCCTCAGGATGGTGGCCGTAGTCGTCCACCACGGTTATGCCGTTGACGACGCCCCTTACATGAAACCGCCGCTCCACGCCGGTGAAGCTCTCAAGCCCGGCCTTTATGAGCGCGAAGTCTATCTCCAGCTCGCGCCCCACGGATAGCGCGGCAAGGGCGTTGTAGACGTTATGCTCGCCGGGGAGGTTTAACGTTATCTCTCCAAGGGCGCCTCGATTCTGCCAGACCTCAAACGAGGTCTTCATGCCGTCAAAGCGAATGCGCCTTGCATTGGTGTCGGACTGCGCCGTCAATCCATAGGATAGGAACCTGCGCGTTATGGCCGGGATAAGGCCCTGTATGCCCGGATGATCAAGGCACAGCACGGCGCATCCGTAAAACGGAACCTTGTTGATGAAGTCCAGATACGCCTGTCTTACGTCGTCCATCGTGGCCCAATAGTCCATGTGCTCGCGGTCTATGTTCGTTACCACCGCGATGGTCGGGTTAAGCTTTAGAAAGCTCCCGTCGCTCTCGTCGGCCTCGGCAACGAGAAAGTCCCCGGTGCCCAGCCTTGCGTTTGCCCCAAGGCTGTTGAGCTTGCCGCCAGTTACGATGGTCGGGTCCATCCCGGCTGAGGCAAGTATCGCTGATACCATTGACGTGGTGGTGGTCTTGCCGTGCGTGCCCGCTATCGCTATGCCGTACTTGAGCCTCATCAGCTCGGCGAGCATCTCGGCCCTCGGTATGACCGGTATCTGCCTTGCCGATGCCTCTATCATCTCAGGGTTGTCCTTTTTAACGGCTGACGAATAGACCACGCACTGCGCCCCGGTAACGTTGCCCTTGCCGTGTCCGGCGTAGATAACCGCGCCGAGGCCGCCAAGCCTTCTCGTAACGTCGGTTGAGGCAAGATCAGAGCCGCTGACCTTGTAACCCATGTTTATCAGCACCTCGGCGATGCCGTTCATACCGGCCCCGCCGATGCCTATGAAGTGTATCCGCTGTATTCTGCCTCTGTACATCCGTTATGCTCCCTTATTCAACACCTTCAAAAAGTCATCGGCTATCGTTACCGCCGCGCTTGGTCTGCCCATGCCCCTCGCCTTCTCGCGCATGGCCTTCAACTCTCCCGGAAATCCATAAAACCTTTTAATCGCCGCGGCAAGCGCCGCACCAGTAAGTTTATCCTGCTCAATGACCACTGCCGCGCCGGAGTCGGCCATGCACCTTGCGTTCACGCTCTGGTGGTCGTCCGAGGCGAATGGATACGGTATCAATATGGAAGCAACGCCAAGGGCGGTAAGCTCGGCAAGCGTGGTTGCGCCCGCCCTGCACACTGCAAGGTCCGCGCCGCGGTACGCCCCGGCCATATCGTCAATGAACATGTGCACATCCACCTTCAACCCCTTCCTCCTGTAAGCACGGACGACCTGATCATAGCCGTCCTTGCCGGTCTGATGCACGACGGTCAGCCCCGGCCATATATCGGTCAGATACTCAGTCGCGTCAACAAAGGCCGTGTTTATGGCGGTCGCGCCCTGACTCCCGCCGAATACGAGTATCGTGAATTTGTCGCCTTTCCCGATTGCCTCGTCCGGCGCCCTGCCGAGTATTTCCCTTCTTACCGGGTTGCCGCTTACAACCGTGCGAGGCATTGGGAAGAAGCGCCTCGCCTCGGCGAACGCGATGTATACCCTGTCAACGAACCTGCCAAGTACCCTGTTGGTAAGACCTGCCAGGGCGTTTTGCTCCAGTATCGCGGTCTTCATGCCGAGAAGACACGCGGCGCTCACCACCGGCGCGGACGAATAAGAGCCGCTGCCTATGACCCCGTCGGGGCGAATCTCCCTCAATATCCCGACGGCCTTAACCGCGGCCATTACCGCCTTTACAAGCGCCCTTATCCGCCTTATGCCGCGCCGATTCTTTACACCCTCCACGTCAAGGAGCCTTAACTCATACCCAAGACCCGGCGCCAGCTTCTCCTCTATGCCGCCCTTGCCGCCTATGAAGACTATCCTCGCGTCCGGGTATCTCGACTTAAACTCTCCGGCAAGGGCCATTGCCGGAAAGAGGTGGCCTCCGGTTCCACCGCCGGCCATTACAAGCGTTAAAGATGCCGCTCCTTTGCGCCTGTCTCCCTTATCATTCACGCCTCATTGTTCCTCATATTGATATTAAGGAGTATCCCTGCGGCGAACATGCTTACCACGAGGGATGTCCCGCCGTAACTTATGAACGGCAGAGGCAGCCCCTTGGGCGGCAAGAGTCCGAGCACAACGGCCATGTTTATCGCGGCCTGCATGACTATCATGAACGTTACGCCGATTGCGAGAAACTTTCCGTGCAAGTCCTTGCTCTTCAATGCTATGCGTGTGCCGCTGTATAAAAATAGCGCATAAAACATGATGACGAGTCCAGCGCCTATCAGGCCGGTCTCCTCGCCTATGACCGAAAATATGAAGTCCGTGTGCGCCTCCGGCAGATAAAAAAGCTTTTGTTTGCTCTCGCCGATGCCCACTCCGTGTATGCCGCCGGAGCCGAATGCGATGAAGGACTGCACCATCTGAAACCCCTTGCCTTCCGGGTCCTTCCACGGGTCAAGAAAAACCATTATCCTCGTCATCATGTAGCCGAAGTTCTTTATGACGAAAAAATAGACGACCGGAAGAGCGGCAAGCGCGGCTACGGCGAGATACCTCATCCTTACGCCGCCGATAAAGTTCATGAGCAGCACTATGAGCGCGGCGCAAACGGCGGTGCCAAGGTCGGGCTCAAGCATGATGAGTCCTATTAGTACGCCGGGGATGAGCATGTTCGGCATGAACCCGGCCCAGAACTCCTTTATCCTCTCCTGCTTCCGGGCAAGGTTCATCGCCATGAAAAACACGAGCGCCAACTTTGCCGCCTCCGAGGGCTGAAACGCGAGAGGCCCAATCCTCAACCACCTTCTCGCCCCTCCGGCAACGTATCCTACGCCCGGAATGAGCACGGCTATCAGCGCTATCAAGGCAATTATCAGAGCCGGATACGCGAGTTTTCTGTACGCCCCGTAAGGTATCTTCGCTCCGGCGATGAAGCATCCGAGGCCGATGACCGCATAAACGACGTGCTTCCTGAAAAAAAGGTAGCCGTCGCCGAAACGCGACGTGGCGTAGATGTAGCTCGTCGAATAGACCATTGCAATGCCCATTGCCACGAGAAAGACAAAGGATATGATAAGGAGCTTATCCGTGTCGGCCGGTCTTATCACTTGAGCCCCTCCACGAGCGCTTTGAAGCGCTCTCCGCGCTCCTTGTAACTTTTGAACATATCAAAACTCGAACAGGCCGGGGATAAGAGCACCGTATCTCCGGCAATTGCCTTTGAACGGGCCACGGCTACGGCCTCATCAAGCGTCAAGGCCATGAGCGTGTCGGTTAGATTGCCAAGGGCATCCTGTATCTTAAACCTTGCCTCTCCAATGAGAACCATTGCCCTGACCTTCTCCCTTACAAGCGTCTTAAGCACACCATAGTCGCCGCCCTTGTCCCTGCCCCCGGCGATGAGCACCACCGGAGAGTTCATTCCCCTGAGCGCCATCTCAAGCGCGCCGATGTTCGTGCCCTTTGAATCGTCTATATACGTTACGTTGTCAACGGTTCTCACGAACTCCATCCTGTGGGGAAGCCCCTTGAAACCGAATATGCTCGCCAGCACGCTCTCTTGAGGAGCGCCGACAAGCCGCGCCATAGCGATAACGGCCATTATGTTCTCCATGTTATGCAGGCCAATCAGCTTGAATCCAGAGGTCGGATAGACCTCTTCGCCGTCGTTACCCGGCCTGTAAACTATCTCGCCCGGCCTCAGAAAAAGCCCTTTGTCAACCTCGCCTGAAACCGTGAACGGCACCACAGCGCCGCGTCCAAGGCCGCTGCCTGCCCTCTTTGCTATCACCGGGTCATTTATATTCACAACGCTGAAGTCCTCCGATGTTTGATTCTCGAACAAACGAAACTTGGTGTTCGCGTAATGCTCAAAGCTATCGTACCTGTCAAGGTGGTCTTCGGTTATGTTCAAAAGCGCCGCTATATGCGGGTTGAACGTCAAAGTCGTCTCAAGATGAAAACTGCTTATCTCAAGCACACAAAAATCGTAGGCCGCCCCGTTTTCAACGTACTCTATGGCCGGTGTGCCGATATTGCCGCCAACAAAGACCTTGAATCCGGCCTCTTGAAGCGTCCTTCCGAGGAGCGTGGTCGTCGTGGTCTTGCCGTTCGTGCCTGCCACAGCCAGTATTGGCGCGTCAATGAAACGCCATGCAAGCTCTATATCGCTTATAACCTCGGCCCCGCGCCTCCTCGCCTCGCTCAAAAGAGGATGAGCGTAAGGCACGCCAGGACTTACTATGACAAGTGAGACGCCGGTTAGATCAATGCCCCCTTGGGCTCCGGCCTTTATATCAACGTCAGGACACGCCTCGATCAGCGCCTTTGCCTTCTCCAGCTTGTCCATGCTCAGATCGTCTGCGAGCACCACCTTTGCTCCACGCCCCGCAAGAAACCTCGCGCAGGATACGCCGGTTGACCCAAGCCCCACGACAACGGCGCGCACCCCTTTAAGTTCTATCTTAGCCCTTTCAACCCCGGTCTTGTTCATCTTATCTTGAGCGTACTTATGGCCATGAGCGCCAGTATTATTGATATTATCCAAAACCTCACTATTATCTTAGGCTCGGGCCAGCCCTTTAGTTCGTAGTGATGATGGATGGGTGCCATTGCGAATATCCTCTTGCCGGTAAGTTTGAAGGACGCCACCTGAACTATTACGGAGAGCGCCTCCAGCACGAATATCCCGCCCACGAGCAGCAAAAGCACTTCGTTCTTGGTTATCACGGCCAGCGTGCCAAGCGCGCCGCCGAGCGACAGAGAACCCATGTCGCCCATGAAGACCTGCGCCGGATAGGTGTTGAACCACAAAAAACCGAGAGAAGCGCCTACCATTGCGCCGGCGAACACGGCAAGCTCTCCGGCCTTTGGCACGTACATGACGTGAAGGTAGTTGGCAATCTTGACGTGCCCCACGAGGTAGGCAAGGAGCATGTACGTTGCCGCGGCCATGATCATCGGGCCTATGGCAAGCCCGTCAAGCCCGTCGGTAAGATTCACGGCGTTAGATGCCCCCACGATCACGCAAACGGCAAACGGGACGTAGAACATCTTGAGATCAAGCCTTGCGTCCTTCAAAAACGGGATGGTGATTGTCGTATCCACGTTCAGGTAATAGTAGACGTAAAGCGCCGCAGCTGAGGCCACCGTTGCCTGCGCCAAAAACTTGGGTAGCGCCTTCATGCCCCCCTTTTTCCTCGTTATCACCTTGCTGTAGTCGTCCATGAAGCCTATGACGCCCATGCCCATTGTTACGAACAAAAGCACCCAGACGTAAGGGTTAGTTAGGTTTGCCCACAGGAGCACCGAGACGACAAGCACAAGCAGTATTAGCGCCCCGCCCATTGTAGGGGTGCCTTCCTTGCTGAGATGATTGGGCGGGCCGTCCTCTCTTACCACCTCTCCGACATTCATTGACTTGAGCCTCTCTATGATATAAGGCCCTATAAGAAAACTTAAGATGAGCGCGGTTATGGCCGCGTAGATCGTCCTGAACGTAATGTACTGAAATACGTTGAATACCGTATGATACTTTGCAAGCGGATATAGAAGATGGTAGAGCATCTATGCCTTATCTTACCTTATTGTAATTGACGGCTGAGAATACCCGGCAGAGCCGGTAACAATTTCCTTGAGCGCCTCCACCACATCTTCAAGCGCCGCGCCCCGCGAACCTTTTACAAGCACGGTATCCCCGGCGGCAATAAGGTTTTTAAGTCCGGCCTGAGCCGCGCCATTGTCCTTGAAACTAAAGACCCGAGACGGCTTCATGCCGGCCTCAAGCGCGGCCTCAGCCGCTGCCCCGGCCAACGCTCCAACGGCAATAAGCATCTCGATTCCGAGAGATGCGGCCATCCGGCCAATGGCCGCGTGCTCCTGCCCGGCGGCATCGCCAAGTTCAAGCATGGCGCCGAGCACCGCCACCCTTCTGCCCCTTGCAAGGGCAAGCGTCCTGAGCGCCGAGGCGACAGACTCAGGATTGGCGTTGTATGTGTCGTCCAGTATCGTTACCCCTTGCGAACGCCACTCGCCCATGCGTCCGTTGAGCGGCTGAAAGCCGTTTAACCCGGCCGTCATCTCGGAGGTCGTGGCGCCAAACGGCAGCACGGCCGCAAGCGCGGCGGCGCCGTTCATTACATAAACCATTGACGGCGAATTGAATCTTATTTTCACCTCAGCGCCCCTCACGTCGTAAACAGCCTCGATTGACTCGAACCCTTCGTCAACGGAATACCTTATCACCCTGACGTCCGCGTCCTGATTCAGGCTGTACGTAACGATATTTGCCGCGGCCGCGGCCAACTTGACAACCCTTGGGTCGTCAGCGTTGACTACCCTTACCGCTTCAGGGGAGAGCGCGGTAAAGAGCGGCCCCTTTGCCCTTGCCACGCCCTCGATGTCGCCGAGCGTTGCAAGATGCGCCCTGCCTATATTCGTTATAACCGCAACGTCAGGGGCGCATATCTCAACGAGCCTTTGCATCTCCCACGACTCGCTTATGCCAAGCTCGACCACGGCCGCGGCGTATGAGTCGTCAAGCCCCATGAGCGTAAGCGGAAGCCCGATGAGGTTATTCTTGTTGCCTTCGGTCTTCAAGACCTGCCTTGACTTTCTCAGGATCGCGGCCGTCATTTCCTTTGTCGTGGTCTTGCCCGCGCTGCCGCTTATCGCAACGATTCGTGTTCCGTACAGCTTGCGCGCGTAAGAAGCCATATCTCCAAGCGCTTGGAGCGTATCCTTAACTACAATCAGCGGGGCGGCAAAGCCGACCGTGGCAACGTCCTGAACGACCGCCGCTATCGCGCCCTTTCTCAAGACGTCCCGCACAAAGGCATGGCCGTCAAAGCGCGGCCCTTTCAACGCGAAAAAGACGGTGCCCGCGACTATGCTCCGCGAATCCGTGGATACGCCGGTTATGGCCTCGTCCTGATTGGCATACCTCGATTCTCCCTTGGTTGCCCTGACTATGTCGCTCAGTTTAAGTTTCATATTCCTTCCGCGCAAGGCTAACCCCACCCCGCCTCCCCTTGAAAAAAGGGGAGGAGTTTGAGACCCTTTAAATCCCCTCCTTACCAAGGAGGGGCTGGGGGAGGAAGTTTTCAGTCTTTAGGAGCTCAACTCATCACAGCCCTGCCCTACAGCTTTCACGGTCACGGTTCACGGTCACGGCCTTTACGGCTTATCGCTCCGTCAAGCTCCTCAAGGTCGTTGAAATGGGAGCTTACGCCGAGCGCTATCTGACAGACCTCGTGTCCCTTGCCGGCTACAAGCACGGTGTCGCCTTCTCTTGCAAGGGATACCGCCTTTTGTATGGCCTCTCTCCTATCAGGCATGACGACATAGGCCTTTGTCTCCGGCGTCTCAGACCCGTTGCATCTTCTTGCGCCCGCCTTTATCGCGCCCGCCTCAACCTCTTTAATAATCTCCAGCGGGTCTTCGTCCCTCGGATTGTCCGACGTTATTATCGTTATGTCTGAGAGCGCGGCCGATACCGCGCCCATCTCCGGTCTCTTGCCCCTGTCGCGGTTTCCGCCGCAGCCGAAGACCGTGATGATGCGGCCCTTGGCCACTTGTCTAAGCGCCTCAAGCGCCCGCTTCAGCGCGTCCCCGGTGTGCGCGTAGTCAACGTAAGCGGCAATCCCCATCTGCCCGGCTGACTTCTCAAGCCTGCCCGGCACCCTCTTGAGATTGGCAATGCCCGCCTCTATTCGCTCCGGCTTGATGCCCACGGCGATTGACGCGCCGATAGCGCCGAGGATATTTTGCAGATTATATTCTCCGACGAGGCTTGAGCGTATGGCGATTGCGCCGGCCGGGGTGTCGCACACCGCCTGAATCCCTGAGTCCCCAAGGGTCGCTCTCTTAGGGGCGATTGAAGCGGCCTTATCGGAACAGAGGCTGAAGGTAATGGCTTCATTCAGCCCGCCTGCAAGACGACTTCCCCAAGCGTCGTCAACGTTGATTACCGGAACTCCGCCGGAGTTTTTCAAAAGCCTTTTGAACAGTATGGCCTTTGCATCGAAGTACTCTTCCATCGTGTGATGATAGTCAAGGTGCTCATGCGTAAGGTTGGTGAATACGCCCGCCTTAAAGACGCAGTCCTCCACCCTCTTTTGAGAGAGCGCGTGGGAGGAGACCTCCATTACGCAGTGCGTCATGCCCGCTTGAACCATGTCCTTCAGGATTCCGTGCACCCCGCTCGCCTCCGGCGTCGTATGCGGCGCGTCAAATACCCTGCCGTTGTAACGGTAGTTCACAGTACCGATGACCCCGGGCTTGAAACCCGCGGCCTCCAATATCGCCTCTATCAGATACGTTGTGGTCGTCTTGCCGTTTGTGCCGGTTACGCCTATGACAACGAGCCTTTTTGACGGCTCGCCGTAAACAAGGTGCGACGCCTTTGAGAATGCGGCCCTTGCGTCACTCACGATCAATTGCGGGACGGCCAACCCGTCGGTAGGCCTTTGAGCCAGCACCGCAACTGCGCCGTTTTTAACCGCGCTTGCTATGTAAGCGAGGCCGTCAACGTGCTCGCCGGGAAGGGCCGCAAAGAGAGCGCAATCGCCTTTTCTAACATCTCTCGAATCGAAACATACCGAGGCCGCGTTAACCGCGCCGTCGCCGATAAGCGTACAGTCCAGCCCTGCCTCGCTCAATGACCTTGCGATCTCGGTTATCTTCACTCAAACGCCTCTCATTCAAAACGCACGATGACCTTGCTGCCAGCGCTCATGCCCGGACCCGGCCTTTGCGACACGGCCGCCCCGCTCCCGACCACGTCCACGTCAAGAGACGCGGCCTTGGCCATCCTGAGCACGGCACGCATGGTCTTGCCCGTAAAATCCGGAACCTTGCCGTTGCTTAAAGCGCCGACGTGCTCCATGCCGTCTCCTTGCAATTGAGCTGAAACGGTCTTGTCAACGCCTGATGTTACATTCGCTGAGACGCCTTCAACAGAGGCTCTCCCCAGTAATGGAGCGGCCTTGCCGCTCGTCTCCGAAAAGACCCCAAGATAGGCAAGGCTCTCCTCGGCTATCTCCTTGAAGGCTGGCGCCGCGACTGCCCCGCCGTAATAATCCCCCTGAGGCTCATCAACGACGACCAGTATCACAAGCCTTGGATTCTTTGCGGGGAGAAACCCTACAAAGGAGGCCATGTACGCGCCCTTCTCGTACCCGCCGTTTTTCAAGTCCGGCTTTTGCGCCGTGCCGGTCTTGCCAGCGACGTCAAATCCCTTGATTGCGGCCTTTGTGCCGGTTCCATCGGACTCGGTTACGCTTACAAGCATCTTAGTCAGCTTCCCAGCCGTCTCATCCGATATAACACGCCTTACAACGGACGGGGCGGTTTCAGTGGCGGCCTTCCCGTCCTTGTCCCTGACCGACCGCACGATATGAGGCTTCATAAGGAATCCGCCGTTGGCTATGGCGGACACGGCGTTTGCAAGCTGCAGGCCGGATACGGCCACCCCGTGGCCGAACGAGATGGTCTCCATGCTAACGCCGGACCAGTTCTTGTAATGTTTGAGTACGCCGGCGGTCTCTCCCGGCAGGTCTATGCCGGTCTTTTCTCCGAAGCCGAAGGAGTTCATATACTTATAAAGGCCGTTCTTGCCCAGTCTTGCGCCTATCTTGGCGGCGCAGATGTTGCTTGAATGTTTGATAACGTCGGAGACCGTAAGATAGCCGTGTTTTTCGGTGTCGTGAAAGACCCTGTCAGCCACCCGATACGAGCCGTTCTCACAAAAGAACAGATCATTCGGCTTGACCACGTTCTCCTCGAGCGCGCCTGCGACGAGAAAGAGCTTGAGCGTGGACCCCGGTTCAAATGCGTCCACCACGGCCTTGTTACGCCACTCTTTCGGATTGAACTTCTTTATGTCGTTCGGATCAAACGAAGGAAGCGCGGCCATCGCGAGCACCTCGCCCGTGGACGGCTCCATGACCACGGCCATGCCCCCCTTTGCCCTTGCGCCTTCAACCGCCTTTTTGAGCGCCTTCTCCGCTATGAATTGTATGCTCTTGTCAATGGTCAGCTCAACCACCTGACCGGACGCCTGATGCGTCTTGTCCATGTCCTCATAAAGCAGTACCCTGCCCTTTGCGTCCTTTTCGCCGACGCGGCTTACCGACGCGCCCCGGAGCATGCCGTCATAGCGCAGTTCCACGCCCTCAAGCCCGTTGGCGTCAACGCCGGTAAAACCGATGATATTGGCGGCAAGGTAAGCGTTGGGGTAATAGCGCCTGCTCTCCCGCGTAAGCCCTATGCCAACGATGCCGTCCAACGCCTTGCGCTGAACGTCGCTGAGATCAACCTGCCTTTTAAGCCACACGAATCCGGCGCGGGAGCCAAGCCTTTTTTCCAGCTCGGCCCTTTCTACCGACAGCACCGGCGAGAGCAAGCCGGCGGCCTTCCTCGGGTTGCGCACCTTGTCCGGGTTTGCGTACACGGAGTCCACCTCAAGGCTTACCGCAAGCTCCCTTGAGTTCCTGTCGTATATCTCGCCTCTCCTCGGCTGTATGCTGACGGTCTTGGTGTGCTGGCGCTCGGCCAGCTTCCTGAAACGCTCCGCCTCAACCACCTGGAGCTTCACGGCCTTTGCGAATATGGCCGCGAAGAAGACGAAAAACATGGCGGCGCACAGTATGATGCGCAGCCTCACGTACGATTTTTTTGGCGCTTTATTCTTCATCGCACCGTCACCATGCGCTCTGAGGCAGGATAGATGAGGCCAAGTTCGGCTTTGGCGGCGCGCTCTATCCTCTCAGGCGATTTTAACTTCCCAAGCTCTATCCTCAGCCGGTTATTCTTATCTATGAGCGCCTTTTTTTCGACGCTCGCCTTTGATATCTCGTAACCGATATTGACCACCTTCATCCTACACCAGATGAAGACCATGACGGCGCTCAGAAGGAGCACGCTCACTACGACGGCAAGATAGAGGAACTGCATGTTCCTGAGATTCCTCCTGACCCGCACGTCCTGTCCAAACAAAATGTGCTGCATGTCCCCACCCGTTAAATCCGTTCAATCGCCCTGAGTTTCGCGCTTCTCGCGCGCGGGTTTACTCTGACCTCGGCCTCAAGCGGCCTTACCGGTTTTCTTGTAATTATCCTCGCCCGGGCGCGTTTGCCGCATACGCAAACGGGAAAGCGCGGCGGACAGACGCATCCCTGTGCAAACTCCCTGAACGTCTCCTTCACGATCCTGTCCTCCAGCGAGTGAAAGGATATGACCACGCACCTGCCGCCTGTCTTCAATGACGCGAGCGCGGCGTCAAGCGCCGGCCTTATTGCCTCAAGCTCGTTGTTCACCGCAATCCTCAACGCCTGAAATGTGCGCGTGGCCGGGTCTATCCTCTCCTGACGATTCCATCTTGCCGGATACTGCCTTGCCGCAATGGCTGCGAGCGCGCCGGTCGTTTCGATATTTCCCTCAGACCTTGCCCTCACGATTGCCCTTGCAATCCGCCTTGCGTGCCGCTCCTCGCCGTATTCGCTGAGGATGCGCTCAATGGCCGCCTCTTCGTATTCGTTTACGATTTCAAAGGCTGATAGCGTCTGCGTCGTATCCATCCTCATATCAAGCCGCCCGTCTGCCCGGAAGCTGAAGCCGCGCTCCGGCGAGTCGAACTGATATGACGAAACGCCAAGGTCGAATAAAATGCCGTCCACCTTTTCAACCCCAAGAGAATCAAGCACGGCGCGCAAACGGCTGAAATTCGCCTTCACGAGTTTTACGCGGCCGCCGAACATGGAGAGCTCTGCCCTTGCAGACTCGATGGCGTCGTCGTCCCGGTCAATCCCTATGAGCATCCCGGACGCGCCAATGGCCTCAACTATCAGACCGGCATGTCCGCCTCCGCCAACGGTGCAGTCCACTACTACGGCCCCCTGAACGCACGCAAGATATTCGATCGTCTCCTTCGGCATAACGCTCAGATGCGAAAAGCCTACGGTCATATACCGAGCCGGTCAAGCGTGCCGGCTATGTCCTCCACGGATACGGCCGATTGCGCCTTCTCCCACTCGGCCTTGCTCCATATCTCGATGTTCCTGAGCGTGCCTATAAGAACCACGTCCTTCTCTAAACGCGCATAATCACGAAGCGTCGGCGGTATGAGCACCCTGCCGAGTTTGTCTATGGCGCAGTCCACGGCGCTGGAATAGAAAAATCTCAAGAACGATCGCGTGTCTTTTTTGAACTCGGCAAGCTCTCTGACCTTGTCTTCAAGCCTTTGCCATTCCGCGAACGGATAGGCCAAAAGCAGATTGTCGTAAGCCGTAACGACAAGACGAGCGTCATACCTCTCGGCAAGCGTCTCCCTGAACCTTGACGGAATGCTCAACCTGCCTTTTGAGTCAATCGAATGTTCAAACCGTCCCCTGAACATCTTAGAACGCTCCTGTCTTAGAGGCCGCTGAATGCATCCACATCCCTTTTCTGGACGGATTCATACCACTTCATACCACTTTATACCACGCCTTGGGTAGACTATATTCCTGCTTGATGTTTTTGTCAAGTAAAAATTAGGCTGAAATCCTGCTGGAAAACGGCTGGTTGGGGGCTATTACGGCTGGCTGAAAGGACAGGTGATGCGTCGAAGGTCTTTAGTTGGGCTGAAGGTGTTTAGGCTGAAGGCTATGAGCCTTGCCCTTGTTTTCACGGTCACGGTCACGGTTCACGGTCTTTAAGCCCTTTTTCCGAAACAACAGCGGTGTCGGCAACGCGGTCTCCAAACCGCATCCCAGCCTGTTCATCCGTATAGATAAGAAGCATCTCCACCGTTGCCAATGCAACGGCAAAAAGAAACACGACGGCCTTGCCGAGATACGGTATCCAGCCAAGGACGATATACAGAGCGATGATACAGGCGAACTCCGCATTTCTTATGATGGATGAACGCAAATCGCACGCAACGGAATTATCGGCCTGTCTGACCACCCTCAATCCGATTATCCGCTTGCCGATGCTCCTGCCGGACATGAGGCCGTCCGAGATAAGTATGTAGGCCGCCCCGGCAAGATACCCCGCGATCGTCGGAAAGGCCATGAAGGCAAGGACGATGAGCACGTCAATGAACTTGGCCATAAAGCGCTCTACCACGTCTGCCCTTGCCGCCGTCGTCGCGGTCAACGCGCTCTCTTTCGCGCCGCTCTGGGCGTTGTTAAGCGAAACTCCTTCCCCCATCACGAAAACCCCATATCGGTTATCGGTTCACCGATAACCGCCTTACTCGTTAGCGGCCTTTTTCGCGTCCCTCGCCTTTTTCGCGGCCTCGGAAGGCTGATAGGTGCAAAACGGCTCCTCGTCCATGTAATCCTTGGTAAAGGCGAATGCCCTGGCCCTGCAGCCGCCGCACACCTTGCGAAACTCGCAGTATCCGCACCTGCCGTTGTAGTCGTCCCATGCGCGCATCTCCTGAAACACCTTTGAGGTGTCCCATATCTTGACGAACGACTCCTTTCTTATGTCCCCGCACTCCGTCTCAAGAAAGCCGCATATCTGCACCTTGCCAGTGTTAGACACGAAGGCAAAGCTCTGTCCGCCCATGCAGCCCTTGCTCATGGCGTCGAGGCCGTGCGTCTCAGGCGTTACGCTTATGCCCTTGGCGCTCTCCTGCTGCCTGAAGATTCTATAGTAATGCGGGGCGCACGTCGGCTTGAACTGAATGGGCACCTTCTCGCGCATATCATAAAACCACGTAAGCGCCTTCTCGTAATCCTCCGGCGCTATCTCCTGATCCTTCAGATCCGCGCCCCTGCCTGTAGGCACAAGGAGAAACGGATGATGCGCCTTTGCGCCGAGGCTTATCACAAGGTCGAGTATCCTTGGCAGCTCCGCAAGGTTATGCTTGGTGATCGTGGTGTTCACCTGAAAGTCGAGGCCCACCTTTTTTACGTTCTCAATGGCCGTCATGACGCTTTCGAACGCGCCGCGAACGCGCCTGAAGTTGTCGTGGCTCTCCGCCGTCGCGCCGTCTATGGAAAAACTCACGCGCTGTATGCCGGACTCTATCATCTTCCTTGCCGTCTCCTCGGTTACGAGAAAGCCGCACGGACTCATGACCATCCGAAGGCCGAGCTTTGTGCCGTGCTTGGCCAGATCCCAGATGTCTTCCCTGAGCATCGGCTCCCCGCCGGTCATTATCATTATGGGGCTTGAGAAAGAGGCCACGTCCTCAAGGAACTTCATGTTCTCTTCGGTCGTAAGCTCATTCGGATACTTGCCGAAACGCGCCGCGGCCCTGCAATGTATGCAGTTGAGGTTACATGACCTTGTAAGCTCCCACGCTATTAATTTCGGCAGCCACTTCCTGCCGCCGCTCTTGTCGGTAACTGCCGGGCCGCCGCCTTTGCCGAAAGCGCCGTGCCCCGCGCCCGGATGCCCCATCGGATGCCCCTTTGGTTTTTCACCGTGCATATATGTGACTCCTTATCCTTATAGGTCTGTGTGCGTTTGCGTACTTTTATCTATTGATAAGCCGCGCAGCCTCCTTGGCGAAATAGGTGATTATCATATCGGCCCCGGCGCGCCTTATGCACGTAAGGGACTCCATCATTGCCCGGTCATGGTCAATCCATCCGGCCTTTGCCGCGGCCTTTATCATGGAGAACTCGCCGCTCACGCTGTAGGCCGCAGTCGGATAGCCGAACTCGTCCTTTACCCGTCTAATGATGTCAAGGTACGGCAGCGCGGGCTTGACCATCACGATGTCCGCGCCCTCGGCTATGTCGAGGGCGACTTCCCTTAGCGCCTCATCCGAATTGGCGGGGTCCATCTGATAGGTCTTTCTGTCCCCGAACTGCGGCGAGGACTCAGCGGCCTCGCGAAACGGCCCGTAAAACGCGCTTGAGTATTTTGCCGCGTAGCTCATTATCGGCAAGCGCGAAAAACCCTCATCGTCAAGCGCCTCTCGTATTCGTCCCACCCTGCCGTCCATCATGTCGGAGGGCGCTATTATGTCGGCCCCGGCCTTTGCGTGGGACACGGCCTCCACGGAGAGCGCCTCAAGCGTCGAATCGTTGTCAACGTCTCCATCCTTTATGATACCACAGTGCCCGTGCGAAGTGTATTCGCATAAGCAGACGTCGGTGGTTACGATAATCTCAGGGGCAATATCCTTTATGGCCTTTATCGCCTGCTGCACCGGGCCTTTAGCGTCCGAGGCCGCTGTGCCTACGGCGTCCTTATGCTCAGGTATGCCAAACAGGATTACGCCGGGTATGCCCAGCGTTCTTATCTCCTTTATCTCCTTTTTCAGCCTGTCAACCGAAAGCTGATAATGCCCCGGCATTGACTTTATTGGCCTTTCAACGCCCTTGCCGTGAGACACGAAGAGCGGCAAGATGAGGTCCCCGGTTGAAAGAGAGGTCTCAGAGACCATTGCCCGGAGCGTTGCGCTGCTTCTTAGACGTCTTGGCCTGTAGATCGGAAAATCCATTAAGCCTCTCCTTTTCCGTAATAGTCTGTCATGGCGCAACAAAGCGCCTCCACCGTATAATCGCCCGGCATTATATCAACCTTGAGCATGGCGTCCTCAGCCGTCTTTGCGGTGATGGGGCCTATGCAGGCAATCTTTACGTTTCCCAGTCGCCGCTGAGCCTCGCCCTTTTTGAAGATACTCATAAAATTCGTAACAGTCGAGGATGACGTGAATGTAACTACGTCTATATTGCCCGCTGAAAGCTCCTCCTTCAAGGCTCCGGCCTCCTTGACTGGCAATATCGTTCTATAGGCGCAGGGAACGTCAATCATGCCGCCCAGCCTTTTTATCTCTGTCGGCAGCACCTCCCTTGCGTCAAGCGCCCGCGCAAGCAAAAACCTTTTTCCTCTTATACGTCTCCTGCCAAGCGCCTCTATTATGGCCTCGGCTCTGTACTCTGACGGCGTTAGATCAACGTTCAGGCCGCGTCCTTTCAGAGCCTCGGCGGTCTTTGGCCCGATGGCGCAAAGCTTCACCCCGTAGAGCGCCCTTACGTCCTTGCCGAGTTTATACAACCTTTCAAAAAAATAGTTTACCCCGTTTACGCTCGTGAATATGGCCCAGTCATAACTTGAAAGCCGTTTTATCGCCCTGTCCAAGGCAGCCCAGCTTGCGGGCGGAATCGTCTTTATTACCGGAAAACCAATTGGCTCCGCGCCCTCAGCCTCAAGGAGCCGGGCAAACGCCCCTGCCTGAGCGCTGGTGCGCGTAATAAGCACCCGCTTGCCGAAAAGCGGCTTTGTCTCGAACCAATTCAGTTTATCCCTGAGCTTCACAACGTTGCCCACGACCGTTATCATTGGCGGCTTCATCCCGCTCTCCACGGCAAGGCGAGCGATGTTGTCAAGCCGTCCGGTAACGCACCTTTGCTTGGTCATGGTGCCCCACCTGATGAGCGCGACAGGCGTTGAGTCGTCCCAGCCGTTTTCATGGAGCTTTGCGGCTATTGTCGGCAGATTCTTCCAGCCCATGAGAAAAACCAGAGTGCCTTTTGAAAGGGCGTCCCATGCGATGTTTGAGCTTTCTTTACGAGGGTCTTCCTGACCGGTTATGAAGGTAACGGACGAGGCAAAGTCCCTGTGCGTAAGCGGTATGCCCGCGTAGGCCGGGGCCGCTATCGCCGAACTCACGCCGGGTATGACCTCGAACGTAAGTCCGGCCTTTACCAACTCCTCAGCCTCCTCGCCGCCGCGTCCAAAGATGAACGGGTCTCCGCCTTTAAGACGCACGACCGTCTTGCCCGCCTTGGCCTTTCTGATAATAAGGGCGTTTATCTCTTCCTGAGCCATGGTCTTTGCGCGCCCCTTCTTTCCGGCATAGATGCGCTCCGCGCCCTTTTTGGCGTGCTCAAGGAGACGCTCATTGGCCAAAAAGTCATAGATGACGCAGTCCGCCAAGGCCAACGCAGCGACAGCCTTGATTGTTATGAGCAGGGGGTCTCCCGGCCCCGCGCCCACGAGATATACCTTTCCGGTTTTCACCACGATAAAAACGCCTCTCGATTACGTTATGCCGACACCAGAGACAACGACCTATTTTGCACACTACGCCCCGCCCGGCGGCTTGACCTCATAAAGGTCTTTGAGTATCTCCCACGCGCCGGAGCGAAGGAGTTTTTCAGCTAAATCAACACCTATATCCTCCGCATCCAGCCTTGAGCCTGACGCCGAATCCTTCACTATCTTTTTGCCGTCAACGCTCGCCACAAGGCCGATGAGTTTAACCCCGTCGCCCCTTACCTCGGCGTGCGCCGCTATGGGAACCTGACAGCCGCCTTCGAGCCTTTTCAAAAACGCCCGTTCGGCCCTCACGGCAACGGATGAGTCCGGATGGTTGAAAAATGCGGCCATCTCGTTCGCATCCTCGTCCTCAATCCTCGTCTCGATGCCGAGCGCGCCCTGTCCTATTGCGGGAAGGCATACCTCCGGATCAAGCAGTTCGGTTATCTTCGCCTCCAGTCCAAGCCTCTTTATGCCCGCGCAGGCAAGGATGACGGCGTCAAAGCGGCCCTCCTCAAGTTTCCTGATGCGCGTGTCAAGGTTGCCTCGAAGGCTTTGTATCTGAAAGTCGGGCCTCATGTTGAGTATCTGTGATTGACGCCTCAAACTCGAAGTCCCTATGGACGCGCCCATTGGCAGGTCTTTGAGCCTGACCCCGCTCCTTGAGATAACGGCGTCCCTCGCGTCCTCCCTCTTTGTTATTGCCTTGAGATGCAGCCCCTTTGGGAACACGGTCGGCACGTCCTTCATGGAATGAACGGCAAGGTCAACCCTGCCGTCCTCAAGCGCCTCCTCTATCTCCTTGACGAACAGGCCCTTGCCGCCCACCCTTGCAAGCGGCACGTCGAGTATCTTATCTCCCGTTGTCTTTATCCTCTCAAGCCTGACCTCCACCCCGGGGTATCTTCGGAGAAGCTCGGCCTTTACCCACTCGGCCTGCCACAGCGCAAGGGCGCTTGATCGCGTGCCTATAATCAATCTTTCCTTCACTTCAATGCCTCTCCTTCTGCGGCTCTTCAGGGATTGTCAGCCTCTGGCCTTTTTTATTTCATCCTTGTCGTTTTCAAGATCAAAGAGCTTCCTTACCGTGTCAATCGCCCTGTCGCCTTCTATCTTGTCGGCCTCTTTCTTGAGATGCACGATCGGATTATGGAGTATCTTGTTCACGATGGCGCTGGTCATGGCGCTGATGACCTTCTTATCGTCATCCGACAGGTTTTTCAGGGCCGAGGCGGCCTTTTCAAACTCGGCCTTTCTCACCTCGTCGGCAAAACGCCTGAGCGCGATTATGGTAGGCACGACGTCAATGGTCTTTATCCAGCGGTAGAACTTCTCTATCTCCTCGCTTATGATAAGCTCTGCGGCGTCGGCCTCCTTCTTTCTCTCCTGAAGATTGGCCTGCACCACGCCGGTGAGGTCGTCCACGTCGTAGACAAAAGCGCCGTCAATATTATTGACGAGCGGGTCAATGTTCCTCGGCACCGACATGTCAATGAAGAACATGGGCATGAACTTCCTTAGCCGCATGGCCTCGCTTATATGCTCCTGCCTGATGATGAAGCTCGTGGAGGCCGTGGAGGCTATGACTATATCCACGTCCTTGAGATAATGCTGGAACTCCCTCAGCATTATCGCTGCTCCGCCGATTCGCTTTGCGAACTCCACGGCGCGCTCATATGTCCTGTTTGCGACGAAGAGCTGCCTTACGCCGTTGGTCATGAGGTGCTTTGCCGCAAGCTCGGCCATCTCGCCCGCGCCGATGAGCATAACGGATTTGTCGTCGAGCCTGCCGCATATCTTTTTCGCAAGCTCAACGGCGGCAAAACTTATGGAAACCGCGGCCTCGCCGATCCGCGTCTCGGTCCTCACCCTCTTTGCCACCTGAAAGACCTTATGGTAGAGCTTGTTGATTATCGCGCCCGCGCTCCCGTGCTCGACCGCGTATCCGTAAGAATCCTTTACCTGCCCCAATATCTGCGGCTCGCCCATTACCATTGAATCAAGCCCGGAGGCCACGCGGAAAAGGTGTGTGGCCGCCTCCTGTCCAAAATGGACGTAGAGGTGCTCGTTCAACAGTTCAATGGGGATGTTATGATAGTCGGAGAGAAATCTTTTTATCTGGACCGCGCCCTTTTCCATGTCAGCGGTTATGCCAACGGCCTCGACCCGGTTGCAGGTGGAAAGTATGACCGCCTCGTTCAGGCCGTACCTCGACACGAGCCGCTTCAAAGGCTCTCCGATGGAGTCCGTCGGGAAGGAGAGCCTCTCGCGTATCTCTATGGGCGCGGTCTTATGATTGAGTCCGACTATGACGAGGTTCATCTTGATTATCTCCCCAGCAAGTTACGAAGAAACTCAAAATCTGGTCAGGCCGCTCAAAAAGTTCCAGATGCAAGGCGTCAAGGAGCGCCGAATGAGGCGCACTTTGTTGTGCGCCGCAGTGAGAAGCGACGAAGACAACGCCGCAGATGGGACTTTTTCAGCGGCCTGACAGGCCGTGCGCCCCGCCAAGCGCAAGGTTTATGACAATGAAGGAGCCTATGAGCGCGGCAAACGCGATACTTGAGAATATGGCCGCTTTTTTGCCTCTCCATCCGGCTGTAAGGCGTCCGTGAAGAAGCGCGGCATAGAGAAACCACGTTATGAGCGACCAGACCTGCCTTGGCTTCCAATCCCAGTAGCTTCCCGTCGCGTACTCGGCCCATATCGCGCCGGTTATTATCGCAAGCGTAAGGAGCGGAAAGCCGTATTGAAGACATTTGTAGCTAAGCTCGTCAAGGAGTTCAAGCGATGGCAGCACGAAGAACAGTCCCTTGAGCTTCTTGCTCTTCAGGTAATGCTGCTGAATTATGTACATGACGCCGAGGAAGAAGGCGATGGCAAAGAAGGCGTTGCCGAAAAAGGCCATTATAACGTGCACCGGCAGCCAGTAGCTCTCAAGCGCAGGCGCAAGCGGCACTATCTCCTTTGGCAGAATGGAGGCCGAGATTACGAGAAGGAGCGCAAAGGGGGCAACGAACGCGCCAAGCACCCTTTGAGCATACTTGACGAGAAGGGCCATATACACCGCGACAACCACCCATGAAAAAAGCGTCAGCGATTCATGGAGGTTTGTTGCCGGGGTTCGGCCCGCCTCAAACCAACGCAGCCCGATGGTCAGCGTATGCGCGGCAAAACCGGCAATAAAAATACCCTGTGCAACCTTAATAAGAGAATCCCTGTGCGTAAAAAGATATGCCGCGTATACGCACGTTGCCGCAAGGTACAATACAACGGTTATATGTAGAAAAAGTCCGCTCATTTGCGTTTTCTTCCCGACCCCACCCAGCCTCCCCTTGAAAAAAGGGGAGGAGCTTCCCCTTTGCTCCCTCTCCCCTTAGGGGAGAGGGTTGGGGTGAGGGGGCTGCTCTCACGTTTTACAAGCTTATCAATATATCGTTCCAGCCGGTTGACTTGCCCGGCCTTGATCCATTCAACGGCAGGGGAGTTTATTAACGTCTTGATTATCCGTTCTTTTTTAACACGTCCAACGCGGTTTTTCAACAGATTGTCCCTTACAACGGCAAGCATGTCCGTGAATATCGCATACTCTTTACCGATAACCTTTTCCAAATCCTTACGCAGCTTCTTCGCAAGCGCGGGACAAGCGCCTGAGGTTGATATGGCGAGCGCGAGAGGGCCCCGGAGAACTACCGACGGCGCTATGAAGTCGCAAAGCAAGGGGCTGTCAACTACATTTACCATCGCCTTGCCAAGCCGCGCCTCCTCGGCAATCGCACGGTTCGTCTCTTCCGAGTCCGTTGCCGCTATGACGAGAAAGGCGCCTTTAACGTCTCCCTTTTTGTATCTTCGCGCGACAAGCGTTAAGCGGCCTTTTGCCGCAAGAGATATAATGCCCGGCGTCTGACGCGGCGATATGACGGTAACAAGCGCGCCAGAGGCCACAAGCGAGCGCGCCTTGCGTTGGGCCACGGAGCCTCCTCCGACAACGACGCACGGCCTGCCGACAAGGTCAACGAATATCGGATAGTATCGTCGCATATTATATGACTTATTATCGCCCATAATGATTAAAAATACCTGAAAGATTTTAATAAATCTTCATTAAAATTCGCGCCCAGCACCCGCGCCGGATAAGCACGGCTTGGTTGTGTAAGTATACACGTCCAGCAACCGCAAATGCAACAATGCACATGGAAGGGGCAAAAAAACTTGCAAAATATCAATGTCTGTGCTAAATAGAAAGGTCTGCTCCCCGCTTCAAACATGCGGGGACATGCTTATTTACGGCACACGGACGGGGCGTAGCGCAGTCTGGCAGCGCATCTGCTTTGGGAGCAGAGGGCCGGAGGTTCGAATCCTCTCGCCCCGACCATTTTTTCAGTTTGCAATAACTGAACAATATCGAATCCTGTTACCATGACCAATTTTTTAGAGGCAGCATGACAAAAAAACCGGAGGAATGGTTCAGGCAGGCGGACTATGATCTAAAGACGGCACAAGTGCTCTATGAAAACGGACGGTATATACACGCCGTTTTTATGTGTCATCTTTCTATTGAGAAGGCATTAAAGGGGCTGTACGCTAAAAAACTCGACATAATGCCGCCGAGGTCCCATAACCTTATCTTCTTAGCCGAAAAGATCGGACTTGAAGTTCCAAGCGGATTATCCGATTGGTTTTTTAATCTCAACAGGTTGAGTGTGCCAACCCGCTACCCTGACGATATACAAGAGATGGCCGGGTTTTATCGCAAGGACATGGTCAAAGAGATGCTTGAAAAGGGCGGGGAGACGCTGCAATGGCTGAAGACAGAATTATAGAAGCCGTTAATTTTCTGGAAAAGCGGCTGGAAAAGGCAGGCATTAACGTGTCAAAGATCATCCTGTTCGGCTCGCATGCGAAAGGTGCGTCTACGCCGGAAAGCGACATTGATATAATCATTGTGTCGGACGACTTCAATGGAAAAGACCGGCTCGAAAGGGCACAAATGACCAAAGAGGCCGAGATCGCGGCCATTAAAAAATTCATGATGCCCTTCGACATCCTTACGAAAACAGATGCGGAACTCGAAAACAAGGATTCGATTGTCGCGGACTACGCCAAAGAGGGTGAAGTTGTATATGGCGGATAACACGGACACTGTCGCCATCAACAACTTCGGTGAATTACATAAAAAAGTTGAAGGCATAATCAAGGAGTATCGTCAGTCATATAACGGCGAACCACGGTAATCGGACTATGAACGAACAACCCGCGACGGTTAAAAACTTCATTGAGTTATATAATGCCGTTACTCCGATTATCGATTTCCTCGAAAAAGCGCCCAGCGAACTCTGGTGGAGGGGGCATGGCAAGGAGAGTTGGGACTTAAGGCCGACGCTTTATCGTAATGAAGGGCACAAAAAAGCAGAAACAAGTTTGTTGGAAGGATTTAAGTTGCGCGCAAAGGTTTGCGCCGACAATGTCCCTGAATACAATGAAGAAGTGTTATGGCTTTTTCTCGCGCAACATTATGGGTTGCCCACGCGGCTGTTTGATTGGACAAGCTCGATGCTGATAGCCTTGTTTTTCGCCTGTAAAGACGAGCCTGCTACGGATGGTGGCGCATTGTGGGTAATGAACCCGGTACTACTTAACGAGGACCAAACCGGGCAAAAAGTCGTATTCTCAGGCGCTTCTCAAAGAGTACGAAACGATATTGTAAAGGCTATGAGTCCCAAACCACCACGTGGCAAAATTTTAGCGGTATTCCCTCCGCATTTTGACATCAGGCATTTGGTGCAATCGTCGCGGTTTACATGTCATAATAACGACGAGGCGATTAATGAGTTGCAAGGACATGACGAATTTTGCAAAAAAATCATTATCACAACTGAAGGCAAAGATAGCATACGCAAAACAATCGAAGGATTTGGGATTACCAACAGCTATATCTATCCTGACCTCGAACATATCGCGGAAGATTTGAAAAAAGCCTATCTCTCAAAAAAATAACCTCTTTTTTTCCGCCAACGCGCCCGTAGCTCAGTCGGATAGAGCAACTGCCTTCTAAGCAGTAGGCCACTGGTTCGAATCCAGTCGGGCGCACCAATTAAATCAAGGGGTTTGGCGATTTCGCCAGACCCCTTTTGCTTATAAAACCGACTGATAAGTCCGTACCTGAACGCCCTATTTCATTGACATCCTTCCTTCCCCTGTGATACAAGATGTGTTGCGGAAAACCCTTAATGGTGGGCGTAGCTCAACGGTTAGAGCGCTGGACTGTGACTCCGGAGGCTGGGGGTTCGAGACCCCTCGTCCACCCCAATTTTAACGTCTGAAACCTCTCGCGGCAGTATAAAATTACCCGTGTAAATAAAAGCCATGCAGTATATTCATGGCACGGGCGACAATACTTATGTTACCCCTGCGGTAAGCAGCTCCCTTGATTCTCTGCCTCGCGCCGGAAAGATTCCGCCGGCCTCAATTGAAAGGATTTGAGATTGAAAGACGACGCGATTGACGATGCAAGCGACGCGCAGCAAGGCGGCGCTTACGATGAAAAATCCATAAAGGTGCTCGGCGGGCTTGAGGCGGTAAGAAAACGGCCCGCCATGTACATCGGCTCAACGGGCGTAATGGGACTTCATCACCTCGTCTATGAGGTGGTTGACAACTCGGTTGACGAGGCGCTGGCCGGTTTTTGCAAGAACATTGACGTCTTAGTCCACGCGGACAACTCCGTTACCGTGATTGACGACGGCAGGGGCATCCCGGTAAAGATGCACCCTGAAAAGAAAAAGCCCACGGTCGAGGTCGTGCTCACCGAGCTTCACGCCGGAGGCAAGTTCGAGAACAAGGCATATAAGGTTTCAGGCGGACTTCACGGCGTCGGCGTTACGGTCGTAAACTTCCTGTCCGAGTTTCTTGAGGTTGAGATCAAAAGGGACTCGTCGGTCTACAGACAGCGCTACGAAAGAGGCAAGCCCGTTACGCCGCTAACCCTCGAAGGCACAACCAAAAAGACCGGAACAACGGTTACTTTCAAACCGGACGCGCAGATATTCGAGACACTGGAGTTCAGCTTCGACACCCTTAGCCAGCGCCTCCGCGAGCTTTCATTCCTCAACGCCGGAATAAAGATCACCATCAAGGACGAGCGCTCCGACAAGAGCCACGAGTTTCAGTACAAGGGCGGGATAACGAGCTTTGTAGAGCACCTTAATAAATCAAAGTCGCCCATCCACCCCAAGGTCATCTTCATGTCCGGGGAAAAGGAAGACATCCAGATGGAGATGGCGCTCCAGTGGAACGACTCCTACAACGAAAACATCTTCTCCTACGCCAACAACATCAGCACCACCGAGGGCGGCACCCACATGACGGGCTTCAAGTCCGCGCTCACGAGGGCGATAAACAGCTATGCCTCGGCAAAGGGGCTTTTGAAGGACATGAAGGAGTCCCTTCAGGGCGACGACGTGCGCGAGGGGCTTACGGCCGTGATAAGCGTCAAGCTCCCAAACCCGCAGTTCGAGGGACAGACCAAGACCAAGCTCGGGAACTCCGAGGTCGAGGGCTACGTAAAGTCCATCGTCGGAGACAAACTCGCCGCCTTCATGGAGGAGTCCCCGGCGATTGCGAAAAAGATAGTGCAAAAGGCCATTGACGGCGCGCGCGCCAGAGACGCCGCAAGAAAGGCGAAGGATCTGATAAGAAGGAAGGGCGCGCTGGATTCGGCCTCCTTACCCGGAAAACTTGCCGACTGTCAGGAGACAAACCCGGCGCTGTGCGAACTGTTCATCGTCGAGGGAGACTCCGCGGGCGGCAGCGCCAAGCAGGGCAGGGACAGGCGTTTTCAGGCCATACTGCCGCTGAAGGGCAAGATATTGAACGTCGAAAAGGCGCGCTTTGATAAGGTGCTGTCGAACGAGGAGATACGCACCATCATCTTGGCGCTCGGCTGCGGCATCGGCAACGAAGAGTTCGACCCCGCAAAGCTCCGCTACCACCGCATCATCATCATGACCGACGCGGACGTTGACGGAAGCCATATAAGGACGCTGCTTCTGACCTTCTTCTACCGCCAGATGCGCTCTCTGGCCGAAAACGGCCATCTGTATATTGCCCAGCCGCCGCTCTTCAAGGTAAAAAGGGGCAAGGACGAGAGATACCTCAAGGACGACTCCAATCTTGAAGAGTTCGTATACGAATCGGCGCGGGACTCTCTGAGCGTAACCCCGCAGGGCAAAAAGGCTCCGGTGAGGAACGAGGCATTCCTTGCCATGCTCAGGAACATTGCAAGGTACGAAAAAAGGCTTAAAAGGCTTGACAAGCGCGGAAAGGATTCAAACATCATAAACGCGGCGTTGCTGTCGCCTGAAATCGCCGGCCTCCTTGGCGCGGACACGCTCAGAAAACGCGAGGGCGCCGAGCAGCTCGTCAAGCATCTTAAATCCTCGCTTGAATCCAACTATCCCGGCATGGAGCCGATTGAATTTACGATTGACTCGGATCAGGAGCACGGCCTCTTCAGCGTAAGATGCTCGTCAAAGCGGAGCGGCGTACGGATCGAGACGATCATAGACAGGGACTTTTTGGCGTCGCCGGACTTTCAGGAGATAAAATCCCTTTCCAACGCGCTCAAGGAGGCCGGAGAGCCGCCCTTTACGCTCAAGGACGACGGCGCCGAGATGCTGATACCCGACTACAAGGGGCTTCTTGATTACGTGCTTGAGCTTGGCAAGAAGGGGCTTAACATACAAAGATACAAGGGACTCGGGGAGATGAACCCTGATCAGCTCTGGGAGACCACGATGGACCCGGAAAAAAGGGTGCTCTTGCAGGTGAAGGTGGAGGACGCGGTCGAGGCCGACGCAATATTCACGAAGCTAATGGGCGACGTGGTCGAGCCGAGGAGAGAGTTCATCGAGAGGCATGCCCTTGAGGTCTCTAATTTAGACGTGTAAGAGAAGGCAATGGATAATAACGTTATCAATAAAGGAAGATGCCCGTTTGATTCCGGCTCTCCTGTGCAGATAGATTTATTTGTCGGAAGAGAGACGGCGGTCAATAGTATACTGCGCGCGATCCAACAGGTGGAGCTTGGGAAACCTCAGGCGCTTTTTTTAGCCGGTGAATATGGCATAGGCAAAAGCTCTCTTGCCGGTTATATGCGCGTCGTTGCTGAAAGAGACCACCATCTGTTGGGGATACATGTTCAGCTTGGCGGCGCAAGGACAGTGGAAGATGTGGCGGCTAAGACCCTTGAAGCCGCCATCAATACACGGGCATACGAGCCGACGATTACCGAAAAGATCAGGAATATATTTGCAAGATATATCGGTACACAGTCGCTATTTGGCCTGACCATCAATATGGAGGTCTTAAAGGCTGACACTCCAAGCATTGCCCATGGGTATCTGCCCTTTTTGCGCGGTCTATGTGAAAGATTTAAGGAAGATAAGATTAAGGGCGTTATGCTTATTTTTGACGAGCTTAATGGGATCGCGGCAAATCCTGACTTTGCCTATTTCATAAAAGGTATTGTAGACGAAAATGCCCTGTCTAACGACCCCCTGCCGTTGTTGCTTATGTTATGCGGCGTTGAGGAGCGCAGAGCCAAGATGATTCAGTGCCACGAGCCAATGGACAGGATATTCAAGATCATTGATATTGAACCAATGGATAAGGTTGAGATGATGGATTTTTTTAATAAAGCCTTCGGCACTGTCGGTATTACAATTGACATGAAGGCTATGGAATATTTTTGCCTCTACGGAGCCGGTCTTCCAAAGGTCATGCACGTCATTGGCGAGCAAGCGTTCTGGCTTGATAAAGACAATAAAATAGACAGGAACGATGCCGTTATGGCCGTTGTGCAGGCCGTGAAGGAAATCGGAAGAAAGTTCGTTGACCAACAGATTTATAAAGCCCTGCGAAGTCCTGCATATCACTCAATTCTAACAATGCTTGGCGAGAAAGTTTTTGATTTGTCTTTTAAGAAAGCGTCCGTCGAGAAAGGTTTGTCCACCGATGAAAAAAAGAAGTTCAATAACTTTTTACAGCGCATGAAAAAGCTGAATGTCTTGAGATCAGGAGAGGAGATGGGAGAATATATTTTTACCAGCAAGATGTTGCAATTATATTGTTGTATGTTCCCAATCAAAAAACCATGACCAAACAAAAATCTCAAAGAGTCGGTCTGTACATTGACGTTGCCAACATCACGCGAAACGGCGGCTACGGCATGAGGTTTGACATGCTGAGGGACTTCGCCTGCAGGGACAACGGCGAGCCGGTGCGCCTGAACGCCTACGTCGCCTACGACGAGGAGAGGGCGCGCACGGATCACGACTACAGGGACAGGACATTTAACTTCCACTCCACGCTAAGGGACTTCGGCTACAAGGTCATCGAGAAGGTCGTCGCATGGTACATTGACGAGACCGGAAACCGCTTCGGCAAGGCCAACGCGGACCTTGACATGGCCGTAGACGCGCTCATGCAGTCGGAGAACCTTGAAAAGGTCGTCATGGCCACCGGAGACGGGGACTTTATACAAGTAGTGCGCGCCCTTCAGAACAAGGGTTGCAGGGTGGAGGCAGTGGCCTTTCAGAACGTGTCGTCGAACTTGAAGCGCGAGGTTGACCTGTTCATGTCAGGCTACCTTATCCCGCACCTTCTGCCCCTGCCGATAATCGAGGGCGCTGAAATCAAAAAGGCATGGGGCGAGCCCGGAGGCCGCGCAAGGGGTATCTGCTACACCTTCAACCGCTCAAAAAACTTCGGCTTCATGCGTTTCTTAAAGCGCATCGGCCCAGGGCTCTGGATCACGGACACCCGCGTGCCTGAGTCTCCATACGGCACGGCATTCGCCCATGATTCGGCGTTTGAGACGTCCGTTGACAGAAATCAACTGCCGAGCAGGGACATGATTTTCGAGTTCGACCTGACTCAGGGCGATAAGGGTTTGCAGGCCACGAACATATCCCGCGTATACCCGCCGCGTTCCTCAACGCAGGAATCAACTTGAACAATTAACGGAGGAGAAGATGGAGGACATAGTAATAAACGTCACCTGCCCAAAGTGCGCCAACGAGTTCGACAAAAAGGCAAAGGACATGAAGGACGGCACGATAGTCAGCTGCCCCAAGTGCGGGGACAAGACCACCATCAAGGGCAACATGTTTACGGACATGCAGAAAAATCTTGACCGGTCTTCGTAAAAAAGCCGTGATGCGTTGTTTATATGCGGCTCGCCATCCCGTGTCCTCATCCGGCTCATCTTCACTCCACCATGATGGCCGTCTCGTCTGAAAAGAGTATCCTGCCCGACGGTCTTTGCATGAAACCGGCCTTTTCAACGTTCTCGGTTCCGTACAAAAATGCGGCGGTAATCGTGTATGCGCCCGGCGCAATCGGCGCTAAAAGCGCGTATGTTACCTCAGCGGTCGGCCAGACCCCCTTGTCAATATCGAACCTCTGCTTTTCAACGACAATGTAGTTGAGATTCCGCTTCATACCAGCTTGACGCCTGTCAAGCCATGTCTTTTGAATCTGATTGTCCTGCCCTTTTACCTCAGGCTCTCCGGTTATATAAAAACCAGATGCCGCAATCGGGCGGGACTGATACCTTGACGCCTTGTCCAAAAGCATTATCCCTATAACCGGACCGTTGCCGCCCTTTGCCTTGACAATAACCTTAAACTCCTTGCCTGCCTTGACCTTTGCAGGCGCGTTTATGGCGACGGACGAGTTGGAATCAATCTTCTTCGCGTCGTCAAGGACCTTCTTCTTTTGCTCCTCGGTCAGCTCCGCGTAAGGCGTTTGCCCGGGGGCCATTACCATGCCGTAATGCTTGTTCTCAGGCAGTTCCTTGACTGCGGCCTCCTGCGGCATCTCAGACATGTACGTTGCCTTTACAGCCGAATGACACGCGGCGCAAAACGGCGCGGCATCCGTTACATACATCGGCGTCCCATTAGGATACCCAAATGAGATTGACGGCAAAACAACAACTCCGACCAGCATTGCCAATGGCAACAAACGCTTCATAATGACCTCCATGCGGTAAAAAATTATTCTGATTGTACAACCAAAAACGGGTTTGTCAACCCACCTTTCTTGAAAACGTTATCGGTTATCTGTGGAGGTAAAAATATTTGTTCTTAAGGAAGCTCTGATTTATTCTTAGTTTGTCATTCTCGCGGGGGAAGCAATCCCGTGCTCGTAGGTAAATCAGCAAGTTACGAGATTGCCGCGTCGCAAAAGCGCTCCTCGCAAAGACAGAAAGAGAATAAATCAGAGCTTCCTTAACTGATAACCTCGCCGATTCGGTAAAAAAGATTGATGCGTTGCAATAATTTTAGGCTATAATAGCGGATATAGGCATACCCATTGCAATCGCACGGATCAAGAGGCGAAAACGTGACAAAACTTGGCTCAGTGCCGCTCAAACCAAACGATTCGACCGTTGTAAAGAACCCTTCCCCGTGGAAAATAGTCGTTGCCATGGCCGCGACCATATTCCTGACTGAATTTCTGGTCATGATGGCATTTCAAATCTTTCCGTTCATATCTTCGTGGCTCACCCCGATTGAGCACGGACTACTTGACTCGACGTTGCTCGTGTTGCTCCTCTCTCCTCTGCTTTATCTTCTCATCGTCCGCCCGATATTAAAGCTCATGAATAAACTTGGGTCTGCCGAGGCTGAGTTGAGGAACATAAAGGAACACGTAATGGAGGTCGTCGGCGTCATGGTTGTTTCCCTCGACAAGGCTGGTTGCGTCATGTTCATAAACAGGAAGGGCATGGAGATACTTGGCCGTTCCCAAGAGGATATAATCGGCAAAAACTGGTTTGACGCCTTCATACCAGAGCCGTCAAGAACCGACGCGAGGACGATCTTCGACCATCTGCTGACAAGCTCGGAAGAACTGCTGGAGCATTACGAGATACCGGTAACATGCTGGGGCGGCGCCGAGCGGCTTATCCGCTGGCGCAACAAACCGTTCATAGAGAACGGGCAGACCACCGGCCTTTTGTATTCCGGCGAGGACATAACTGACCACGTGGCCGCGCTGGAGGCTCTTGGGCAGAGCGAGACGAGATACAGATTGGTTCACAACACGGCCTTTGACGCCATTATCGTGGCCAACGGCGACGACATGGTGGTTGACTGTAACCCGGCGGCGGAAAAGATATTCGGCTTCGCGCCCGGTACGCTCAAAGGCACGCCTCTTATCAGTCTGATGCCGTCTGAATACAGGGAGAGGCATGAAAATGCAAGGAAACGCTTCCTCTCTACAGGCGTCAGCTCGGTGCAGGGCAAGGTGCTTGAGCTTCAGGGGCTTAAAAAAAACGGACAGGTCTTCCCGATAGAACTCGTGCTAAGCAGCTTCTCATTGGCCGGGGATGTTTACTTCACCGGCACGATACGCGACATCACTGAAAAAAGAAACGCCGAGAGGGACAAAGAGGCGCTGCAGATCAGGCTTTCGCAGTCGCAGAAGATGGAGGCCATAGGAAGGCTGGCCAGCGGCATAGCTCACGACTTCAACAATATATTGACGGTCATACGCGGATACTCAGAGTTGGCCAGCGATGAAACTCCGCCGGAGAGTCCCGTGCAGGCGCGTCTAAAAGAAGTGCTTCACTCCATTGCCCTTGCGACCAACCTTACGCGCCAGCTTCTCCTTTTCAGCCGCGGGCAATCGGCAATAATAACGCCCATTGACATCAACAAGGCCGTAATGAACATATTGAAGATGATAGAGCGCATCATAGGCGAGGACGTAACCGTAACCACCGAGCTTGAGGACGGCCTGTGGACAGTTACGGGCGATGAAGGCTCCATTGAACAGGTCATCATGAACATGGCCGTCAACGCAAAGGACGCCATGCCGGACGGCGGCACCCTTACGATACGGACGCAAAATGTAACCATAAGCGGGGAGGAGGCCGCCTCATCGCTCGAGGCCCATCCCGGGGATGCCGTGCGCATAACCATCGCGGACACGGGCATGGGCATAGACAAGGACGTGTTGGACAGGGTCTTTGAGCCGTTCTTCTCGACCAAGGGCGCTGACAAAGGCACAGGGCTTGGCCTGTCCGTGGTCTACAACATCATAAAGAAGCATAACGGCTGGGTTACGGTAAAAAGCGAGTCGGGACGCGGCACACAGTTCATGGTATACCTGCCTGTCGCTCCGTTGCATGCAAAAGGCATGGAGGAAGACGGCGTAAAGGCTGTGTAAAGACCGTGACCGTGACCGTGAAAAAACAAAACACTATAAAGACCGTGAACCGTAGAAGTCCCCCTGATAAAGTCCCCCTGATAAGGGGGATTTAGGGGGTTGGGGGTTGAATCCTTTCACGGTCACGGTTCACGGTCTCTTGCCCATACTCCACCCTTCTTTAGCCGCGCTCCAATGTCGCCGTGAGCCTATAATGAGATGATCCCTTACGATAAATCCGGCGGCGGCAAAGGCCTTGTCAAGCGTTACAATCAATTCTTTGTCGGTATCGGAAGGGGCAGCGTCTCCGCTCGGATGGTTATGCAGGAATATCGCCTGATTGGCGCCAAGCCTTAAAGATGCCTCCACGGCCTTTCTCGGGTACACGGCGGTGTGGGCAATGCTCCCCTCGCTTAACGTTTCAATGGCAAGGACATTATCTGAGTCGAGAAAGACGGCTTCAAATTTCTCCACCCTTATCCCGGAAAGGGACATGAACAAATAGTCGAGAAAATGGCCCTGCGGCCCGTCGTACCTGTTGCCTATGACGCGGAGCCTCAGAGCCTCGGTCGCCAACTCCTTTATGAGTTTCAAAAGAAGGCAGGAGTTTCCCGAAGCCCCTGCGGCCTTCAGATCCTCTGTCCTTGCGTCAAACGCGCGGGCAAGGCCGTTAGACCCGTTGCCGAGGGCCTCTAAGAGCGCGCCGCCTTTACCGCCGCGCTCCGTATACGCGAGGATGCGGGAGAGTATCGCGGCATTCCCCCGCGTATCGTCGTTGCCAAGCTCCATGAAAAATCCCTCAAAAGACCGTGAACCGTGTCCGTGTCCGTGAAAGACGGTATCTACTGATACCTGTC
>JBBTCG010000023.1:0-3760 GCA_038043305.1 Deltaproteobacteria bacterium | reverse complement strand
GCGATTGAACCTAAAGCCGTCAAAGGCGACGATGGAGTCTACAAGCGGGTTTAGCTTGAGATACGGATGGGTCCATGTCCCTGCCATGAAGTGGATCGCGGCGTTTGGATAAGCCTTTTTCAAGTGCGGAATAGCGGAGGACGCGATAAACACGTCCCCGAGGTGATCTATCCTCGACACCAGAATCTTCCTCACGTCGGGGTTTTTCAGTTTGCATCCGCGAGGAGAAAACAGGCGATAACCGATTGAGTCAATTGCCCCCTGCAAAAAGGCCATGTACGGCTTCTGGTACAGATATGTCCTGCCGAATGAGAGTCTCATTTCAACATATCCCGGCAAGCCTTAAAGCGGCCTTGAAGAACGCCCTGCGTTTTTCCCTGAGGTCGCCGGATGGGAGGGCGATGGATAAGACGGCATACGCGACTGAGCGCATGGCCATTATAAGCGCAAGCGTTGCGCGCAGGATAAAGGTTTGAAGAGCGCCGTGAAACTTATCCGTGTATACGATATACGACGACATCTGGCTTAAAAGCGCCCTCTCTCCTCCCCATGCCTTACCGCCTCCCCTATAGTGGACAATCTCCACTTCAGGCGTATAAACGACGCTATAACCGGACATACGGACGCGCTTGCAAAAGTCTGCGTCCTCCACATACATGAAATATTTCTCGTCAAGGCCGCCGAGTTCATCCCACAGTTTTTTTATCGTCATAAGGAACGCGCCCGTTGCCCAATCCACGTTCCTACGGCTGGAGTAACTGCATTCGTTCAATTCAATCTCGCGAAACATGCTTGACGAGGTAAAACGCGACAACCCGCTCCACGTGAGTATAACGCGCAGCGGCAGATGTTCGTAACCCCATGACGGCTGGAAGCGCATGTCGTTGAAATACATCCTGCACGAAAGCGCGCCAAGGCGCTCGTCTCCTTCAAACTCGGCAACCGCCTTTGACAGCGGCGTTAAGAGGCGCGTGTCGTTGTTGAGAAGCAGGAGCAGGTCTCCTGCGGCCTTTTTTGCGCCAAGGTTGTTGCCGCCGGAAAAACCAAGATTCTCAGGCGAGGATACAAGACGAACGCCGGGGAGATTCTTTTCAATGAATTCGACGCTTCCGTCGGACGACGCGTTGTCTACGATTATAACCTCGTGCGGCGTGTCAGCGAATCTTTCGATAGAGGTGAGACATCCCTGCAGGAACCTCAAGCCGTTATAGTTTACAATAACTATCGAAAGCATCCTAATCCTTCACCACGACAAGAGTAAGCTCCTCGCCCGCGTCCTTATTGACTATAACGGCGCACCCTTCCAGCAACATGAACATGAGGGCCACAAACCTTTTCCATTTCGATGGACGATACTCGATAGGGCTTAAACCCGTTTCGCGTATCCTGCGGCTCGTAACATGGATATGCCTTGCTGAATTGATAGTGCTTCTTACGCTTGAGACCCTGAAGCCGGCCTTTTGAGCGAGGTCAGAGAGGTTTGAGCGCGTGAAGGAATACAGATGCCGAGGCGGGTCAAGATGATAACATGCGTCTTTGAAGATGCCGTGAGCAAGGCTTTTTGCGTTGGGACAGGCAATGACAAGTGAGCCGCCTTTCTTTAAGATGCGCTTACACTCAATTAAGAGCGATAACGGGTCATGTATGTGTTCAACGACGTGGTTTGCGGTTATGGCGTCAAAGCTCCCCTCCTTGAAGCCCGCGGCCTCAAGGCTTGTGCAACGCACCTTCAGGCCGAAGTGAGAGGCCGCCGTCTTTACGGCGGCCTCGTCAAAGTCAATGCCCTGAACGTCCCAGCCAAGGGAGCGCATCTCTGAAAGATACAGCCCCGAGCCGCAGCCGACCTCAAGAAGCGAGCCTTTTTTCTCTCCCTGATGATACATGGCCGACCAGATGAGAGTCCCCAAACGGTTCATCTTCAACGAACGCGATAGGCGCTTAAACGTGGACAGGACAGGCGCTTGATGCGTGTAATACGAACCGGCGTAGAGTAGCCCGGTATCCTCCGGCACTGGTTGTGGATCGAGCCAAAGAAGATCGCAGGAGGCGTTCTTGCATCTTAATATATTCCACACCCCTTTAGCGCCGAACAACCTGTCGCGCATATTCGTATAGAGCGGAGCGCCATCGGTTCCACACAAAAAACACGTTGCGACGCGCCTTGTCTTTATGCCTTCGTTTTCCATTGGTTAACTATGCGGGCGACATGCGTATCCGCCGGCCCGGACAGATGAAGCCCTATTGGTTTTTCTTTTGCTTACTTTTCTTTTTTCAAAAAAAGAAAAGTAAGTTAGAACGGATGCAGATATATATTCATGCGCCTTTTTAAGACATACTGCGACAGGAGCGCGGTCATTGAAAAAGAGGCTGTATGAGACAGAGCCGCGCCGACTGCCCCAAGAGGCGGTATCAGGACAAGACAGAGTATTATATTGACGATGGCGGCGGCAAGGGTAATGTTTCTTACCGCGACTTCCTGTCCGGTCATCATAAGAAGCTGTCCGGCAAGTCCGAACGTTATGTATACTGCCTGACCGAGCGTAAGGATTACGAGCGCAGTAGCCCCTGCCCTGAAGGAAGCGCCGAATACGCTCATGAAAAAACCAGGGGCTATGAAAGACAACGCCAATACAGGAGCGGCTGTGGCAAGCATCAACCGTATGGAATGAGAGCCTATCCGCCTTATGGCATTTACGTCGCGCTCCGCGTAAAACGAGGCGAACTTAGGCGCGGCAATGGCTGAGAATGCCATGAGCACTATGCTCGTAATCATCGAAAGCTTCAATGCGCCGCTATAGACGCCAAGCTCGAAAGGCGGCCTCATCGCTCCGAGAATAAGCGTGTCGGCAAGGGACATGCTCATTATCATGAGGGCGGTCAAGGCCATAGGAACCGCCGTGCTGACGAGGACGCCGGTTGACACTGCCTTGTGCCTTGTCCCATCATCGCCGGTCCCGCAATGTCTAAACCAAAGAAAAAGCCCTAAGGCGAGAACAACGCAGGTTGACAAAAGATACGCGACAGCGGCGCCGTATACGCCGTAGCCCGCGCTCAACAATATGTAGATGAGCGCCATGTTTATGAACGGAACAAGCCCCACCTGCACGAGCGTTGACTCACGTATGCGCTTTAGCCCCTGCAATGAACCGGCGATGAGGTTCATCAGGCTCCATGGCGGCACACTCAAGGCCATGAGCCTGATTACGCTGGTCAGAGAGGCGTTATTAAATATCTGTTGGGCTATCAAATCGGCGGCAAGGAATAATACAAGAGCCGCGCACAATGACACGACAAGCGTAACAACAAACCCCCTTACAAAGAGCGTCCTTATTGCGCCACTCTCTCCACTGTCGGCATGGGCGGGTGTAAAACGCACGAGCGTCTGATCAAACCCCGCCGAGCCTATGACGGTAGTAAACGCGGTTACGGTCATCGCAAGCGCGTATAAGCCGAAGCCCTCGGCGCCGAGCATCCTTGCAAGGAGCATGTTGCAGACGAACTGAGCGCCTGCGCCGACAACCCTCCATATAAAGGCGCTTGCCGCGCCTTTCACCACCTCGCGCATGTGGCCGTCGAAGATATGGCCGATTAAAGGCAACCTGTTCAGGATATGTCTCTCATCCGGCATCCGTCGTTACCCCTGTTTTCGGCACGTAGAACATGAGCCAAGCGTTCGTCGGCTTGACGAAATACTTTTTATAAAGCCTGTAGTGTTTCGCGGCATGAGCGTTGAGCGAATCCTGATCATCGGATGAGTATT
>JBBTCG010000022.1:8627-17974 GCA_038043305.1 Deltaproteobacteria bacterium | reverse complement strand
TTCTATCGGGGGTTGTGCGTCGCTAGTTGAGTCGCTTTGATGCCAACGCCGCAGATGGGCGTTTGTGAGCAACCTGATAGAACGACGGGCAGTTTAGCGTCATGCCCGGGACGATATACAGCAGCCCTCTGAACAGCGGGCAACCCTGGGCAACATGAACCGTTTCATATAGAAGCCCTCCTTTCCGTCGTAACGCATACATCGAGTGGACGATAGCCCTTTCCCCATTTAATTATACCATAGTTTTCCGGCGCATGGCAAAAACGATTATTTTTAAAATTACCTTGGCAAAACAGTGGTATATATGTAAATATACATGGCTGAACTCATCCGGCGCGGCCAAAAGAGGCCGGATGGCGCACGGTAACTTATTAGCGGTAACTTATTACAGGAGCTGAGAATCATGCTTGGTGGTCTTCTTAAAAAGGTCTTTGGCAGCAAGAACGAGCGCGACATAAAGCGCATGATGCCTATGGTGGAAAGGATAAACTCCTTTGAACCGACGATGAAGGCGAAGAGGGACGAGGAGTTCAAGGAACTGACCGCCTCATTCAGGGAGGCTCTCGCCTCTGGCAAGGACATAAATGAGATACTTCCCGAGGCCTTTGCCGTTGTTCGGGAGGTTGCCCTGCGCACCATTAACATGAGGCACTTTGACGTGCAGCTCATCGGAGGCATTGTCCTCCATGAGGGCGGGATAGCGGAGATGAAGACCGGCGAGGGCAAGACCCTTGTCGCGACGTTGCCGTTGTACCTGAACGCCCTTACCGGCAAGGGCGCGCATCTCGTTACGGTCAACGACTATCTGGCAAAGAGGGACTGCCGCTGGATGGGCGCGGTCTATCACGCCCTCGGCCTCTCCATCGGCGTCATTCAGCACGAGGCGAGCTTTTTATACGACCCTGATTATATCGCGGGACACAAAGGACTTTTGCATCTGAGGCCGATAACGCGGCGCGAGGCCTACGCCGCTGACATTACTTATGGAACGAACAACGAATACGGCTTTGACTATCTGAGGGACAACATGAAGTTTACGTTGGATGAGTATGTCCAGCGTGAGCTTAACTACGCAATAGTGGACGAGGTGGACTCCATCTTGATTGACGAGGCAAGGACGCCGCTCATCATCTCAGGCCAGACCGAGGATTCCACGGACAAGTATTACCTGATTGACAGGGTGATGCCGGGTCTTGTAAAGGACGTTCATTACACGGTTGACGAAAAGGCGCGTCAGGCGCTCTTAAACGATGAGGGCGTTGAAAAGGTAGAGCAGCTTTTGAAGGTGGATAACCTCTATGACCCGTCCAACATAGAGACGCTCCATCACGTCAATCAGGCGCTGAAGGCGCACGTGCTGTTCCACAAAGACGTTGACTACGTGGTCAAGGACAACGCGGTAATCATAGTTGACGAGTTCACCGGTCGTCTCATGCCCGGAAGGCGCTGGAGCGACGGTCTTCATCAGGCGGTCGAGGCAAAGGAGCAGGTCAGCATAGAGAACGAGAACCAGACCCTTGCCACCATCACCTTTCAGAACTACTTCAGGATGTACGGCAAGCTCGCGGGCATGACCGGAACCGCAGACACCGAGGCCGCGGAGTTTCATTCCATATACAACCTTGACGTAATCGTCGCGCCGACCAACAAGCCCATGTCGCGCACGGACTCAACCGACCTCGTATACAGGGGCAAGAAGGAGAAGTTCAAGGCCGTGCTCGCCGAGATTGAGGACTGGCAC
Source organism: Deltaproteobacteria bacterium (assembly GCA_038043305.1). Taxonomy (GTDB): domain Bacteria; phylum Desulfobacterota; class GWC2-55-46; order GWC2-55-46; family GWC2-55-46; genus JACRCE01. Next base: position 16,233 of record JBBTCG010000022.1, on the reverse strand, counting down.
GCAAAGGGCAGGCCCGTGCTCGTTGGCACAATTTCCATTGACGATTCTGAAAAGCTCGCGGCGCTCTTGAAGCAGCGCGGCACTCGGCATCACGTCCTTAACGCCAAACAGCATGAGCGCGAGGCCGAGATTGTGGCGCAGGCCGGAAGGCTCGGCGCGGTTACGATATCCACCAACATGGCGGGCAGGGGCACGGACATACTGCTTGGCGGAAACCCTGAGTTCATGGCCGCAGACAAGGCGGGCAAGGACGACGCCTCGCCTGAGTACCACGCGGCATTGGAAGAGGCAAGGAGACGGTGCGAGGAGGAGAAGAGGCAGGTGATCGCCCTTGGAGGGCTTCACATCATCGGCACTGAGAGGCACGAGTCGAGGCGCATTGACAACCAGCTAAGGGGACGCGCCGGAAGGCAGGGGGACCCCGGGTCGTCGCGCTTTTATCTCTCGCTTGAGGACGACCTCATGCGGATATTCGGAAGCGACCGCATAGCATCCATAATGGACAGGATAGGCATGGAGGAGGACGTTCCCATAGAGCACGGTCTTGTTACAAGGGCCATCGAGAACGCTCAGAAAAAGGTTGAGGCCCATAACTTCGATATAAGGAAACACCTCCTTGAGTACGACGACGTTATGAACCAGCAAAGGGAGGTCGTCTACGGCTACAGAAGGCAGATATTGGCGGGGTCCGGCCTGAGAGAGATGGTGCAGGGGTTTGGCGCAGAGGCGGCCCAAGGCATAGCTGGAACGCATGTAGAGGAGAAGTCCAACCCGGACGAGTGGGATTGGAAGGCGATAAGCGACGCGGCGCATAAGCAGTTCGGCATCCAGATGCCGGACGCGCCGCCGCATGGGGTATCAAGACGCGAGGAGCTTATCGAGTGGATGACAAACGAGGCGTGGAAGCTCTATACTGAAAAGGCCTCTGGTGTAGGGAATGAGATGTTTTCCAGATTCGAGCGTATCATCATGCTCCACACGCTCGACACGCTCTGGAAGGATCATCTCCTTTCAATGGATCATCTCAAGGGCGGCATCGGGCTTAGGGGCTACGGCCAGAAAAACCCGCTGCAGGAGTATAAAAAAGAGGGCTTTGACATGTTCGTTGACATGATAGCGACGCTCAAGAGCGAGGCGACCGAAAGACTCTTCCGCGTTCAGATACGAAGCGAAGAGGAAACGGCCGACGCTGAAGAACAGGTCGCGCCTCCTCAGCCGCCCCCGTTGCCGAGTCCCAAGGCACTAACGTACGGCAGGGGCGAAGGACAACAGGCCGCCTCAGTAGAGCCTGAAAAGGAAAGGCCGCAGGTAAGGCACGGCGACAAGATAGGCAGAAACGATCCGTGTCCGTGCGGCAGCGGCAAGAAATACAAGAAATGCTGCGGGGCAAAGGCGGGGGAGTAGGAAACGGCATTGAAGAAAGAATTGGTAAACGCAATAACCGCTGATGAGTTTGCCGTGGCCGGTTTCAAGGCAGCCGGCATTTCATGCGGCATCAAAAAGACCGGGGGCTTAGACCTTGCGATCATATTGAGCGATTCCCCGGCCTCGGTCGCGGGCGTGTTTACGACAAACAGCGTCAAGGCCGCGCCCGTGCTTATTGACATGGAACTGGTGCGCTCCGGCAAATCGTTTGGCGTGCTTGTAAACAGCGGCAATGCCAACGCCTGCACCGGCAAGAAGGGCTATAAGGACGCGCTTTCATCCGTAAGCACGGCGGAGGAGCGCCTTGGACTTCCTAATGGAAGCCTGCTCGTTGCCTCAACCGGCGTGATAGGTGTGCCCATGCCGATAGAAAAGGTTCACGCGGGACTGCCGAAACTCGTTGAAGGACTCAGGTTTAACGGCCTCCATGACGCATCAGAGGCCATCATGACGACGGACGCCTTTCCGAAAAGGGCGTTTGTCAGGGCGAAGATAGCGGGCAAGACCATAACGATTGCGGGCATTGCCAAGGGCGCGGGCATGATATGCCCGAACATGGCGACCATGCTTGCCTTCTTTATGACCGACGCGAATATAAAGGCTGCGGCTTTAAAGAAGGCGCTTGTCAGCGCTTCCGACGCGTCGTTTAACTCCATCATCGTTGACAACGACACGTCTACGAACGACACCGCGCTTATCTTTGCAAACGGAGCGGCCAAGGGCAAAGAGATAAAGGCGTCTTCACGCGATTTCAATGCGTTCGTTGCTCTTTTAACCGAGGTCTGCGTTGAACTCAGCCAGATGATAGTCAAAGACGGCGAGGGCGCGACGCGGTTCATTGCCATTGACGTAAGGGGCGCGGGAACGAAGGTTGAGGCACGGACAGCGGCGCGGGCTATCGCCTCGTCTTTTCTGGTCAAGACCGCCTTTTTTGGCGGAGACCCGAACTGGGGGCGCATCATGGCCGCGCTCGGATATTCAGGCATTCGGATGGACGAAAAGAACGTTTCTATACATTTTAACGGCGTGTGCGTGGCCCGGCGAGGATTAGACACGGGGGCTGAAGTCCTTGCGGCCAAGGCGATAAAATCAAAGACGGTATGCGTCAGGGTTGAGCTTAAGGCCGGAAGGCACGGAGCAAAGGTCTGGACAACCGACCTTTCTTATGACTACGTGAAGATAAATTCCGCGTACAGGACTTGAAGACCGTGTCCGTGACCGTTGACCGTGTAAAAGAAAATCCTTTACGGTCACGGTTCATTGTCTACTGTGGCGGCAGGAGGAAACTCCTGCCGCTTTACCTGATTACTGTCAAGAGGAAATTCCTGACAGCACGACAACAAAGTGGTGCTGGGCACGCATCACGGTATTTATCAAGGAGGCTTTTATGGCCGCGTTTGCAAAAGAGGCTGACAAATGGTTGAGGCAAGCCGAGTATGACCTCAAGGCGTCGGAATGGAATCAGCAGGGCGGATACTTCGCGCCCGCGTGTTTCTGGGCGCAACAGGCCGCGGCAAAGGCCCTGAGGGCCTTCTTGTTCCTCAGCGGAGAGGACGCAAGGGAGACGCGCTCAGTCGCCGAACTCCTTGACAGGGCCATGACCTACGAAGAGGAGTTCAAGCGCTTCGTGCGGACGGGAACAAGCCTTGACCTTTACTACAAGACATCCCGCTTCCCGGACGCCATACCCGGCGGCATCCCAGCCGAGGTCATATCGAACAAAGACTCCATGGACGCGATAAAACAGGCGGGAGACATCATTGCGTCCGTAGCAAAAAGGCGCAAGGCGTATATGCCTGAGACGCTGTAGCCGTCAACCCGTTGAAAACAGCGGCCATCCACGCCAATGCAATCTAATTTCGTTTTGATAGTCCCTTTCGTTTTTGGGGCCGTTGTCGGGAGCTTTCTGAATGTTTGCATATACCGCATCCCGGCCGGCCGCTCCATAGTTTTTCCCGGCTCAAGCTGTCCGGCTTGCGGACAGGCGATAGCCTTTTACGACAACATACCCGTCTTTAGTTATCTTCTTTTGCGCGGCAGATGCCGGAGATGCGCCGCGCCGTTTTCGTTTCAATATCCGCTTGTTGAGCTTTTGAGCGCGGTTTTTGCAACGGCTCTTTTCATAAGGAGCGGGGCGTCCGTTGAAACCCTCATATATTTCGTCTTCATCTCAGCGCTCATCGTAATCACCTTCATTGATCTGGAGCACCGGATAATCCCTGATGTGATAAGCCTGCCCGGGATACCTATCGGGTTTGCCGCTTCGTTTGTCCTGCCGGCCATGAACTGGCAAGACTCCGCGATCGGCGTGCTCGCAGGCGGCGGGATACTTCTTGCCATCGCCGTCGCTTATTATGTCGTTGCCAAAAACGAGGGCATGGGAGGGGGAGACGTGAAACTCCTTGCCATGATCGGCGCGTTCCTCGGCTGGCAGGGCGCCCTAATGACGCTTCTCCTTGCCTCCCTTTCCGGCTCGATCATCGGTTTGGCAATGATGCTCCTATACGGCAAGGACTCCAAGTACGCCATACCATTCGGCCCGTTTTTGGCCGCAGGGGCGCTCGCATACCTGTTCCTTGGCCGTCGTCTCATATCATGGTACTTCACCGTGTCGGGCTTTTAGCCGCTATAATAAACCAATGAAGCCTCTAATCGGTATACGCTTTCAACTCATTGCCGGCATCGTCATTACGACCGTTGCCGGGATAGGGCTTATCGGTCTGATGAGCATACACGCGATAGAGTCCTCAGCCGTGTACCTCAAGATAAGCGAGGCCGAGAGGATTGTAAGGCTTATACGCACCGAGGCGTCGTATCCGTCCGGCGCTCAAACGACCGAGCCGCTTCAAGGCGTCGTTGGGATGCTCAAGCGCTCAGGCGTTAATGACTTTACCGTGGCCGAGACAAACAAAAAGACGGCGCTCCGCGAAGGCGTTATCCCAGCCGGGGACTGGGAGGAGGTGTCTTATTCAGGCAATATAACTGTGAAGCGAAGGACCGTTGGATGGTTTGGCGCTCAGGCTGATATGCTGCTCGTCAACGCGCCGCTTGATCTGCCGGGGGGAAGAAAGGCCGCCGCCTCATTCACCCTTTCGCTTGCCGAGTTGAGGTACGATACCTCAGCCGCAAAAAAGTTCATCATGGTTTACGCGGTCATTGATTCGATTATAATAATTGCGCTTGGCGTATATTTCCTGTCCAGATCAATCATAAACCCTTTGAAGGCGCTTCAGACTGCGGCCACGCGCATAGCCGGAGGAAGCTTCAGCGAACGCGCATCAATGGACGCCGATAACGAGATAGGAAGCCTTGCCGGGTCTTTCAACGTCATGGCGGAAAATCTTGAGTCCGAGATAAAAGCGCTTGAGCGCCTGAATAAGGAGCTTATCGAGACTCAGGAGGAGCTTTTGAGAAGTTCCACCCTTGCGGCCATAGGCAACCTCGCCGCAGGCATAGCTCATGAAGTCGGAAATCCGCTCGCGGCTGTAAGCGGGTATGTCGAGCTCCTTAAGAAGGGCGGACTCTCTCCTGACGAGCAAAGAGAGATAATAACGAGGGCGGCCTCCGAGCTTCACCGGATTGACGCGATAGTCCGGGAGTTTCTTGACGTGGCAAGGCCGTCGAAAAAGGCCGCCTCGCCGGTTGACCCAAACGCGGTCATTGCCGAGACGGCCGCTTTCCTCAAGGCGCATCCGGCCTTTGCAGGCGTGAACACGGAGTTGAAGCTTGCCTCAGATATTAAACCCGTTGTCGTTGATTCCGACAAGCTGAGGCAGGTGATCATGAATCTAATGATAAACGCCGCCGAGGCGATGACCGGCTCAAGCGGCTTAAGGCTTATTACGGTGGAGTCGGCAGTTGAGACGAGGCCAATGGAAGGCCGCACAGGACATAAGCCGTTAAGACGCGTCAAAGACCGGGCCGGGCAGGGGACGGAAGCGGTTGCCGATGAAAAGGGATTTGTGATTATCAGGGTCATTGACACGGGTACCGGCGTTTCCGAGAAAGACGCCTCAAGGATATTCGATCCGTTTTTTACTACAAAGACCGGCGGCAAAGGCACGGGGCTCGGACTGTTCGTCACGCAGACCATCATAAAGGCTTACGGCGGAGAAATAAAAGTTTCAACGGGGCCAGCGGGGTCGGTTTTTACGGTAGAGTTCCCGGCCGTTAAATGAACTGGAGTTTTACATGGCGTTAAAGAGAATAGTTGTCATAGACGATGAAGAGGCGATGCGCCATCTCCTTGGGGTGATCCTCAAGCGCGAGGGATATGAGCCGGTAATGTACGCCGACGCAAGAGAGGCGCTCCCGGCGATAGAGAGCGGCGATCTTGATTTCATCCTGTGCGATATAAGGATGCCGGGGATGGACGGGCTTGAGTTTTTAGAGGCCGTCAAATCAGGCGGCGAGGCAGGACGCCCGACCGTCATAATGATGAGCGCGTACGGCACTGTTGACACGGCCATAGAGTGCATGAAGCGCGGCGCTTATGATTATATATCAAAGCCGTTCAAGGCCGACGAGGTGATCCTGACGATAAAAAAGGCCGAGGAGAGGGAGCGCCTCAAACGCGAAAATTTAAGGCTCTTGGGCGCGTTCAATAAGGGCTTTGAGGGCATCATAACCGCTGACAAGGCAATGCTTGAGGCGGTGGCGCTTGCGAAAAAGGTGGCCGCCTACGACGCCGCGGTCCTGATTGTCGGAGAGAGCGGCACAGGCAAGGAGCTTATAGCGCGGGCGCTGCATTTCGGCGGCGCAAGGAAAGATCGTCCGTTCGTTGCGATAAACTGCGGGGCCATGCCTTCGCAGCTTATCGAAAGTGAGCTGTTTGGGCACGTAAAGGGCGCCTTTACGGACGCGCACAGGACAAAGACAGGGCTTTTTCAGGAGGCGGACACCGGCACGCTCTTTCTCGACGAGGTCGGAGAGCTTCTTATGGAGTTGCAGGTAAAGCTCTTAAGAACGCTTCAGGAGCACGAGGTGCGGCGTGTGGGCGATACAAAGCCGATAAAGGTTGATACCCGCGTCGTAGCCGCCACGGCAAAAGACCTCAGACAGGCTATTGACAACGGACAGTTCAGGGAAGACCTTTATTTCAGATTGAACGTCATTGAGATAAAGCTGCCGCCGCTCCGTGAACGGAGCGCGGACATCGCGCTTCTTGCGGCGCATTTTGTCGAAAAATACAGCGCAAGGTTCGGCAAGAAGGTTAAGGGAATATCCGATGAGGCTTATGCGCTTTTGAAGTCATACAACTGGCCGGGGAACGTAAGAGAGCTTGAAAACGTAATCGAGAGGGCAATGATACTGGAGGACACGGGCTGGATAACGCCGGACTCTTTGCCGATATCCGCAAGGTTCGGCGCTCGCGCTGCTCAAGCGGCAACCTCGTCCGCGCTCTCCATAAAAAAGGCGCGCGAGACTATCGAACGAACGCTCATTAAAAAGGCGCTTGAGGCCACCGGCAACAACAAGACAAAAGCCGCGGAGTTGTTGGAGATAAGCTTCAGGGCATTGATGTATAAGATAAAAGATTACGGACTGTGAGGGAGTCGGATGAAAAAGGCATGGGGCTTCCAAGGCCGGCTTATTGCCGGCGCGGTACTGGTAACGACAGGCGCAATAATACTTATGGGATTTTTGAGCGTAAAGATGCTCGAATGGAGTCTGCTCTACGGAAAAGGCAAGGAGGCGGAGATTGTAGCGACAACGATTCAGACCATCGTTCGGGATGGAAAGGGATATGAGACCAACGCCTTCAAAACGCTCGTCGCAAGGATCGCTGAAAAAGGCGCAATACAGGACGTATCCGTCATAGGCTCAAGCGGCGCTCCGGTCTTCGTTGTTGGCAAAGGGTTGGTTGGCAGCGGGGACGACGGCAAAAGTCTTTACCTTATCGGCGGGTTGGACATTAAAATGACGGGCGCCGGATGGTTTGAAGGGGTGGGCAGAGAATTTCTGGTATCAGCTCCGCTGATAGGTTCCGCTGGGACGGTCATTTTTTCCATGCCGCTTGCGGATATAAGGGCCGAGATAGGGAACTTCAAGCGGTTCATCTATTTTTATATTATATTCAATTCAGCCGTTATCATAGCGCTGGGCATATTTGTCTTTTCCAGAGCCATAAGCGCGCCCCTGAGCCGCATCAAGGAAATTACTCAGAGCCTTGCCAAAGGAG
>JBBTCG010000022.1:8202-8617 GCA_038043305.1 Deltaproteobacteria bacterium | reverse complement strand
CCAAAGGAGAGCTTTCGCAACGGGTGGACATAAAGGCGGACTACGATATAGGCGGTCTTGCCGAATCGTTCAATATCATGGCTGACAGACTTGAAGAAAGGATAAAGGCGCTGGAGAAGCTCAATCAGGAGTTGAGGACAGCAAGGAAGGGAGATAATGAAAACTTTTCATAGTCTGGTAACTTTTTCCTTATAATGGCGCTTTCAAGGGCACGGCAAATCTTAGAATGTCCTGTTATGTCAGCGGGTTAGGCTTGGAGGTGTTTTGGCATATAAATTGCTTTTATTATCCGTCAGGAGAATTAAAATGGAATCCAAGGCTTTTCAATCTCAAGGGCATACGCAAGAGGCCGGGTTTTCATTGATAGAGATATTGGTAACCCTCGCTCTTATCAGCGTTCTAGCCGCGATAGGCA
>JBBTCG010000022.1:0-8192 GCA_038043305.1 Deltaproteobacteria bacterium | reverse complement strand
AAATCTTAGAATGTCCTGTTATGTCAGCGGGTTAGGCTTGGAGGCATCTTGGCATATAAATTGCTTTTATTATCCGTCAGGAGAATTAAAATGGAATGCGAGGTTCCTGAAAAACAATCCCAATGGCATACACAAGAGGCCGGGTTTTCATTGATAGAGGTGTTGATAACCCTCGCTCTTATCAGCGTTCTTGCCGCGATAGGCATGTTTTATGTCGGGGATATGATGACCAACTACAGGGTAAGGGGCGCGGCAAGGCAGCTCTTCTCCGATATGCAGATGACAAGGCTCAAGGCGATAAGAGAAGGAAAGGTGCACACAGTTGAGTTTGTTACTTCAACGACCTACTGCATAAAGAGACAGGCAGGGGCAGCGTGGGATGCCGGATGCGACGTGGGCGCTGAGGATACGCTGGACGTAATCTCAAAGACAGTGGATTTGTCAAGGGATTATTTGGGGGTAACCGCAAGCGCTGTCTGCGGGGCCGTTGCGCCGGGAAGGGCGGTCTTCAATCCGAACGGCACCGCCGTGTGCGGCGGAGCGAATGATAGCGTGGCGGTATCCAAGGCCAAACAAGACCTCACATTTGACATCCAGTCGGTGTGCATTAATACGAATACAGGGAATATACGGATTGTTGACGGGAGTACTTGTCCATGAGCGGATTTATGAATAACTTCAATCAAAAAGGTTTTACCCTCGTTGAGGTGCTTGTGGCGGTTGCCATCGTTTCAATCGGCCTCCTTGCGGTCGCGAGCATGCAGTCAACGGCCATAAAGGGAAACACCTCTGCCAGGGATGCAACCATTGCCGTACAACTTGCGGAGGAGATGGTTGACAGGATCAGGGCGAATGCTGGAGATGCGCCGGGCGATTATAACGGCATAGATACGAATAACAACTGCACGACGCCGGCGGGACTGGCTGACCCTGTCCTTGGAGACTGTACCCAGTGGAGGGCGAGGTTATTGGATACGACGGGTCTTGGGCTTCCGGGCGCGCGAGGCACGGTTACGGTTACGGATAGCTCGCCCATCGCAAAGACGGCCGCTATCACCGTTACAATAACATGGGGTACGTTTGGAGCGCGCACGATAACGTTCTCAACCGTTATGGAGACATGGTTAACATGATGCGAAACGCGGGATGCAAAACGAAAGATAATAAGAGGCCCGTATCTTTAATGGAACAGGGCGGGTTTACGCTCGTGGAGCTTCTTGTTGCAATGGGCATGGCCGCGGTTGTCGGGCTGATAGGCTATGTCATATTTTCAACCAGCAACTGGTCGTATAAGGTTCAGGAGGACGTCTCCGAGGTTCAGCAGACCGTGAGGTTCGGCATGGACAGGTTGAGCAGGGACTTGAGGACAGCCGGGTTTGGCCTTCCTGACCCGCCTTTTTCCCTTACATTCACGGGCATAGCCAGTGCCATCACATCTCCGGTGGTGGTTGCAAACAGCGCAACCGGCACTGACACCATAACGATTATCGGGATCGGGTATGAGGCAGGGACCCTTCTTCAGGGCGTCAATGTTGATTGTAACGCCAGCGCGACAGGCAAGATATGTCTGAATAATGACGGAACAGGGGCGCCTAATTCCAACAACTTTTTTACAAACTCAGGTGGCACGTTTACTTATGTCCCGAACAGGCGTTATATAAGCCTTAACGGGTCAACCTATATAGAGCTTGCCGCCGCGCAGACGGACGCGGACAGGGCCGCGGGTAAAGTAGCGTTGGGCACTCCATCCACGCTGGACAGGACCTACCCTGACGGCACGTCCGTATACATCATTCAGGCCGTTCAATATTCGGTCTCAACCGCCACCACGGATGGTTGTTCAGCCGACAATCCGTGTCTTGTTACCACTGACTACACTTTGTTGAGGGGCGGCACGGTGCCTGGCGACGGCGAGATTGTCGCTGAGAATATAGAAGACATCCAGTTCGCTTACGGCGTTGATGCAAGCCCAAAAGACGGCATGATAGATTACTCCGGCGGAGCTAGCGCCGCTTATGCAGCCGATGATTTTTCAAATGCCCCGACGGACCCGTCCACCGTAGTCGCGGTAAGGGCGAACATCGTGGCGCGGGCGCGGACAAAGAACCTCAGCCTCAAGACCGGCGCGGTCTACAACAGGCAATGCCTTGAAGACCGCGCTGCCGATGCCGGATGCACCGGCGCGGCACAGGACGGGTACAGGCGAAGGAGCCTTACTAAGATTATAAAATTAAGAAACTCGAGGCAGGGGCTGTAGGGCTAAAGACCGTGAACCGTGAAAGACGCGCGGCAAGGCTTTTCAAGCGCCGCTCGATTGATAAAAGGATGAAATGTATGCGTATCCTGAATAACGAAAAAGGCACAATCCTTGTTACCATGCTCATTCTCATGGTGATTGTTACCCTCATAGGGGTTCTGGCCATAAACACCTCTACGGTTGACATTCAGATATCCGGCAACCTCAAGAGGAGTTCAACGGCCCTTGCAAGCGCGGAGGCCGGCATTGATCTGGCGATACCGATCATTGAAAGCAGTTTATTGAACGGCCAGCTCACCACCTCATCCACGGCGATAACCACGGCCATTACCTTCCCGGTCGCTTTCGGCTCAACCGCAAGCCTTGACACAGCGGATGCCGTGGGCCTTGGCGCGGAGATAACGGGCGGCCAGGATTATCATACGGACACGGCCTCAACAGGCACTGACATAGCCATTACGAATCTTAACGGCGTAGCGGTCAACGTTGACATAGACAGGCTCTATTCTTATGCGCTTGCGGGCGGCTCCCTGGAGTTTGCCTCCGGGTATGAGGGCGTCGGGGCCGGCGCAGGCGGCGGCGGCATAGGCATATTGTACGGCATAGACTCTCAAGGAACTATATAGTGGTAATAGCGGCTTAATAATAAGGAGGCGTATATGAGAACGACTTCGCGGCAAGGGCTGGCAACGTGCTTATTCCTGACTTTGTTCGGTTTCGTTTTACTCTCCGGAAGCGCCGGAGCGGCGGATTGGGCCGACGGGAGGCTTGTCAAGATAAAAGGGAACAAGAACGCCGAGGTTACCGATAAGACAAAGAAGCCCGACCTGAGCAATGTTATTCTCACCATGGATTGGGATAAGACCTTTGGGCTTACCCAAGACGTCAGGATAAAGGATGAGAAAGGCAAGTACATTACAGTTGACACCATTGAGCCGCCGATGAAGGTGCGCTATCTGGCCGAGGAAGGGATGATACAAGAGCTGGTTATAACGGAGACTATTCTGAAGTAACCGCTGACCGCTAACCGATGTGGAGGGTATTCTTATGAAACGCCTTATAACGATAATAACCGTATTATGCGCCTTGACCTTGGTCTCTGTGGCGTTGTTTGCCGATAAGGTCATGGCCGCGAGCATGTCGGACTATACGTCGGTGCCGCCGTTCATAGCCACCTCGATACAGCCTAACGTGCTCATCGTGCTGGACAACTCAGGCTCCATGAATGACGAGGCGTATTCCTCGGACTACGACCCGACTCAATTTACAAGCGGGCTGTATTACGGCCTGTTCGATGCGACTAAATACTACCAGTACACGGGCACCAAATGGGATGAGGTTATCGGCACGAAGATGTGCAGCATAACGACGGCCACCTCTTGTACGGCGGACAGTCAGTGTCCAGGCACGGAGACGTGCGTTGCTCGCGCAATCCCAATATCAGGCCCGGGCGGCGCCTCATCGGCGACCAGGCCCATTGCCAGCGGAAATCTGCTCAACTGGGCAACCATGAGCAGGCTCACCGTGGCTAAAAAGCTCCTGATCGGCGGCAAGGCCGCGCCAAGGAGCCCGGGAGGCGGCGTTACAGTGAAGACCTACGCTGAAACGACATGGGGATTCGCTAAGACCGTTGACAACTCAAGCGACCCCAACCTCATCTCCACGTTCAGCGGCAACTATAAATATACCATGTCAACCAGCGCCAATCTGTCCATTGCGCCGGCAGCCTCGGCAGGGATCACCAATACGTATCCTGGTTATACCGATTCCGTGTTTAACGAAACAGTGGAGTCAGGCGTAAATGGCTGGACCGCAACCGGTCTGTGGCACGTGGAAAACGCGTCAGGGAACTGCACCAACGCCTACTCAGGCACTTCAAGCTGGTATTATGGAAAAACAGCCGGCGCCTGTGACTATGATACAGGCATCGCTAACTCCGGCACCCTTACCAGCCCGACCATAGCCCTTCCGGCAGGGTCGCCATCCTTGAGGTTGAGCTTCATGTATTACTATGAGACTGAAAGCACCGGGACATTATACGATAAACGAATAGTGCAGATATCCACGAACGGAGGCGCCTCGTGGTCCCAGTTGGCTCAACTTTCAGGGGATTCGATGAGCGCATGGATCCTGCGGACCATAGACCTATCGTCTTACGCGGGCATGAATATACAACTGCGGTTTTCCTTCGATACGATTGACGCCGGGAGCAACAATTACAAGGGTTGGTATATTGACGACGTGCGTATTGACAACTCCACGTCGTCCTGCTACGTCGTTGCCAAGCCTGCGGCGTGGACAATCATGCCCACGACCCAAACCGCGTGCCAGGCCGTTGACGATACGACCACAAATGACGGCGATACGACGTACATCCAGAACGCGAGCACCCAGGACCCTATCATACTGGATTATAACGATTTAGACCCGCAGGTCGGAACGATCACGCAGGTGCAGGTCATTGCATATGCCAAGAAGGCGGGCACGTCCACAAGTGCAACGAGAAGGCTCCAACGGGTGTTGCGAATAGGCGGAGTGAATTATACCTCCGGCTATTCGAATCTGACCACGGCATACGCCTCGGGGGGTACTACGTGGGCAACCAATCCGGCGACCGGTGCGGCATGGACGTGGGCTGACTTGAAGAAAAACGGCGTAGGGAGCATCCAGGGCTTTGGCGTGCAGGCAACCACCTACATGCCTACGAGCACCAATTATATCCGCATAACAAGGTTATATCTGCTCGTTACGGTAACTCTGCCGTCAGGCGGGCCTTACAGCGTTATCGTTGACCATGACAGCACGACAAAGGCCGAGGGCATTATAGACCACCTAAGCAGCGACGCAAGGTTTGGTCTGGCGTATTACGACACCGGCGGCTATAACGGTGGGGAGGTCGCGGAGAATGTAGGGTTTGGCGCAGCGACCAATATGATAACGTCCATCGGCAACAAGACCGCTACCACGTGGACGCCTCTGGCAGAGACGCTCTATGAGATGACAAGATACTTCAGACAGGATGCCCCGCAATACAGAAGTACGCATTTTAGTACGGGCCTTAATTACGACCCATACTACTACAGATACTCTACCCTGTCGGGTTCAACGCTAACCGACCAGTATGTGCCGTGCGCCAAGTCGTTTATCCTGTTTCTGACGGACGGTGAATCAACCCAGGACACGACTATGCCTGTCTCGCCTGTCATTGCTGGCTACTCATGGGGCAAGGGAAAGAATACCGATGGAACCATGACCGGCTCCGCATCAGGGAATCCAAGGCTTGGCGGGACGGCTAATGGGACGACATATGCAAGCTCCGGCACGGATTATATGATTGACGTTGCATATTACGCAAGAAGCAACGACGCGCGCCCAGGCTCATGCACGTCCACGCCCACGGCGTGGCAACAGTGCATCCCGGGGGTGCAAAACGTCATCACATACCCCGTATTCCTGTTCGGCCAGGGGTCTACCCTCTTGAAGGACGTCGCCATATACGGCGGCTTTGACGATTTGAACGGGGACGGCTATCCGGGGCCTGATCTGAAGGAATATCTCAGGGACTCGAATAGCGACGGAAGCGTTACCACGGCCGACGACCCGATAACCTACTTTGAAGGAGACGACGGCTTCGCGCTGGAGGCGAGCATTACAAACGCCATCGCGAGCATCATGAAACGCAGCGCGTCAGGCACGTCGGTCTCCATTCTGGCCACGTCTCAGGAGGGTGAGGGAGCGCTTTATCAGGCGTACTACTATCCTGAGAAGGTGATGAACGACGGCTCAAAGAGGGTATGGCTGGGTTATTGCAGAGGCCTATTCCTTGATAACTTCGGAAACTTGAGAGAGGATACCAATCTCGACGCCACGCTCGTATTCAAGGACGACAAGATAATCAGGATGCGTCTGGACACGACCACCAACGAGGTCAAGGCGGACTTGTATCTCGACACGACCCCTGAAGACGGCGATGCGGACCCGGCCGGCACAACCGATACGGTTGACAGCACGGTTCTCATAGACGGCATAGCCGCCATCTGGGAGGCCGGCAAGAAGCTCGCTCTGGATACCACCACGCGAAACATCTTTACATGGATTGACGTTGACAACGACGGCGTGGTTGACGACGGCGATTTCGGCGGAACGGTTACTTCAGGCGAGGCCCGGTCATTCGTAAGCGGCAACGCCGCGGCGTTGAAGGCCTATCTTCAGGCAACGAGCGCCGCCGAATCCGCCAATATGATAAGTTTTGTCAGGGGGGATTATGTCAGCGGTTACCGCAATAGATGCATCCCGATTACAGGGGCAACGCAGGAGACCGGCTGCACCGAGGCCAACGCAAGGGTATGGCCGCTCGGCGATATAGTTTATTCGACGCCTACGACCGTTGGCCCGGTAAAGGAACAGTATGACCTGATATACAGCATAGCCTCGTACGTCAACTTCAGGCGGACATACAACGGCAGGAGGAACGTTATATACGTCGGCGCAAACGACGGCATGTTACATGCCTTTAACGCGGGCGTGTATACGCCGGGGGATAATACGGGCACCTCGAACGTGGAACACGGCAAGTTTGATCCGAATCCAACCACGGACTGGCCCGGCGTTGAGCTTGGCTCCGAGCTGTGGGCATTTGCCCCTTACGATAACCTGCCGCATCTGAAGTGGCTTACGGACTCGTCTTACACGCACGTCTACTATACGGACTTGAAGCCCAAGGCCACGGACGTGAGGATATTCTGCGATTCGGACTCCACGCTCAGTCCGCCCACGTTGCCCGACTGCGTCAACGGACAGGGCGGCGTATCGCACCCGGGCGGCTGGGGCACCATCCTAATCGTCGGCATGAGGCTTGGCGGAGGAGCGATTAGCGTTACCGGCGATTTTGACGACAATACCCTGACGGCGGATACGTCAAGGACGTTCAGGTCAGCCTATTATGTGCTCGACATAACGAACCCGGAAAAGAAGCCGAGGCTCTTATGGAGGTTTACCGACGCCAACCTCGGGTTTACGACCACCTACCCGGCGGTAATACACATAAACGGTACGCCGGAGAAGTGGTTCATGGTAGTCGGTTCAGGGCCTGACAACAACGTGCCAACCGGCACGCGGGGCTACGACGGCACAAGCACTCAGCAGGGTCGTATCTACGTCGTAAATCTTCTGACAGGGGCGCCGGCAATCACGTACACCAACCTTGGGAAGAACAACGCCGGCGCGGCCCTTGATTCGAACATGTTCATGGGCGATCCGACCGTCGTGGACGGAGACCTTGACTACACCTCTGACGTCGTCTATATCGGGAGTTCCTTATGCACCGCCTCTGCGGCGGCATGCTTAGCAACCCCAACATCAACAGGCGGTAAGGTGTTCAGGCTTAATACCAATCAGGACACCAACCCGGCGAACTGGGCGTTGTCAACCCTCATCAACCAAGGAAGGCCGGCGCTCGTAGCGCCGTCCGTTTCCAAGGACAAGCTCAATCGCTTCTGGGTCTTTTTCGGCACCGGAAGGTTCTGGAATTCAACCGATAAGGTCAATTCCGACCAGCAAACCGTCTACGGGATAAAGGATGCGTGCTGGAAGCAGAACTCTACGACTACCCCGTGTGCGACCACATACGTGACGAGCGACCTTCTCGATTCCACCAATCTGGCGGTCTGTTCCTCAACGGCCGGCAGCGGCAACGCCGGCAAGATATTCAGCTCAAGCAGCGGCACATGCGGATCCGGAACCGCGGCGTACACCTCATTCAACGCCCTCCAGACTGCGGTGCAGACAGGTAAAGGCTGGTATCTAAACCTCACCGATCCTACGACAACGCCGAGTGAGCGGGTGCTTTCGCGCGCCGTTGTCGTGGGCGGGGTTGTGCTTATCACCACCTTTACCCCGGATTCCGATATATGCGCCATGCTCGGCGACAGCAGCA
>JBBTCG010000021.1:0-19010 GCA_038043305.1 Deltaproteobacteria bacterium | reverse complement strand
CGCGCCGCCGTGGCGGCGTCGGCAAAGGCCTCGCCCAGCAAGGCAAGCATCCTTGGCGAGTAGTCCCGCGCTCCGAGGGCGCGTATGAACTCTACCGCAGTATCCGCGTCCTTAAAATGGCTGAGGCTCATTACCGCGCCTGATACCGCCTCCACGGCAAGACCTGAGCCGCTCTTCCCCGCGCTCCTCTCCATATCCAGCATCTTCGTAAATGCGTCAACGGCCTTTTCCATGTTTTCGGTCTTGTAGTAGACCCATCCGAGTTTGTAGAGAGCCTTTTCATGGTACACGCCGGGCCCGGCGGCTACTATCCTTTTGTACGACTCTGCGGCCTCTCCCATCTGCCCGGTCTCGAAGTATATCTCTCCAAGCCGGAAACTCGCCTCAAGCGTAAACTGCGAGCGCGGGTGGTTTTTGACCACGTTTTCAAACCACGCCGCAGCCTCTCCCGGCTGGGCGCTCTCATAAAGGGCATACCCTATGAGATAATGCAGGGCGTCGGCGCCTTTGAGATGCGGGTGCGCGGCAAGCAGGTATTGGAAGCCGTTTATGAGGTGGGAGTAGTCGTGGACAGGCTGGACAGGTTCTTTTTTCAACTCGCCTTTCTTGAAAAGCTCCGATTGCTTCTCGTACTCTTCCATCACCTTCCTGAAAAGAGCGTCCTTCGCGTCAAGATAGGCGTCGGTGAGCCTTAGAAGCGTTTTCAAGGAGAAGTCGTCTTGATTCTGTCCGGTTCCAAACGTCGTGGTATTACCGTAAAACCTTAAAAGCGTATTCGTGGAGAAGTCGCCTTGACTCCTTGCGATGGCCATGTACTCATTCCACTCGGCAACCCTTGGGTCAGAGTTCATGGGGTCGGCCGTGATTGTCGGCTTCGCAGGGCCAACCGCAACGCCGGTTGGCTTGGCCGCAGGCAAGGCCTCAGCCGCCATGACGCGCCGTGGAGGAATGACAAGCAAGAGGAACAGACAGGCAAAGGGCATGACCCATTGCCGCGCTTTGGCGCAGCGGGTAGTGCCCAATGTCGGAGCGCGCAGAGCCGCGCTCCGTGGCGTTTCTATGCGGTTATCTGGCGCTTGCGGTTTTTTGTCCGTCAGGTCGAGGCTTGTCTTCGCGTGTAAGGGCTGCAATATGCGACTTGTAGTCTTCCATCTCATATCTGATCTTTACAAACCTTTCCCTGACGTGTCCGTCCATTTCAAGCAAGGAGGCCGCTTGAGCCGCCCCGATTGAAGCCGTATGTTCCGCAATCTTGAGCCTCGTTTCAGCCGAAGCCGCAAGGTTTTTCCTCGCTGCTGCAAGCTTCCCCATTGCGCTAAACCTTAGCCTATCATAGATTCGTTCTATTTCCAGTTTTTCTCCCTTTCTTATGCTCGCTACGTCCCTTGAAAGCATCTCAAGCGCCCTTGGCATGCCGGAGCCGGCCTGAGCGGACTTCGTTGGAACGATCATGTGGATGATGGGGCAGGAGATGTTCGAACTCATGCACTCCAATACCTCGCTCCCCTCGTAGAGGATGAGCTTTATGACGTATCTCTCCTCGTCGGTGAGCTTCCTTTTCGACGAGGACTCCCATTTCTTGCTTATCTCTGCCCCTATGACCTCGAAGAAAGGCGCGTTCACGCTTTCCGCGCCGCCGAGCGTCTTCTCCTTCACGTCAGCCGACTTCTTTATGGCCATAAGTATTGTTTTTATCCTTGTTATATCCTGATCGAGGTCGGCAAGCGTTGCCTCCATCCCTTTTATCGTGTTCTGCACGTAAACCTGATTGGCGGCCAAGTCAACGTCGCGTTCATGGAACACGGTTTTCAGGTCCGCAAGCGCCGCGTACTCCTGCCGTATGCGGCGCGTCTTCCGGCTCTGTTGCATAAGCGAGAGGTAGTATTGCCCCTCGGCGTCCAAAACGGCCGATCCCTCCTTGCCTATCAGGGACGCAACGTACGGCTTCCTTCCTTCAGCGTCGCTTGTAATAAGCGTCAGATAGTCATTGAGCGAGGCGATTCCCTCTGCCGCCTTGTTGTAATGGGCCATGGCCTTGTCCTTCATGCCGAGGCCCGATGCGCATTGGGCGGCGAACAGATGATTCTCAATTGTCTCAAGCCCGAAAGACGAAAGAGAGAGAGTTTGTTTCATAACCCTTATGCACTCGTCAAAGGAACCCATGCTCATGAGCGCCCACGCCTGTCCCATAAGAGAGTACCTGTATAACGCGCTTGACGGCAATATCTTCATGAACTCCACGGCCGCTTCGACGTACCTCTCGTCTTCAAGGAGGGTTTGCCCCGTAAGAAGCGCTACGCGGTCAGCCATGTCCTTGTCAATGGATTGGGGCGGGATGGCAAGGATTTTAGAGAGCGTTGCCCTTGCGGCTTCATTCTCATCCGTCATGACCTGTATCTGCGCCTGAGCCAAAGCGGCATAAGGGTAATATTTGTCCGAGCGCGGCACCTTTGAGAGGGTTGCAAACGCCTCTTTGAGCCTGTCAAGGCGCATGAGGCTGAGGCCGGAATAATATGCGGCAACGGGAGAGCCGGAGAGCTCCTTTGCCGCGAAAAGGACGTTCTCTTGTTCGTCGTTCCGATAAAAAGTGGCAAGCAGCCCAGCGAGGCCGGGAACCTCCCTTGAAAGCCTTACCTGCGGGTTTAAGGCCAGATAGGCCGGGGATGCCGTGGTAAGACGTCTTGAATCCGATACGAGCTTCAAGAGCGCGGACGCGTCCTTTTCCTCGGCGTTGTTCTCAAGGATTATCCTGCTTGTGGTTGATGAGGAAAAGTAGTCGTTGACAAGGTAATCAAACAACGCCTTTTGATAGGCAAAGGCCGCGCCGGAGAGTTTGGATTCTCCCATTCCGGCGGCAAGAGAGCCGCACGGCAGGGTCAGCAGCAATAATATGAGAATGGCCGATATGCGTTTTGCCATGATGCCCTACCTGTTAGAAAAGTCCAACTGATACGGCCTGATCTCTATCTCCTTGCCCTTTTTCTGTATGGCCAGTTCTATGAGATATGTTCTTGCGGCCTTGACAACGACGGATATTGAGGTTTCGCCCTTTTTCACGCTCGCCCCGCCGTCCGACCACGTGTAGATAATCTTGAGGTTGTGATCCCCAATGTCCATCTCGCCAAGATACAACTGATGCCTGCCGCCCGCGCTCAACGCCGCGTCCTCTATAGGGGTGTAAACGTGCCCCTTGACGAACCTGCCGTTGTCCACCACGTCTATGCTCACGAGCTTTATGCCGGGCTCCCGCTTGATCACGGACAGGTTCAGCGTAGTTGACGGGAATGATTTTATGCTTTCGTCAAACGCCCTGATCTTTTCGTCAAGGGCGTCGTATTCCTTGTTTAGGTCAACGATAAGCTCCCTGATGGATGCGCCTTTTTTGCCCGGTGATTCCGCTGCGTAGGAGTATGCCGCCGAGTTCATAAAAATGAGCATGAACAGGGATATATAACCAATGGTTTTCATTATCTAAAGGAAGGCTTACTGTTATTAATCGCCCGCATATATCATACATATCGGCGTTTTTTACAAAAAATTAAGTTTCCCGGCAATAAGCCGCCTCGATGTCGCTCGGTACTCTTGTTGATTATACTTATAGAGTACAACAGACGGGGGTTAAATGCAACCCACCTTTCTTGAAAGATAAGGATAGACATAAGAACTTTACCAGGGAATAAACAGGAATAAACAGCGGGGCTGACGAACACTCATATTGCCCGCGTGGCAAGTATTGGAGAAGGCTGAGATTTGGTGGGCGGTACAGGGATTGAACCTGTGGCTTTCACCGTGTGAAGGTGACACTCTGCCGCTGAGTTAACCGCCCAAGCGCTGGAAGGACTCTCGTCGTCTGAACGGGCGAATGATAATACGAACAGGCCGCCCAAGTCAAGCGCCCTAAGCATTCAAAAAAGGCAGGTTGCCCATCACCAAAGAGTTGTGTTAGTATATCCCTTCTGAGTCGAATAAAATAACGGTAAAAATTCAATGAAGCTTTTGCTCATACTGCCTGAGAACAGGCGAAGCTATTGGGGCACGGTCTCCAAGAGCGGGAAGGCCGGATTCGTGCGCCTCAACCTGCCGACTATCGCGGCGCTCACCCCAAAGGAATGGGACGTCGAGATAGTTGATGCGCGGGTAAAAGACATCGCCTACGACGCAAAGCCGGACCTTGTCGGCATAACCGGATTTACCGCAGAGATACCGAGCGCCTACGAGATAGCCGACAACTGGCGAAGGCGCGGGGTAAAGGTCATCATGGGCGGGGTGCACGTGTCCGCGCTGCCTGACGAGGCGCTCCTTCATGCCGATTCCGTGGTGATAGGCGAGGCCGAGCTTGTATGGGCCAAGGCGCTTGAGGACTTCAAGAATGGCCGGCTTGAGCAAAGGTACAGGGCGGAGAACCTTTGCGAGTTAAAGGACATGGTCATCCCAAGGAGGGAACTCCTTGACAGGCGCATGTATCCAACGGGCTTTAACACCATGCAGGCAACGAGGGGATGCCCCTTTAACTGCGACTACTGCGCGGTTACGGCCTTTTTCGGCGCGGACTTCAGGACAAGGCCCATACCCGAAGTCCTTGACGAGATAAAGCGGTTTGACACGAAGGAGTTTTTCTTCATGGACGACAACATCGTGGGCAGGCCGAGGTACGCCAAGGAGCTATTTAAGGCGCTTATACCCATGAAGGTAAGCTGGGGCTCTCAGGCGTCCATCACCCTGGCAAAGGACGCCGAGCTTTTGGACCTCTATGCGCGAAGCGGCGGACAGTACGCATTCATAGGGCTTGAGAGCCTTTCCCAGAAAAACCTCGACAAGATGCACAAGGGCTGGAACTCGGCCAAGGATTACAAGGAGGCCATAAGAAAGATACACGACGCCGGGATAAACGTGATCGGCAGCTTCGTCTTCGGCCTTGACGAGGACGACAAGACCGTGTTCCAAGATACGCTCGACTTCGTGATGGAGGCCGGGATAGACGCGGCGCAGTACCATATATTAACCCCCCTGCCCGGAACGGTTACGTACGGCGTCCTTGACAAGGAAGGCAGGATCATTGACAGGGACTGGGGCAAGTACCACACCGGCGAGGTGGTGTTCCAGCCAAGGCACATGAGCGTGGACGAGCTGCAAAGGGGCTACTACTGGATATTCAGGAACACCTATACCTTTGGGAGCATCTTAAAGCGCAGCTTCAGGAGCAGGAAAGGGATAATCAAACGGCTTGCGGCAAACCTGAGTTACAGGAAGAAGGCGCTCAGGATGCCGGTCGTGGACAGGATTTAATATCTGCTGAAAAACTATATACATGTCATTCCCGAGGTCTTTATCGGGAATCCAGACATAATCGTTAAGGACTCTGGATTCCCGCTGAAGGATTGCGGGAATGACAGAACAGGATGTCGGCTGTGGACAGGATTTTTCAGCAGCCTGAGGATTTAGGATGCTAAACGCCCTTACCGTTGACCTTGAGGACTGGTATCATATATGCGGAACCGTTGACAACGACGCCCATCATAAATGGGCCGAGTACGAAAGCCGGGTAACGCGCAACACCGAAAAGGTGCTTTCCCTGCTTGCCCGTTATGATACGCGGGCGACTTTTTTTGTCCTTGGTTACATCGCGGAAAAAGAACCCGCTCTCATAAGGGCGATATGCAAGGCCGGACACGAGATTGCCATACACGGATACTACCACCAGAGGATATTCGAGCTTTCAAGGGCTGATTTTGAAGAGGACGTGAGAAGGTCGAAAGAGGTGGTGGAGGCGGCGGCAGGCCAAAAGGTCCTGGGCTACAGGGCGCCTGAATGGTCTATGAGAGGCGCCTCGCTCTGGGCGCTCGACGTGCTATGCAAGCTCGGCATCCGGTATGATTCGAGCATGGTGCCGCTTACAAGGATGGGCGAGAGGGGCTTTGCCCCTTTCCCTCACCGGATCAAAACCGCTTACGGCAATATATGGGAGTTTCCGCTGACCACGTTTCGCGTCTTCCGGGAACGGCTGCCCTTTACCGGCGGGCTTCCCATGCGTATCGCGCCGTACTGGTACATATTGACGAAGATACGGCAAATAAACCGCGCATCGAATCAGCCGTGCCTTGTCTACGTGCACCCGTGGGAGTTCGACGTGCTTCAGCCGCGCATCGAACTGCCGCTTTCAAGAAGGTTCATGCACTACTTCAACATGGCATCAGCCGCGCCCAAGTTCGAAGGGTTTTTGCGGAACTTAAAGTTTGCGCCGATGAGGGAGATACTAAAGATAGACTGATATGCTTGACCGCTACTTCCTGAAATCATTGTTTGCAACCGTGCTTTGCCTTATCGCGTTTATCGCGGCTCTCGCTGCCATCGTGTTTTATTCGGCATGGAGCGCATTGGCGCTGCTTGGCGTCCTGCTGTTCCTGATTGCATGGTTTTACAAACTCCACTCCAAGGCCAACGCCCTGTTTGACGGACAGGGCGCTTCAAGACCGTTGTCAGGCGCTGAAAGGATTGAAAGGCAATGACGCGCCGCGTGGTTGTAACCGGCATGGGGATCATAACCGGTCTCGGAGGCGGCAAGGCCGCGAATCTCTCCGGCATAGCCGAGGGGCGCAGCGCGGTTGGCCGGTTGACCTCGTTTGACGCAAGCGGCTACAGGGCGACAACCGGCGCTGAGATTAAGGGTTTTGAGTTCGACAAGGCATTGTTAAAGGCAGGGGCAAGGCCAAGCCGCTATGACAGGGCTACGAAACTTCTTTTGACCGTGGCTCACGAGGCCATGGGCGAGGCCGGGTTTGCCGATAAACTGCCGATAAACACGCCGGTCGTGCTCGGCACAACGCTTGGCGGCATGTTGTCCGGCTCCGCCTTTCACAAGGAGATCGTGCTCAACAGGGAGGGCGCTATTTCAAGCCTCTTTGATTACATAGCCTTCTCGCAGGGTGTGCACGTTGCCGAGGACAACGGGGCGCTTGGCAGCGTATTCTCCATCTCCAATGCCTGCGCCTCCGGCACGAACGCCATCGGATTCGCCTTAAACGAGATTCGGAGCGGCGCATCCGACGTCGCGCTCGCTGGCGGCTACGACACCATGTGCGAGTTCACCTTTGCCGGATTTAATTCGCTTCAGGCCATAACCACCACACTTTGCCGTCCCTTTGATCTTAGACGCGACGGGCTTGTCCTTGGCGAGGGCGCGGCAGTCTTGATACTTGAAGAGTTGGACTCGGCCAAACGCCGTGGCGCCTTGATACTGGCCGAGATAACCGGATACGGAGAGTCTTCCGACGCATATCACATAACCCGGCCAGACCCGACGGCCGCCGGGGCATCCCTTGCCATTGAAAGGGCGCTTAAAGACGCCGGATGCGCCCCGGCCGATATTGACTACATAAACGCCCACGGCACGGCCACCTCCTTCAACGACGCAATGGAGGCAAAGGCAATCCGCGAGGTCTTCAAAGACCATTCAAAAACGGTGCCGGTAAGCTCCATAAAATCAGCGGTCGGGCATATACTGGGCGGGGCCGGGGCGGTAGAGGCCGTTATCTCGATAGTTGCAATGAACGAGTCCATACTGCCGTCGAACATAAATTATTCAACCCCTGACCCGGAATGTCCGCTCAATATCGTTGACAGGCCGGGTCAAAGGCATAGTATCAGGAGGGTTCTTTCAAACTCCTTTGGCTTTGGCGGGGCAAACGCGGCATTGGTCATTCAAAAAGTGCAAAATGAACGATGAATTCGTAATAACCGGCCTTGGCGTCGTGAGCGCCGTCGGCATCGGGGTTGCATCCTTCTGGGATGCGATGTTGAAGCGTTCAAGCGGCACAAGACCGTCCTCCCTGCCTTTTGTCCGGATAGGCGCGCCCCGGACAGCCGCGATTGAGGATATCGCCCCGCATCTTGACGACAGGCGTTTCAGAAGGGCGGCCAATATATCCAAGTACGCGCTCGTTGCCGTGAATCAGGCGATAGCCGACGCTGGAATCGTCCCGGCCGCATGGAAGGGCGAGGAGGTCGGCGTAGTCGTCGGCGTAACGCACGGCGCCATAAACCTTACAAGGGAATTTCACTCCGGGTTCGTAAAGGACGGGGCGCTCGGCGCGTCTCCAGCCTTGTTTTCAGAGTCGGTCCTGAACGCCCCGGCAGGGAACATCTCGATAGCGCTCGGCATCAAGGGCGCGGCCCACACGGTCGTGGGGGACAGCGGCGCAGGACTCAATGCCGTGGAGTTCGGGCTGAAGATAATGAGGAACCTCAAGCTGCCCGTGTGCATCATCGCCGGAGCCGAGGAGCTTGACCCAATCGTGGCGCGGGTCTACAAGGGTTTTGGGTTATTGTCCTCAGACGGCATTCGGCCGTTCGGTCTTCCGTCAAGCGGCTTTGTTCCCGGCGAAGGGGCGGGCGCAATCATAATAGAGACAAGGGCGCACGCGCTTTCGCGTTCAGCCCGGATATACGCGGGGATAAAAGCTCTCTTATCGCCGATATGGCCGGCTTCCCCCTTTTCTAAAGAGGGACTGAGCGGGTTGGATGCAGACGCCTTTGTCTCAACCGGAGCGAACGGCACTCAAAGGGACGCCTTTGAGGCAGCTCTTTTAAGCGGCATTTTTTCATCGCCCGATGCAAAGATGAAAAAGACGTACCTTGGAAACATAAAGCCGCTCATTGGTGAGTCCTTTGCGGCAAGCGCCCTCATGCAGGTCGTTCATGCAGCGCTTGTCCTTAATAAAGGCATTATCCCGCCAAGCACGATAGCGGCAAGCGCCTTCATGCCCAGCGTTGCATGGGCAACAATGAACGAGGCTGCCGAGCAAAGACCAGTTGCTCAGGCGCTTGTTACCTCAGCCGGACTCAAAGGCCCGGCACACTCTATTTTGTTAACCGCTCCGGGGGATGCTCATGCTTGAATGTTTCAAGGATATGAGGGACGGCATCGCGCTCCTCAAACGGTTTCTTGTCCAGCGCGCATACAGCCGAAAGCTTGCCCTGTGGGCGCATGAGGACCACGTTATCCGCACCTTGTCCAAGGCGGGCGTCTTTACCGTGGAAGGTTATCTCTCCGCCCTTGAGACGGGTCTCGGCTACAAGATGCGGGACGAAGCAAGGAGGCGCATGGCGCTCGTGCTTCTCGACTTCCTTGAGGAGAGCGGCCAGTTGAAGGCAGGCGCAGACGCTCTTGTGCGGACTTACGCCGTTGTCCCTAACGCCGCGCTGCCTGAGCCTCTTTCCTTTACCGACGCCGAGATGATGGAAAGCGTCTTTGAGAGCAAGACGGCATTTCTTGACAGGTGCTTCGAGCACGCCGGTGGGTTTTTGCGCGGCAAGGATTATCTTTACGACTTCGAGGGCGGGGCTGGCGAGGCATGGGACAGGTTTCTCGGAAACTACGAATTCAACCTTGCGCGCGAGTTTCTTGCAAAGGCCATGAGCGCGGATACCGTTGGGCGCGAGATAATGGACCTATGCTGCGGCACCGGGCACGGCATAGAAGCAATATCGCGTTCGCGCCCGGACGCCGTTATAACCGCGCTTGATTTTACCGATACGCTGCGGCCAATAGCCTTGGGAAGGGCGGCCGAGAGCGGAGCGCAGGTCTTCTGGCCGGATGCGGCATGGAAGGGATTCGGCCATGCCCTGCCCTTTGAAGACCAATCCTTTGACATGGTGCTGTTCTCATGCGGGGACCCGTATATCAGGAAGGAAGAGCGCGCGGCCGTGTACGCGGAGATAAAGCGCGTGTTGAGGCCGGGCGGCACGCTTGGCGCGGTTGCATGGGGCTATCCCGACAAACAGAGGCGCCATATACGCAATAGTTGGGTGAGGCTCGGCATCTACATACACGACTTTGCGGAGAGCGTATGCGCCGGTTGGCAGGGCTTTCACGACGTTGACGAGACGATCGGCATGGCAAGGCGGCTTGGGTTTATTCCGGCCAATCCGTTCTTAGACGACTTTTATATGTTGGATACCGCGGTGTGGATATTTAGGAAGCCCGGAGCAGGGAGGAGCATCTGATTGAAGCCAAGACGAGTTGTCGTTACCGGCATCGGCGTCATAACGCCGCTGGATTCAGGCTCAGGCGTCAATGAGTTCTGGAAGGAGCTTATAGCTGGACAAGACGCGGTGCGGGAGATTACATCCTTTGACTCAGCCCCTTATGCTTCTCACATTGCCGCCGAGGTCAGCGGCGTATCGTTCAAGGGAGGCGACAGGTGGCTGTATTTTCTTGATACGGCATTCAAAGGCGCGTTGATTGACTCAGGGTTATTTGACAGGCCGGACATACTTGCCAATGCCGGGCTTTACATCGGAACGGTGCTCGGAGGCATACTTGCGGGTCAGCTTGCGTGGGCCGGATGCGGCGCGAAACCGGCCTCGTATCATCTGTACTCAGGCATAGCGCATCTTGCCGAAAGGATGGGACTCAAGGGGGATACGCTTACCGTGTCAACGGCATGCGCCTCTGGAACCGACGCCATAGGGATAGCATAAAGGCGCATACTCTGGGGCAAGGCGGACATAATGATCGCGGGCGGGGCTGATACGTTGAGCGAATTCGCCTTTTCCGGCTTTAACAGTTTAAGGGCGCTTACAAAGACAAAGGTGCGGCCTTTCGACAAAAACAGAGACGGCCTTGCCCTTGGCGAGGGCGCGTGTTTTCTCGTGCTTGAGGAGGCCGCTTTTGCCGAGAGAAGAGGCGCTCAATCTTACGGCCTTGTCTCAGGTTACGCATCAATGTCCGATGCCAGACATCTTACGGCCCCTGACCGCGAGGGCGCGGGACTAATGGGGGCGATACAGGCGGCTTTTTCCGAGTCCGGCCTGAAAAGACCCGGCTATATAAATGCGCACGGCACAGGTACGCCGTATAACGACGTCATGGAGACGCGGGCCATAAAATCGGCATTTGGACAGTCCGCTTATGAGATACCAATAAGTTCCATCAAATCAATGATAGGCCACAGCTTCGGGGCTGGCGGCGCTATTGAGGTCGCTGCCTGTCTTTTGGCCATGAGGCACGGATGCCTGCCGCCGACGATAAATTATCAGGAAAAAGACGCTGACTGCGACCTCGACTACGTGCCGCTTAACGCAAGGACGATTGCAATAAACTCGGCCATGAGCCTGTCAGCCGGTTTCGGCGGCCAGAACGCGGCGATAGTGTTTGAAAAGACGTGATGTCAAAGATAACCTTCGTCAATCCTCCGTTCACGGTATGGGACTCCGAAACCCCGCTCCCGCGAACCCTTGAGAACACCACGCCTTCGTTCGGCCTGTGCTGTCTTGCGGCGGTTGTGCGCGAAAAAGGTCATGAAGCCCGCATCGTCGAGGCGGGCGCGCTTCAGTTGACGCTCAAGGAAACCCTTGCGTCTATCCTTAAACAACGGCCTGACATCGTGGGCTTTCGCGCCTCAACCGTCTCTCTTAACAATGCCGCGCTATTGGCAAAGGCAATAAAGGAATATGACGCGAAGGTAGTAACGATACTCGGCGGCCCTCACGTTACGGCGGAGCCTTCCGCGACGCTCAGCCGTTTTCCACAATTTGACATTGCCGTTATTGGCGAAGGCGAGCAAACCCTTGTTGAACTGCTGGACGTTATCGCGGCCAAGGGGATTCAGGCGCATGAAGGGCTGAAAGACACGCTCGGCATCGCCTTCAGGGGCGGGAGCGGTGAGGTAGTCCTTACGGCAAAAAGACCGTATATAAAAGACCTTGACAGCTTGCCTATGCCCGCGTGGGACTTGCTGGAAGGATTTCCGGACAGGTACCAGCCGCCGCTCTTGAG
The DNA here is from genome assembly GCA_038043305.1 of Deltaproteobacteria bacterium. Lineage (GTDB taxonomy): Bacteria > Desulfobacterota > GWC2-55-46 > GWC2-55-46 > GWC2-55-46 > JACRCE01. The sequence continues at coordinate 7,234 of JBBTCG010000021.1, read as the reverse complement.
CTATAAGGCGCTTCCCGTTGCCTCGATGGTAACGTCGCGGGGATGCCCGTTTAAGTGCACCTTTTGCGACCGCTCGGTATTCGGCAACCGCTACAGGGGATACAGCGCCGCTTACATGACCCGCGCCATCGGCCACCTCGTTTCCGTCTACGGGATACGGCATCTCCTTTTCTACGACGACCTCTTTGCCGCCTCGGAGGATAGGCTCAACGCCGTATGCAATGATATGATCTCAAATCGGCTGAACGTTTCATGGTCATGCGACGCCCGCGTAAACGCGGTAACGCAAAAGTCGCTCGCGCTCATGAAAAAGGCCGGCTGTTGGGAGATAGCCTTTGGCATAGAGAGCGGCTCGCAAAAGATATTAGACCTTGTGGCAAAGGACATAACCATAAAAGATATAGAGACCGGGGTGCGGCTTACTCATGAGGCCGGGATAAAGGTCAAGGGGCTTTTTATGATGGGGCATCCGGGAGAGACCAGCGAAACCATAAGGGAGACCGTTGAACTTGCCACAAGGCTCCCGTTCGACATCATTAACATCAGCAAGCTCACGCCCTACCCCGGCACAGCGCTCTATAAGGACGCGCTCAAATACGGGACATTCGACCCGGACTGGGACAGGATGAACAGCCTAAGCTTCGTGTTCGTGCCGCACGGCTTTACAAGGGAGGCGCTTGAGGTTGAATACCGCATGGCGCTTAAAAAATTTTACTGGCGTCCAGGCAAGACCATAGCCCTTCTATGCGCGCTTATGAGGGACAGGGCCGGGCTTAAAAGGCTTTTGAAGGCGCAAAACGATTTTTTGAGATTCAAGGCCGGAAGATATTTCAGGAAGGCGGCTTCCTCTCTTGGATTCAGCACAAAGGCAAAGAACGCATGAAAGATATTCCCAGAAAGATCATCGTGCTTTCACACGCGCTTTTGACCGCACCGTTGGATAAGATTGATTCGCCAAAGGCCGTAAAAACAGTCATCAGGGCTGAGGAGCTTGCGCTTGGCGCGGCTTACCGAGTGTTAAAAAAGGCTGGTAACGGTTTTCCCGGCGCTCGGATGGCCGTCGTGTTCGGGGGCGACGAGGCCATTGACGGCCTCAAGGAGGAGTACTTCAGGGGCGTTATCGCGCACGGCGCAATCGGCGCATCCCCGCTCCTTTTTCCATATACGAGCCTAAACGCCATAACCGCGCAGATCACCATTGCCTTCGGGATTAAAGGCGAGGACATGACCATTGCCGCGGGGCCTGTCTCATTTCTAAGGGCGCTGGTCTATGCCTGTGAGCTTCTCAAGGAGAGCGTGGTTGACTTTGCCCTTGTCGGAGGGTTTTCTGAAAACGCGGCCTTTGCAATGGCCTTACAGGCTTCCCATGACGCAAAGGCCAATGGAGCGCCTGAGTTGACAGCGGACTGCGTACAGCCGCATGATATTGACCTATACGACGAGGTATTGATAACCTCTATCGAGGGATCATTCGCGCTCATGCAACGGCTTATGGAAAAGCACGGGGCAATAAAAGCAGTGGATAAACATGGCGCAAATGTGGTATTTATGAGGACGAAATAGGACAGGCGGGGTTTGGTTACCCATGAATTTTATCGCGGGACTGGATACAAGGCCGCAGGCCGAGATACGTTCCGTTCAACTTGAACTTTTGAGGGAACAGGTTCGTTACGCCCTTGTCCGCTCTCCATTTTATCGTGAGCGGCTTGCCGGTGTTGACGTGGATTCCCTTTCGATGGATGACCTCTCAGGGGTGCCTCTCACGTCCAAGGAGGACATTCAACGGGAAAACCGCGCATTTTTGTGCGTAGAAGACAAAGAGATTGCCGAGGTGGTTGCCACGACCGGCACTACCGGAGAGCACGTCTGGGTCTATCTTACAAAGAACGACCTTGTAAGGCTTGCGGAGAATGAAAGGCGCTGCTTCACATACGCGGGCATAGGCGCTGGCGACCTTATTCTTTTGTCCGTAACGCTGGACAATCTTTTCATTGCCGGGCTTGCGTATTACACGGGGCTTCAACGGCTTGGCGCGGGCGTAATAAGGCTTGGGCCTCACAGTCCGAAAAAGCACCTTGAGATTATCGAGACCCTGATGCCCACGGGCATCGTGGCGGTGCCGTCCTTCATGTCCGCCATATACAAACAGGCGGACAAGGACCGTATAAGCCTTGAACAACTAAGCCTTAAAAAGGCGGTGCTCATAGGCGAGACCATAAGGAACCCTGATTTTTCGTCAAACGCCCTTGGCAGCATGGTGGAGCGCTTCAAGCGCCTTGAAGCCTATTCAACCTACGGGATTACGGAGATTGCCGCGGCCTTTTCCGAGTGCGGGCGGCATAAGGGGCTTCACTCCCACCCTGACCTTGTGTACCCTGAGGTCGTTGACGAGTCCGGCTCTCCGGTAAAGGACGGCGAGATGGGCGAGCTTGTCGTAACCACCTTTCAGGTGGAGGGCATGCCGCTTTTGCGCTACAGGACAGGGGACATTACATTCCGGATTTCAGAGCCGTGCGCGTGCGGGAGAAACTCCATTCGCATCGGGCCTATAACCGGCAGAAAGGCCCATAGGCTCAAGATAAAGGGCACCACCGTTTATCCGAGGAACATCGAAAACGCGCTTGTCGGAGTCGAGGGCGTCGAAAACTACGTGATAGAGGCATACACCGGCGACGACTACGGCGACAGGATAGTCGTAAAGGTAGGCTCAAGCAACATGGGAAGCGCTTTCAAGCTTGACGTATGCGAGGCGATAAGGACAAAGGCAAGGGTTACTCCTCAGGTGGAGATAATGCCGCCTCAGGATGTTGACAAGATACTCTTTGAGGGCTCAAGAAGAAAGCCCATGGTATTCATAGACAGGAGGCAAAAAGGTTCATGACGTTAAACTATGAGGTCATACACGGGCTGGACTTTACGGACGAGGAGATAGCCGCCTCTTTAAGGCGCGGCGGGCTTCTGACCCTTGAGCTTGAGTTCAGCAAGAAGTGCAATCTGAGATGCGTCTACTGCTATGCGAGCGCCGGAGAGGCGCTTGAAAACGAGCTTACTCTGGAGGAGATGAAGGGTATCGTTTTGCAGGCCAAGGCGCTCGGCGCAAGGAAGATAATACTCCTTGGCGGCGGTGAGCCGCTCATCTACGACGGACTCCGCGACATCGTCGGGTTCATACGTGAAGCCGGACTTCAACAAAGCGTCTTTACCAACGGGATGCTGATGACTGAAGACCTTGCCCGTTTTTTATTCGAGCGGGGAGTTACGGTCGTCGTAAAGCGCAACAGCAACATACCTGAGGTGCAAGACTATCTTGCAGGCGTCAAAAACAGCCACGCCAAGATAAAGGCGGGTCTTGACCTCTTGATTCAGGCCGGATACCCGGAAGGGGAAACCCAACTCGGCATCCAGACGGTTATATGCGCCCAGAACATAAAAGAGATACCGGAGTTGTGGATATGGGCAAGGGAGCGCGGCATTATCCCGTACTTCGAGATAATAACCAATCAGGGACGCGCCAAGGAGTTCAAGGACCTTGCCGTGTCCAACGAACAGCTAAGGGAGGCGTTCGATAAGCTGCAGGAGATTGACGAAAAACGGTTCGCTCATCAGTGGTCTCCCCGCCCCACCATCGCCGCATTCACCTGCAAGCGTCATCTATACTCGTGCCTTGTGAACTCTCAGGGGCATATCCAGCCGTGCACCGGCATTGACATGAGCGTCGGGGACCTGAGGAAGGATAGCCTTGCCGACATACTGCGGAAAAGTCCGGTCATCCAGAATCTCAGAAACATCTACTCCACCATAGAGGGCGAGTGCGGCAGCTGCGAGTTCGCATCCGACTGCTACGGTTGCCGGGGCAACGCCTATCAGCAGACCGGAAACTATCTGGCCTCTGACCCGGCCTGCTGGATACGAAAGCAGTCCCTGCAAGCTGCGGCAAAGAAGGCGGCGAGCGGGCGGTAAAGACGGGTATCAGTTGCCGCCTTATCAGCGACGTTGACGGCGCAGATAATCCTGTAGTCTCCTAATACGCGGCCTTCTCATATCTTCGCCTTTAAGTTTTTCACAATTGGCGAGCACCCGATCACCAGAGCGCCAATCGAAGAGCGGCTTTGAAAGGCGCGTCCCCATGCGTCCAATTGAGATACTCAAGAGACATTTCGGCTACAGTTCGTTCCGTCTGGAGCAGGAGGCGATCATCGAGCATATCCTTCTCAAGAAGGATGCGCTGGTGCTTATGCCGACCGGCGGCGGGAAATCCCTTTGCTACCAGATACCCGCCATGATCTTTGATGGGCTTACGGTGGTCGTTTCGCCCTTGATCTCCTTGATGAAGGATCAAGTAGACGCATTGACCGCCAACGGCATCAGCGCCGCGTATCTCAACTCCTCTCTGTCCGCTGGGGAGGAGAGGGACATCGTCCGCAGGATGAGGGCGCGGGACATCAAGCTTATCTATATAGCCCCTGAAAGACTCTTTGCCGCGGGTTTCCTCCAGTTTTTGAAGACCCTTAACGTCTCCCTCTTTGCCATAGATGAGTCTCACTGCATATCCCAGTGGGGACATGACTTCAGGCCCGAATATCTCCGGCTTTCCATGATACGAGACGCCTTCCCCCTTGTGCCAGTGGTTGCGCTGACCGCCAGCGCGGACGTCGTTACAAGAAAGGACATCACCCTGAAGCTCAATATCAGGGAGGCAAGGCTCTTTGTATCCAGTTTCAACCGTCCGAATATCCATTACTTTATCGAGCACAAACGCGACCCCTACGCTTTATTGAGCGATTACATACAACGGCATAAGGGAGATTCCGGTATTGTATACGCCTTGTCCCGCAAATCCGTGGAGGGGCTGGCCGAACGGTTGCAGGACAACGGTTTTTCGGCCCTCCCGTATCATGCGGGCATGGATACGGCCGCAAGGAACCGTCATCAGGAGCGGTTTATCAGGGATGAGGCGGACATTATCGTAGCCACCGTTGCCTTTGGCATGGGGATAGATAAGTCGAACGTGCGCTATGTGATCCATTACGACCTTCCCAAGAACATCGAGGGTTATTATCAGGAGACCGGCAGGGCGGGACGCGACGGCTTAAAGAGCGAGGCCATACTCTACTACAGCGCCGGAGACGTCTTCAAATTAAAGAGATTCGCGGAGGTGGAAGGAAACCCTGAGCAAAGCCGCGTCATGCTGAATAAGCTCAATAAAATGGTTGATTTTTGCGAGTCAAGGAGATGCCGGAGGAGGTATCTCCTTAACTATTTCGGGGAGTCGTTCCCGGAATATTGCGGAAGCTGCGACGTATGCCTTACCTCATATCAGAGTATTGACGGCACGGCCATTGCCCGAAAGGCCGTCTCAGTCGTAACCCAGACGGGCCAAAGGTTCGGGATAGTCTATCTAGTTGATGTCCTGAGAGGAGCGAAGACGGAAAAGATTTCAGCCGCTCATAAATCCCTCAAGGCTTACGGCTGCGGTTTGGAGGCAAGCGCTGAGGAGTGGCGCGGGTACTTCAGGGAGTTAATCAGGCAGGGGTATCTGATGCAGGTTGGGGATAAGTACCCTGTCTTGAAACTGACGGATAAGGGTAAAGATATATCGGACGACGAAAGAACGATGCTTACCAGACCCGCTAAGAGGAGCGAGGCAGCTTTGGCCGCTGAAGACTCTTATGAAAAAGCGCTCTTTGAGGAACTTAGAAAGACAAGGGCCAACCTTGCGCGGGAGGCGAATCTTCCGGCCTACATTGTCCTTTCCGACAGTACACTCATTGAACTGGCCAAATACCTGCCGCTGGATATGGATAAGATTCAATTGATTTCAGGATTCGGGGAGGTGAAGACTGAAAGGTACGGCGCCATCTTCCTGAGCGTCATTCAGGAATATTGCAAAGGTCATGAGCTCAACTCACTCATCCATCTCAAGGCCCCAAAGCGCCAGAGGGGCATGACAAAGGATAATACGAAAGAGTTCTCGCTACAGATGTACAAAGAAGGAAAGACAGTGGAGGAGATTGCCAAAGAAAGAAGCCTGAATCCCGATACCATCAAGGGGCATCTGGCCTTTTATATCCCCAAGGGGATTGTCCGGGTAGAGGAACTGACGCCCCCGGAAAAGATACCCGCCATAAGAAGAGCCGTTAAGATACATGGATTGTTAGCGCTCGGGATGATCAAGCGGGAGTTGGGAGACGGTTACAGTTATGCAGAGATACAGGCTGTGATACATCACCTCGCAATGAAAGTGGAAGAAAAAACATAGCCCCCTTGAAATAATCCGATTTTGAGGTATAGTTCTTCGCTGGGCTTGCGTGCCGTCAGGAGTTTGCCCCTAACGGCATCAACCCCTTACTTTCATCTCAATCAAACCGTCAAACGGATGTTGTCAATGCGCCGAACTTTTGTTAAAAACGCCCTCCATACCATCATATTGATATTCCTGCTTTCCGTCGCATTCCTTGCGTTTGCATACAGCTCGGTTGAACCGCACTTTTACATAGCGCCCGCGTTTATAAGCGCGGCCGTCCTCATCATTCTCGTCAACATCTTCTCATGCAGACGCATTACATCAAGGCTCAGAGCGATTGCCGAAGCGGCCGGCAAGATAGCCTCCGGCGACCTTGCTGGAGGCGTGCCTGTAAACGGCAGCGACGAGATAGCCTCTCTTGCCGCGGCCTTCAACGCGATGACCGCCAACGTAAAGGAAAAAAACGCGGCCATTATCGCAAGCGAAGCAAGGCTACGCTCGCTTATAAACAATATGCCGGACTGCATGTGGACGGCGGATGAGACGGGCAGGGTTACATCTATAAGCCCGATGGTCTTAAATATATGCGGCTATACCGTTCATGAATTTTTGAGCGGCTTATGTCCCATGTTCGACAACATCCATCCTGACGATATTCAGACGGTCAGGGAGTCATACCATGCCCTTATCAGCGATAATAGCATATTCAGTCTGGAGTACAGGTTCAAAAAAAAGGACGGCAACTGGGTCTGGCTCCATAACAAGGCGTTCATGACTTATGCAAGGGCAGGGCACAAGTACGCTGAAGGCATATTCTCAAACGTGACAAGCTCTAAGTCTGCGGAGATTGCCCTTCTTGACAGCGAAGCACGGCTAAGGGAGGCTCAACGCATCGCGCGCCTCGGCAGTTGGGACTTAAACGTCGTTGAAAACACGCTCCACTGGTCTGATGAAACCTTTCGCATCTTCGGACTCGACCACCAATCCTTT
>JBBTCG010000020.1:0-10597 GCA_038043305.1 Deltaproteobacteria bacterium | reverse complement strand
TGGGGGTTGAGTCTTTCACGGTCACGGTTCACGGTCTTTCACGGCCTTTCTCACATCCCTTCCAAACTATATGATATAATGTTTATGTCGCTTCATCCGGCCATCGAGCGTGCCCGGCCCCGCACAAAATCTCAACAGGCGCAATATGCCAAAAGAACAAAAACAGAAGGCCAAGCTGCCCATCGAACCGCTCAAGCACCCAGCGCTCAAGTTCGCTCTCGCGTTCATCATATTCGGAATCATAGTATACCTTTACAGCCAATCGCAAAAAGCGGACGACCCGGCCAGACATATCAAGATCACCTATAGTCAGTTCAGCGCTCAGCTCAAGGACGGCAACGTGGCCTCGGTCATCCTTCGCGGCACGGAGCTTGCCGGGCAGTTGAAAAAAAGCGTATCCCTGCCGACGCAGGAGCCCGGGCCGCCGAAAAACATCATCAACTTCAAAGCGAACCTCCCGCAGTTTCAGGACGGTTCAATCATCGCGGAGCTTGAAAGACATGGCGCGGCGATAAACGTCGAACAGGCCGAAGCCTCCTCCATCGTGTGGCAAATATTAATAATGATTCTCCCGTGGGCGCTTATCATCGGGCTGTGGGTGCTGATAATGAGAAGGTCGGGGCAGATGCAAGGCGGACCAGGTTCTCTTTTCAACTTCGGCGCAAGCAAGGCAAAACTTTTTGACGTAAAGAAACCGAGCGTAACCTTTGCCGACGTGGCCGGGCTTGCCAACGCGAAAAAAGAGCTTGAGGAAACGGTAGAGTTTCTGAAAAACCCCGAAAAGTTCACGCGGCTCGGGGCAAAGGTGCCAAAGGGCATCCTGCTCGTGGGGCCGCCCGGCACAGGCAAAACGCTCCTTGCGCGCGCGACCGCCGGAGAGGCGGGCGTGCCGTTTTACTCGATAAGCGCCTCGGGGTTCATCGAGATGTTCGTAGGCGTCGGGGCATCCCGCGTCCGCGACATGTTCAAGACCGCGCGCGAGACGGCCCCGAGCATCATATTCATTGACGAGATTGACTCAGTCGGCAGGACGCGAGGGGCCGGACTCGGGGGCGGACACGATGAAAGGGAGCAGACGCTCAATCAACTCCTCAGCGAGATGGACGGGTTCGAGCCGCACGAAAAATTAATTATCATGGCGGCGACAAACAGGCCGGACGTACTCGACCCCGCGCTCCTCCGTCCAGGCAGGTTCGACAGGCATATTCTTATTGACAGGCCGGGTTGGCAGGACAGGCTTGCCATTCTCAACGTGCATGTCCGCAACAAGCGCATCGCCTCGCCCATTGACCTTGAAAGACTCGCCAAGGGCACGCCAGGCATGACCGGGGCAGACCTTGAGAACCTTGCGAACGAGGCGGCCATAAGCGCCTCGAAAAAGGGCAAGGAACAGGTTGAGATGTCCGACTTCGATGAGTCGGTTGACAGGATACTAATGGGCGCAAAGCGCGAGGAGACGATAAGCGAGGAAGAGAGGCGCATCACGGCGTATCACGAATCCGGGCACGCGCTCGTTTCGCTTAATCTGCCGCACACCGACCCTGTTCACAAGGTAAGCATCATACCGCGCGGCATGGCTATGGGCGCGACTTTGTTCATGCCCAGGGAGGACAGGCACTACTACCCCAAGAGCTACCTCTTCAACCGATTGAGCGTGGCGCTTGCGGGAAGGGCCGCCGAAAAACTCATTTTCAACGACGTGAGCAGCGGGGCGCAGGAGGACTTGAAGGGCGCGACCTCCCTTGCCGAGAAGATGGTGGCTCAGTGGGGCATGAGCGACGAGGTCGGCCCCATAAACCTCGGCAGGGGAGAGGAACACCCGTTCCTTGGCAGGGAACTCTCCATGCCGCGCCGCTACAGCGAGGACATGGCGTGGATAATGGACAAGGAGATACGAAAACTCATCCTTGAGGCTGAGGCAAAGGCCGACGAACTGTTGAAGATAAACAAGGCCGCGCTCATACGCCTTGCCGAGAAGTTGATAAAGGAAGAGTCGCTTGACAGGGAAGATGTTGAAAAGATAATCAAAGAGCCGGACGCATCTTCAACCGCGCCTCAACCGGAAGGATGACGCGGCGTAGCAGCGCCGCGCAACCACGGAAAAATAGGGACAGCTCTCCCTATTTTATTTCCACCGATTCCGCAGATTTGAGAAGCAGTTGCGGGGCGCTCGTCCTTCGATGGGACCACTACCGCATTATGCGCTCATTTGCAATATCGCGGTAATCTGTTATAATTGAGGATATACGAACACCCCGAACAGCCCCGCGTCTTACAACTCGCCTTACAACCCGACTAAAAAAACCTTGCTCTGCAACGGCTGAGAGATTCCAACCGCAGTTTAACGCGCTATTGCGCCATTTTCCCGTTCAGGAGGAGATATCGTGTGGAAAAGATATATCCCCGGATTACGCCGGACCAGATGTTTCATGCAATATCAAGCGCCGTCTTCGACGGGATAGGAGACGGCATATCGGTCATAGACAGGGACTACAATATAATCAGGGTGAATAAGGGTATCCTCAAGATATTCAAAAGGAGCGGCTTTTCGGAGTTGATAGGCTCGAAGTGCTATACGGAATATTACCAAAGGGATCACGCCTGCGACAACTGTCCGGCGTTAAGAACCTTTACAGAGGGCATACCCGACCGCATAACAAGCATACGGCAGCACGGCGAGGAAAAGACGGTTCTCGATATCTCCATCTTCCCAATAAAAGACGGCAATGACGCGGTTACGCACGCAATAGAATACTTCAGGGACGTTACTGGCATGGTGAAGCTTGAGGACCAGCTACTGCATTCCGAACGCCTTGCGGGCGTTGGGGAGCTGGCCGCGGGCATAGCCCATGAACTGCGAAACCCCCTTGCCAATATAAGCGCCTCGGTACAGTTCTGCCGCAAGAAGTTCAAGCTTGAAGATGGGCTTGAAAGGCATCTTTCGATAATACTCAGAAACTCCAAAAACGCCGAAAGTCTCGTAAGCGACCTCCTTGACTTCGCAAAGCCGGGCGATATGTCTTTTGAGCTGGGGCGCATAGAGAACGCGATAAACAGGGCCTGCGCGCTTGCGAAGAACCGGTGCGCGAAACAGCGCGTAAATCTCAAGAAAAGGGTGCAAAACGGCCTGCCCAAGAAGATTTTCGATAAAAGGCGCATCGAGGGCGTTTTCCTGAACTTCATCCTGAACGCCGTTGACGCGATGCCAAACGGCGGGAGCCTCGTGGTCTCCGCGCATCTCGATCATCATGCAAAGGAGATCGTAGCGGCCTTTAAGGACACGGGAGCGGGTATATCCAAGGACAATATGGGCAGGATATTCGACCCCTTCTTTACGACCAAACCCAACGGCGTGGGTCTGGGCCTTTCAATAGCCCACAGCGTGATAACCCACCATAAGGGAAGGATAGAGGTCAGGAGCGAGGTCGGCAGGGGGACGGAGGTAACAGTCAGGCTCCCGGTACTCTCACATCCGATGCTGCAAAAAGACTAACGGAGGCGGATAGGATGGATATGATCTTGGTGGTTGACGACAATAAGGACATGTGCCGCATCCTCTCTGATATCCTCTCAAGAGAAGGATACAGGGTCATGGCGGCCAATGACGCAAAGGCGGCGATGAAGGCGCTCGCAAGAGAGTCCCCTGATCTTGTCTTGCTTGACAGGAAGCTGCCGGACATGGACGGGTTAAAGGCATTGGAGGAGATGAGGCAATCGGATGAATGCCCTGCAATCATTATGCTTACCGCCTACGGCGACGTGCAGAGCGCGGTCATGGCCATGAAGCTCGGGGCATTCGATTATATCACCAAGCCCTTTGATGAGGCCCAGTTGTGCCTCGTCATCAGGAAGGCCATTGAGATGAGGCGTCTTACAAAGCGTGTCCCAGTATGCTTAAACCCGGGAGAGGATATGTTGGTGCGGGGCTCATCGCCCCGGATCAAACAGGTCTTGAAACAGACCGGCATTGTGGCCCCCACGAAGATGACCGTGATACTGCAGGGCGAAAGCGGCGTCGGCAAGGAGCTTATAGCGCGGCTTATCCACCAGAGGTCTCCAAGAAAGGATAAACCCTTCATAGCCATTGACTGCGGCACACTTCAGGAGACCCTTGCGGAGAGTGAGCTTTTCGGGCATGAGAAGGGCGCGTTCACCGGGGCAGATGGGAGAAAGGAGGGGCGCTTCGTCCTTGCCCACGGCGGCACCCTTTTCATGGATGAGATAACCAACCTCTCCGGCTCCATACAGGCGAAGCTCCTGCGCGTGCTGCAAGAACGCAGGGTTCGGCGATTGGGAGCGGAAAAAGACATGGAGATAGACGCGCGTATCATCGTTGCCGCGAACAAGAATATCGCCGAAGAGGCAAGGTGGAACAGGTTCAGACACGACCTTTATCAGAGACTCAATGAGTTTACAATCGAGATACCGCCGCTCAGGGAGAGGTCGGAGGACATACCCGTCCTGACCAAGCAATTCATCGCGGAGGCGAACGAGGAACTGGATAAAAAGGTCAAGGGCATCTCCAACGAGGCCATGGGCCGCCTCATGGATTACAACTGGCCGGGGAACATCCGGGAGTTGAAAAACGTCGTGCGAAGGACCGTGTTGCAGACCGAATCGGGCACGCTCATCACGGATGTATTTCCCCTTGAATCCGTAAAAAAATCGCAGGGGCATGGCTTGCCAACGCAATTGGACACGGAGGCGTCGTTTAAGTCGTGCACGAGAAAGGCGTCTATGGACGTTGAACGGACATTGATCAAAGACGCCCTTGAGCGGTCAAAGAACAACAAGAGCCGGGCCGCAAGGCTCTTGAAGATAGACCGCATGACCCTCTATTCAAAGATAAAATCGCTCGGATTGGAATAGAGGCGTAAGACCTCCTCTACAGACTGTAAGGCCGCCTCTGCAATCCGCTGCCCGCTTGCCCTCGACGATAATCGCAAGTCGCCGGACTTTCCCATTAATTAAGAGATGGCATGGGGATTGCAAACTATATTAATACATGGAACAGACGTTACGCGGCCTCAATCGGCGGATTAAGGGATATGGCCATAATATTGGTGGTGGATAACGACAGCGACATCTGCCAGTTGATATCAGAGATACTCAAGGAAGAAGGTCATTCAGTGGATGTCGCTTTCGACGGAGGGGCCGGGCTGGAAAAGATAAGAAAAACGGCTTATGACCTTGTAATCCTCGACTATAAACTCCCGGATATCGGCGGCATAAATGTCTTGCAGGAAGCGCGGGGGATACGGACTGCCCTACGGGCAGTGATGATATCGGCTTACGGGAACGCGGCAATCAAATCAAGGGCAAAGGAGTTGAACGCATACGCGTTCATGGACAAACCCTTTGAGATGACAGCCTTGGCAAGCGTTGTAAAAGAGGCGTTGAACTCGTGAGGCGCGCCCTACGAGACGGGGAAAAGTAAATCCATAAAAAAAGGAGGTGATTATCATGGCGGTTGAGAAAACGATGGCGTCTTCAAGTCTGGTGGAAGTGGTGGACAGGATCCTTGACAAGGGGGTCGTCATAGATGCCTGGGCAAGGGTATCGCTCGTAGGCATCGAGATCCTGGCGATAGAGGCCAGGGTGGTTGTAGCGTCGGTAGAGACCTTTCTAAAGTATGCCGAGGCCGTAGGTCTTACGGCTCAGGAAGCGGCAACGGCTTAACAGGGTCTGGTCAGGTAACGAGGTCTCAAACATCCTCGATGGCGCAGAAGCGTTGTTAGCGGCCCTTCTGCAAGATTGTGCATTGAGCGTGTTCTGAGGTCTCGGAATATAATATAAGGTTATTTCCATTATGGACAGTTTTACACAATTGATCGCGGCCTACGAAAAAAAGACGCGGGCAGTCAAAGAGTTTATGAACAAGGCCACGGCTCTGATAGGAGAATACCGTAAGGAGCAGGAAGAGATGATGCAGGAGATCAGGGACGGCCTTGCGCACAGGGACGGCCTGAGGAAGAAGGACTTTGATAATCTTATGGAGGGCATACTCGGCCAAGAGACGGAAAAGGGGATAAAGGACGCGCTTGATGCCCTCTGGAAAGATGAAGGGGAGATTATAAAAGTCTTGTCAGACGTCCTGACAACTGGAAAGACCGCTGACATAGAGACCCTGAAAAAGGAGCGTCTGCCGCTGCTTCAAAAGAAGGAGGAGGGCGCCGCAAAGCTACTGATGAGGCTCCATCTGGAGCAGGCGGAACTGAGTATTGCACTAAAACAGCTTCTCTCAAAGGGGACGGGCATAAAAGACCTCAAGACGTTTGTAAAGGCGATGGCTGTCAGACGGGAAGAAGGTATCAGCGGATTGGACGGGTTGCTTGAGGAGTGGGGCATGGTAAGACTCGACGTTATAACGAAGTGGCATGGCGTACTCGATGCGTATGAAAGATTGGAGACAAGGCGACAATAGTAACCGGGTTGTAAAAACCAAGATGTCGGAAAAAAGGAGGGTATCAAAATGGCAATGGCGGAAGAGTTCAGGGCTATGACGCAGGACATAGCGGCTTCATTTGACGTGAGAAAGGGAGAGGTTGAATCCTTGAGTCGGCAGGTCTCGGGGATGATCGGGGATTTCAGAAAGACAAGGCTGCACGATACCAAAACGAATAACAAAGAGAGGAGGCGCGATGTCTCGGACCTTCTCGACGGTTTCAACAAGGAACGGGAAGATATGGCCTCGGCCTGGGCCGACCTCGTGTCCTCGATGCGGTCAAAGAGGGGAATAAAGACGGCGCGTCCCGCGAAAAAAAGCCAGCCTACCCACAAAAAACGGGCGGAGACAGGGGCCTGACAACAGGCATGAAAGAAGAGCCGACATACAGATGCGCTTTTTGTAACGGCGCCGGCAAAGACCCGTTCGGATTGCTCTCTCCTCGCGCGGTCTGTCAGGTCTGCGCCGGCAAGGGCAAGGTAATTGTCCTAAGTCCGGCCGTTAAGTGCGTCTTCTGCGGCGGAACGGGCAGATACAAGGACCAGAGGCTCGTGTGTACGGTCTGCAAGGGCAAGGGCATGGTCGTTGTTCCCGACTCCTCAAGGAGATGCCGCGACTGCGAAGGGAGCGGTGTTGCCCCGCGTGATCATCTGCCGTGTCTCAAGTGCAACGGCAAAGGGGTGGTTGCGGCGTCCGCTGCATCGTAGGCACGCTGTCGGTTATCAGTAAACGGTAATGTTCATAATCGGAGGTTTTATCATGCCAGTCGGAGAGTCCGCAGCCGCGCTTGAGCCAAGAAAACATGCAAATTTTGTCGAGACGCCGTATGTCCGCGATATCATCGAACGGGCGTGTGCCTATATTGCCGCAGGCTTCCCGGTTCATTTCAGAGGCGCGTCCGGCACCGGCAAGACCACACTTGCGATGCACTTGGCCGCCAAGATAGGCAGGCCCGTCATCATCATACACGGGGACGAGGAGCACTCCACATCCGACCTTGTAGGCGGACAGCACGGCTACAGGAAGAGGAAGGTCGTTGACAACTTCATCCACTCGGTCCTTAAAACGGATGAGAGTATGCAGAAGACCTGGGTAGATAATCGCCTGACAACGGCCTGCAAATACGGCTTCACGCTCATCTACGATGAATTCACAAGGTCAAGGCCAGAGGCGAATAACGTCCTTCTCTCGGTCCTTCAGGAGAGGATGCTCGACATGCCCGGCGCGAGGCAAGGAGAAGGGTATCTGAAGGTTGACCCCAACTTTGTCGCCATCTTTACAAGCAATCCTGAGGAGTATGCCGGGGTCTACAGGAGCCAGGACGCGCTCAGAGACAGGCTTGTAACAATGGACATAGACCACCCGGATAGAGATACCGAGGTCGCCATAACCGTTGCAAAATCAGGTCTGGAAAAAGTTGACGCCGAGAGGATAGTGGATATCGTAAGGGCATTGAGGGAATCGGGCAAATGCGAGTTCGCGCCCACAATCAGGGGATGTATCATGATAGCAAAGACGCTCATGGTAAGAGGCGGCTCCGTTGAGTCGGGAAACGGAATGTTCAGGAAGATCGCCATGGACGTCCTATCCTCGGAGACGAGCAGGGTGGGGAGCAAGACCAATACTAAAAAGATAAAGAAGCTGGTCGAAGAGCTGATAGTAAGCCGTTGCGGGGAAGGCGCAAGGATCCAGGTAAAGGGTTCGAAAAAGGCGTGCCTTGCCGTGGAAGAGACGTCTGACGCAACCCGGAGGGCAGTGATATGAACAGGGCAATCGGCGCGCTCGCCGGATTAAAAAGAGGCTCTAAGGCAAAGATACGTTCGATACCCCGCGCCTCGGCAGGGAGTTATCTTGATCTTCATGCGGCATCCCTGAAAATGGCAAGGCTGGAAAGGGAGATGAAGACCATCGTCGAAAGGAAGAAGAGGCTGGAGCAGGAAACACAGGCCGTGCGGAGCGAGATAGAGATGATGAAAAAGGCGAGACATGGCGAGGGAGGTCAAAAGACCCTCCGTCGCTCCGACGTCGGCATAAAAAGACCATTGAAGACCATGATATTGGACTATTAACCATCCCTCTATGGAAGACGGCAATTATATATATTGCATAATCGGGACCAACGAGGCACGAAACTTCGGCCCAGTAGGCATAGGAGGAAGAGGCGATATCGTTTCCACCATCGGTTATGAGGGCGTCTCCTGCGTGGCGAGCAACTCCCCTGCGTCCGACTACGCCGTAAGCAGGGAAAATATGCTTACCCACCAGAAGGTCATAGAAGGGGTGATGAAGGCACATACCGTGCTCCCCGTGCGTTTCTCCACCGTTGCCAAAAGCCCGGAAGACATCCGTGGTTTACTGCGAAAGAGGCGCTCCGAGTTCATCGGCCTTTTAAGGGACATGGATAACAAGATTGAGTTGGGCTTGAAGGCCATCTGGAAGGATATGGGCGCGGTCTTCAAGAATATCGCGGAGCAGCGCGATGAGATTAAAAGGTTCAAGGAGAGGATTAAATCAGGACCAAAAAACAAGGCATATCACGACAGGATCACCCTCGGCAAGATGGTAGAGGCAGCCCTTAAAGAGAAGAAAGAGGCTGAGGCCGAGTTTATCCTGTCCAGCCTCAGAGACATATCTTTCGATATACGCGAAAACAAGACGCATGGAGACAACATGATATTGAACGCCGCGTTCCTCGTGGACAGGGTAAACACAAAGGAGTTTGACGACAGGGTGGAGGAGTTAAACGGGAAAAGGAGCCGGGACATGACCTTGAAGTACGTTGGGCCTGTCCCCCCTTTTAACTTCGTTAATATAGTGGTGGAATGGGGTAATACCGTGAACAATGACCGTGAACCGTAGAAGTCCCCCTGACAAGGGGGATTTAGGGGGTTAGGGGGTTAGGGGTTGGGGGTTGAATCCTTTCACGGTCACAGTCTTTAAGGGAGTGCGTCATGACTGAGAAAAAAAAGAAGGTTCAAGAGAAAGAAGGTATTGACATCGGGGCAGCGCCCCTTGTCGCCTCCATCGGGGGTCTCTTCAAAGGATTGGAAGGTCTTATCTCCCTTGTCGGCAAGGTGCGCGAGGCGGGCGGGGAGATACGGGATGAGGGCGATATAAAAGGGCTTGGCAAGGGGGCAAAGGGCGTTTACGGCTTCTCCATAAGGACGCTGGCAGGAGGGCCGGTTATCGAGCGCTTCGGAAATATCAAGGAAACGTCCGAGGGACCCCGCGTGGAGGAGACGAGGGAGCCTATGGTGGACGTCTTCGAGGAAAAAGACCGCATAGTGATTATAGCGGAGGTCCCCGGCGTTGAAGAGAAAGACGTCCGTATTGACGCGAAAGAAGACATGGTGAGCATCAATGCCAAAGGCAGGGATAGAAAATACGGCAAGGATGTAAAACTCCCATCCCCTGTTGACCCAGCCACGCTTGAATCTACATACAAGAACGGGATAGTTGAGATAAAGCTCAAAAAGGCCGTGTAGAGACCGTGACCGTAAAGGCAACGCTTAAAGGCCGTGAACAATGACAACGACCGTGGAAAAAATATCCCAAGATAACGCCGTATTGACGCTTCGCGTCTCAGAGGCAAGGCCAAAGGACGTGGGAAGGGGTATTGCAAGGATAGACCCGGCGGACATGGTCGGCCTTGGGGTCGAGGTGGGCGATATAGTGCGGATAGAGGGCAAGCGTAATACCGTTGCCAAGGTAATGCCGGCATACCCCGAAGACAGGGGCAAGGGGATTATACAGATAGACGGCCTTATAAGGCTCAACGCTCAGACCGGTCTGGACGAAAAGGTCTCAGTGGGCAAGACCTCTTATAAGGCGGGCCAACGGGTCGCGCTTACGCCCACCACCCTTTTCACGGCCGGGGCGCTTGACACAAGATACATATCCAGCGTTCTGGACGGTATACCGGTCGTGGAAGGCGATAAGATCAGGGCGAACCTGTTTGGCGCCAAAGGGCAGGAGTTTACGGTCGTCACGGTTATACCGCGGGAAGCAATCGTCATAAATCAAAAGACGATCATCGAGATAAGGGCCGCGGATAAGAAGGCTCTCGAGAGGGCCAGGGTAACATATGAAGACATCGGAGGGCATAAAAAGACGATACAGAGGATTAGGGAGATGATAGAGCTGCCCTTGCGG
>JBBTCG010000019.1:0-5927 GCA_038043305.1 Deltaproteobacteria bacterium | reverse complement strand
GAGGCGGTATGAACTCATCTGACAGGGAACGGATACTGACGGACGTCTGGGACTGGCCCATTCGGGTGCTTCATTGGGTGAACGCGGCCCTCATCGTCACGCTCGCACTGCTTATGATAGGCAAAGAGGGCATGGAGATATTGGGCGTTGAAAAGGCGCTCCGCGCGCCGGTGAAAAAACTGCACGCCTACGTCGGGCATCTGTTCGTTATAACGTTCCTGCTTAGGGTGCTGTGGGGCTTCATCGGCAACGAATACTCAAGGTGGCTGGACATCATACCGTACAACAAGGAGCGCTGGCGCTCCATCGGACACAATATAAAATGGTACTTGAGCGGTTTTCGCGGCAGGGCCGCTCATGCCGTGGGGCATGACCCGTTTGCCTCGCTCTTCTACATCGTGCTGTTTATCGTTCTCACGAGCCAGATAATTACCGGCGTCGTACTGTCTGGCCATGATTTCAAGACCTTCCCGGGAAACATTATCGTGGCCGTGGTCGGACAAGAGACGATTAAAGGACTCCATGACGTGCTTGAGGGGGTGCATGTCCTTGGCTTTTACTACATCCTGTTCTTCGTCTGCGCGCACCTCGGCGGCCTTGTCGTCCATGAGATACGGGAAAAGACCGGCCTTTTTTCATCCATGATACACGGCGGAAAATATTTCAGGAAGGAGTAGGTGCTTGCCGCACGGGCAATGCTTGTCCCCGCATGTCTAAAGCGGGGATCAGTTGCAGCCTGCCCAAGCCTGCCCCCGAATGTCTCTATCGAGGGAATGTTTTAATCGGGGGGGCTTACCTTTCTTTCAAGAAAGGTAAGTGGTATGATATCAGCTATGAAAGACAAAAATATCGTAATCCCAAGAAGAAGGCTCGGCAAGACAGAGGTTGAAGTTTCCATCTTAGGACTCGGCGGCGAGGGCGTATTAAGAACCTTTGGCAGCGAAAAGGCCGCTGACGCGGTTATCAACACGGCCATTGACCTTGGCGTCAACTACATGGAGTCGGCGAGGAGCTACGCGGGAAGCGAGTCCTACTACGGAAGCGCGCTAAAGCACAGACGTAAAGACGTGTTTCTGTCCAGCAAGACCCATGCAAGGGACAAGGCCGGGGCAATGGCGCACCTTCAGGAAACCCTTGCCGCAATGAAGACCGATTACCTTGACCTGTGGCAGATACACGACGTAAGGACTGCGGACGAGGTGAAGCAAATATTCGGCCCCGGCGGGGCAATCGAAGCTCTTAGCGAGGCAAAGGAAAAGGGGCTTGTCAGGTTTCTCGGCGTAACCGGACACCATTCGCCGGCCATAACTAGACAATGCCTTGAGACATTCGACTTTGACACGGTGCTCATACCGATAAATCCGGCAGAACCGTCGTACAACTGCTTCTTAGAGGAGATCGTGCCGGTTGCGGGCGCAAAGGACGTCGGCATAATGGCAATGAAGGTGTATCTGCGCGGACAGCTTGACGCGCCGAAAAAACTGCTTTTCAGCTACGCCCTGACTCAGCCGGTGTCAATTGCCGTCATCGGCTGCGACAGCGTTGAACATGTAAATGACAATGCGGACATCGCAAAGGGGTTTAAGCCGCTCAAGTCAATTGAGGTGCAGCGCGTAACCAGCCTTTTCTCCGCGTTCGCCAAGGAGATAATGTACTACAAGCCTTAACGGGAGACCTAAGCCTCGCTATCTGTTCATGGTCTTCTTTGCCTCGTCAAGCGCCCTGTCAAAGTCCACGTTGTCCGTTATCTCAGGAACAATCTCAATGTATTTTATGATGTCCGCCGAGTCAATGACAAACACGCTTCTGGCAAGGAGCCTCAGTTCCTTTATCATCACGCCGTAGCTCATTCCGAAGTATGCGTGCCTGTAATCGGAAAAGGTCTTTATCCTGTCTATCCCGGCGGTCGCGCAGAACCTGTTGATTGCGAACGGCAGGTCCATGCTTATGTTCATCACCACGACTTCATCAGGCATCTTAGCGGCCCGTTCGTTGAAGGACCGCGCCTGCATATCGCACACCGGCGTGTCAAGCGACGGCGTTACGCTTATCAGTTTTGATTTGCCCTTGAAATCGAAGTCCTTGAGGCTTACATCCCTCATGTCCCTGTCAATGACGGTAAAGGCCGGCGCCTTGTCCCCTATTATTAGCCGAGGGCCAAGGAGCGTAAGCGGCGCGCCCTTGAAGGTTATCAGTCCTTTGCGTTCCATTACGCAAGATTAGCACAAAATTCGCGCCTGTCAACTTACCTTTCTTGAAAGAAAGGTAAGCCCAAAGAACTTTAACAGGGAACACTCAGCCGGGCTGACGAATACGAATATTGCCCGCGCGGCTTACACCCTTCGGCTCTATGCTATAATGATACATCCAACTCATACAACGGAGGCGAACATGTTCCACACGGCAAACCATGATGACATAAAAAGAGGCGCCGTTACGGACGTCTACTTTGCGCGCACGCTTGAGATACTGAAAAAAACCGGCGTTGACCGTCGCGTGAGAGCCGAGTTTTTCGCAAAGAATCTGCCGCAGGGTTGGCAATGGGCAATGCTTACAGGCGTGGAAGAGGTTGTCCGTTTGATGGAAGGAAAGAAGGTAAACATCCGTTCCTTCCGGGAGGGCGAAGTTTTTTATCCCTGGGAGCCTGTGATGGAGATAGAGGGCATGTACACGGACTTTTGCGTGTTCGAGACCGCCATGCTCGGGCTTTTGTGTCAGGCAACGGGCGTTGCCACAAAGGCCGCCCGGATTAAACGCGCCGCAGGGGACAAGGCGGTCGTCAGCTTCGGCGCAAGGCGGATGCATCCGGCAATTGCGCCCATGATAGAACGCGCCGCCTACATTGGCGGCTGCGACGGGGTGTCCGTCATGGCAAGCGCAAAGCTCCTTGACGTTGACCCGATGGGCACCATGCCCCACTCCCTCGTGCTTGTCCTCGGCGATACCGTAAAGGCGATAAAGGCGTTTGATGAGGTTATAGACAAAAAGGTAAAGAGGGTCGCGCTCATTGACACCTTTCATGACGAAAAGTTCGAGGCCATCCGCGTTGCCTCGGCAATGGGCAAAAAGCTCTGGGCCGTGCGGCTTGATACGCCCGCATCGAGACGCGGGGATTTTCTAAGGATATTTCAGGAGGTTAGATGGGAGCTTGACCTCCGTGGCTTTAAGCACGTAAAACTCTTTGCCAGCGGCGGGCTGGACGAAAAAGAAATACTGGAATTAAAAACCGTGGTTGACGCCTTTGGCGTGGGGACCTGCATCTCCAACGCGCCTGTAGTTGACTTTGCGATGGACATAATGGAGGTGGACGGCCTTCCATTCGCCAAACGCGGCAAATGGAGCGGGGCAAAGGACGTACTGCGCTGCACCGGATGCGGCGAAAGAACCGTTGTCCCGCTCGGCTCACAAAGCAACAGATGCCCTTGCAAGGGCAGGAGAGAGAGCCTCTTTATCCCGCTCATAAAAAACGGCAAGCCAACGGCAAAGCCGCCAAAGCCGAAAGCGATAAAGGAGTATGCTATGAAAAGGCTGGCCAAAGTCGGGCTGTAGGGGGATATACCGGACTTTGTTAAAGAAGTTTCAGGAAGTCTTCAAGGGAGAGGCCGGCGGATTTGAGTATTCCATGGAGCAGGCCTTTTTTGAGCGAACTGTGGAGCGGGACCGAGACCTGACAAAAAGGAAGAGACCGGCGCATGTGGTGATGCGAGCCTTGGATCCGCGCGAGCTTAAAACCAGCGCGTTCAAGCGCCCTGATGCACTGTTTGCCGGAGACGTCCGGGAGTTTGGTCATACGGCGAGTTTAAGCACCTCGGATTCGACTTCGCATGGAACAGGCAGCCCGTCCTGTTCAAGCGCGGCGATATAGCCCCTGATTGCTTCCTTGATGTTCTCAATCGTCTCCTTGCGGGTATCGCCCTGGCTCATGCAACCCGGCAGCGACGGGCACTCGGCGACAAAACCGCCTTCTCCGGCGGGCGTAATGATTACGAGTCTCATGGTATCACCTCCTGAGCCGACTATACCACAGGACAACAACCTGAGTAAAGATTCCGGGGCCACGGCCGTCTGCGTGCCCTATTGATTATTCATAAACCACCACCTTGTTCTTCCCGGTCTTCTTGGCAAGGTACATGGCGGTATCGGCCTTGTGGATAACGCCTTCTATCGTGTCGGCGTCTCCGGGCAGTTCGGATACGCCGACGCTGCACGTAACGGTCTCCTCTATGCCCTCAAGGTTTTTCTTTAACTCCTCCACGCCTTTTCTCACCCTCTCGGCTATCACAAAGGCGTCTTTTTTTACGGTATGCGGCAGTATGACGGCAAACTCCTCGCCTCCGTATCTCGCCACTATGTCCATTGACCTGACCGCTTCCTTGATGACCCTTGCCACGGCCTTCAATATCTCATCCCCGGTCCTATGGCCGTATGTATCGTTAAAGAACTTGAAGTTGTCTATGTCTATGAAGAAAACGGTAAAGAACTCCCTGTGGCGCTTGACCCTTTCGACTTCCTCGTGGAGCCTCTCCGTAAAAAATCTCCTATTGAACATGCCGGTCAGCGGGTCTGTCATTGACAGCGCCTTAAACTCATCGCTCATGGCGTGATACGTGCCGCGCTCCAGCGCGATGGAGGCGTAGTTGGCAAAGGTATTCAAGAGCTGCATGTCCGAGTCGGTAAAGATGTCGGCCTCGCGTTTGTCCGCCATGTTGATGACGCCGAGGACTCGGTTGTCAAGACGAAGCGGCACTGAAAGAAATGACTTTGTCCTGTACCATGTCCTGTTTAGTCGTCCCGGGGACTCTCTTTCAATGTCCCTTACGATGATTGGAACGCCCGTTATTGCCGTGGACCCGGCTATCCCCTCGCCGAGCGGAACCGTAACGTTCCTGACAAAACCGCTGCCTGCCCCCCTTGCGGTCTTGACGGAAAGCACGCCCCTCTTCCTGTCCACGAGCATGAGAGAGCCTCTCTCGGCGTCAACAAGCTCGGATGACCTGTCGAGTATGGCGTCGTACAACTCCTCCTTGTCCAGCACCGGCGTGATTGACCTGCATACCTGATCAAGGGTATGGACGCCCCTTGCCAATTTCCTGTCAATGTCCAATTCAGGCGAGCGCGTCCGGCCAAGGCTCATCGAGTAAAGGCTTTTGAGAAATGGCGCGGAAAGGGACTTTATAATGTCCGTGATTGTATGCGTGGACCCGCGCCAGGGAAGACTGAACGGTTCTGACGCATTCACGGGTCCGCCGATGACGACAAAGGTGCAGTTCAGATCAAGAGGCACGGGGAGCGCGAATATATACTGGTCGGCGTGGCAGCTTGTAGTCTGAACGGTCCCCTTTTCAATGGCCTCTTGAACGGCCTTTTCGTAGATGACGGCGCACGCGGGAGAGCACCCCGGCCCAATGACCGGCCTTGATGCGGCGCTCTCGTCCGAATAAGCGCCGAAACTCACGTACTGACCGGTGCGGCCGTCATAGAGGATGAGCGGTATGCCTGAACAGGCCGAAAGCCCTTCCTGAAATTCACGCCACAGCGCGACCTCGGCTATGCCAAGGAACGGCGCGTTACGCACGCTTTGCTGTATCATCTCGATTCACCTCTCAAGCTATGCGAAGCATCCGTGGTCCGGTCTCAACGATGGCAACCGAAAGCCGCGCCCATTAACAGGACACGCATGTCCTCAATATCGGCAAAAAACATTCATCAATTTTTAACGGCCTTAAGCCGCTTGAAGGCGCTGTTTACAAGTCTAACCCTTGTTTCGAAATTTTGCAAGTCTTCCGGGAACGTTTACGCATTCGGCCTTTTCACATGACCTTTTGCGTCCTTCCAGAACAGAAGCACCGGGCTTGCGATAAATATGGAGGAGTATGTGCCGATGAGGATGCCTACAAAGAGCGTAAACGAAAAGTCGTGAATGACCT
>JBBTCG010000018.1:0-4499 GCA_038043305.1 Deltaproteobacteria bacterium | reverse complement strand
CCGTTGCGACAAAGCGCGGCATTTTCCCTGTGCAGGTAAAACGCGGGTGGGACATGTTCGCAAAGACTGGCAAGCTCGGCGAGCCTGCCATGCCCGCAAGAAAGAAGATGGGTCTTCCGGCGCCTGCGATAAGCGGCGGCGATGAGCTTAAAAAGCTGTGTGCGCTGTTGAAGGAAAAGAGACAGCCAAGGGGTAGGGCAAAATAAATCATATGAATCATAATTATCAAAAAGACATATCGGGCTGCGGCCTTACCGGACTCATAAGCAAAAAGCGGAGGCGTGTGTCCGGCTCAACTATCGTCAAGTCGCTTTGCCTTATGAACGACAGGGGCAACGGCCTCGGCGCCGGATACGCGGCTTACGGCATCTACCCTGAGTTCAAGGACTTTTACGCCTTTCACATCATGTATGACGACGCATCGGTGCGCTTTTCCGCCGAGGAATACCTAAAGAGCAACTATCATATCGAAAAGATAGAGGAGATACCGACATCGCCGGTGAAGGCGATACCGATAAGCCCGCTCCTGATGAGGTACTTCGTATCGCCGTTAAAGGACAGGCTCGTCGGAGAGACGAAGCCGGACGATTTCGTCGTCAACACCGTCATGAAGGTCAACTCCGAGATAGAAGGCGCGTATATATTTTCTTCCGGCAAGAACATGGGCGCGTTCAAGGGCGTCGGCAACCCAGCCGACATCGCGGAATTTTTCAGGATAGAGGAGTACGAGGGCTACACATGGACCGCTCATACGCGGTTCCCGACGAACACCCCGGGCTGGTGGGGCGGGGCGCACCCGTTTACGCTCCTCGACTGGTCAATCGTGCATAACGGCGAGATATCGTCCTACGGCATAAACAAGCGGTATCTGGAGATGTACGGGTATAAGCTCACGCTCCTTACGGACACCGAGGTCGCGGCCTACATGCTCGACCTCCTCATCCGCAGGCACGGGCTTTCGATATCAACGGCATGTCAGGCGCTGGCCGCGCCGTTCTGGAAGAACATAGACTCGAAAGAGGCCGACGAGGCCGAGGCGCTTACCGCTTTAAGGCAGATATACGGCAGCGCGCTTTTGAACGGACCATTCTCGATACTCTTTGGCCACGCAAACGGGCTTGTGGGCATCAACGACAGGATAAAGCTCCGCCCGCTTGTCGCCGCGACAAAGGACGACGTGGTGTACATGGCAAGCGAGGAGTCGGCCATAAGGGCGATATGCCCTTCGCCTGAGAAGGTCTGGTCCCCAAGGGCAGGAGAACCTGTGGTGGTTGAGCTGTCAGGCTGCTGAAAAACGCCCATCTGCGGCGTTGTCTTCGTCGTTCGTCACTGCGGCGCACAACCCCCGATAGAAACATTCGGGGGCAGGCTCCGTGCGCCTCATTCCTGAACCCGAGACGCCTTGCATCTGGCTGGGTTCCCATTGCGTCTTTTCTTTTTTGCAATGGGAAGATTTGAGCAGCCTGACCAGATTTTGAGTTTTTCAGTAGCCTGCTGGAAAAAGTAACCCGGCGGCATAAAGGGAGGAAGTAAGGGTAATGTTCAGAAGTCTTGCGCCGCCTGAGTATCTGGCGAAGATAGATACGATAAAGTGCATACGCTGCAAGAGGTGCATCCAAAACTGCGGTTGGGGTGTGTACTCGTGGGGCGGCGATAAGGTGCTTATCAACACCTCCAAGTGCGTCAAGTGCTTGAGGTGCTTTCACTACTGCCCCGAAGAGGCGATAGAAATAGTAGACAGCCCGACGCGCTTCAAGTCCAACGCCTACTGGGGCTTCAACGTCATACGCAACATAAAAAGACAGGCCGAGACTGGCGGCATACCGCTTACCGGCATGGGCAGCGATCTGCCGTACACCATACTCTTCGACAATCTTTTGATAGACGCATGTCAGGTGACGAACCCGTCAATTGACCCGCTTCGCGAGCCCATGGAACTGAGGACGTATCTCGGCAAGAAGCCGTCAAAGGCGTCGTTCGAGACTGGCAAGGACGGCAAACTCAGGCTCAAGG
Organism: Deltaproteobacteria bacterium; assembly: GCA_038043305.1. Classification (GTDB taxonomy): domain Bacteria; phylum Desulfobacterota; class GWC2-55-46; order GWC2-55-46; family GWC2-55-46; genus JACRCE01. The sequence continues at coordinate 2,486 of JBBTCG010000018.1, read as the reverse complement.
AGAAGATGCCGCCGCAGATAAAGCTAAAGCTCCCGATAATCTTCTCGCCCATGTCCTTCGGCTCCATAAGCCTCAATGCTCAGAAGGTGCTTGCGATGGCGGCAAAGGAGTGCGGCATCGTTATGAACACCGGAGAGGGCGGCCTGCATGAAGACCTGCTCCCTTATAAGTCGAACATTATCGTACAGGTGGCCTCTGGCCGCTTCGGCGTGACCCCCGAGTACCTCAACGCCGGGGTTGCCGTTGAGATAAAGATAGGCCAGGGCGCAAAGCCGGGCATAGGCGGGCATCTGCCCGGGGAGAAGATACCGCTTGAGGTGGCAAAGGCAAGGATGATACCGGTCGGCACGGACGCCATCTCACCGGCCCCTCAGCACGACATATATTCCATCGAAGATTTACGCCAGCTCATATACGCGATAAAAGAGGCGACGAACTACAAGCCCGTGTCGGTCAAGATCGCGGCGGTGCACAACGTGGCCGCGATAGCCTCCGGCATAGTGCGGGCCGGCGCGGACATAGTATACCTTGACGGCTTCAGGGGCGGCACGGGCGCGGCGCCAAGCGTCATCCGCGACCATCTCGGCATCCCGATAGAGCACGCGATAGCGGCGGTTGACGACAGGCTAAGGCAGGAAGGCATAAGGAACGAGGCTTCGATAATAGCCGCCGGAGGCATACGCTCCTGCGCGGACGCGGCAAAGGCCATTGCCCTCGGCGCGGACGCCGTGGCAATAGCGACAGCGGCGCTCATAACGATGGGATGCACCACCTGCGGCAAGTGTTACACCGGAAACTGCTCATGGGGCATCACTACCCAGAGGCCGGAGCTTACGGCAAGGCTTGACCCGGAGGTGTACGCCGAGCGGCTCATTAACCTCGTCCACGCATGGGAGCATGAGTTGAAGGAGATACTCGGCGCCCTCGGCATAAACGCCATTGAGAGTCTAAGGGGCAATAGGGAGAGGCTTCGCGCTGTAGGGTTGGATAGCCAGACGCAGGACATACTCGGGGTAAAGCCGGCGGGCAGGTAAAAGACTGATAGGAGATAAGTCAAGCGATGTTGGAGATAAACGCAACAAAGCTCTATTACCGCGACCTTAACGCCATGATACGCGAGGCCGTGGCAAAGGGCGAAAAAGAGATAGTCGTCAAGGGCGTCAACGGTCAGTATTACATCGGAGACGGCCTTGTCGGCAGTTCCATGATAACCATAGAGGGCGTGCCGGGCAACGACCTTGCGGCCTTCATGGACGGCCCTGTGATTCGCATCAAGGGCAACGGTCAGGACAATATCTGCAACACGATGAACAGCGGCAAGGTGATCATCGAGGGCAACGCCGGAGACGTGCTCGGGTACGGCATGAGGGGAGGCAAGCTCTTTATACGCGGCAGCGTGGGCTACAGGGTGGCCATCCACATGAAGGGGACGAAAAAACAGTCCCCGACGATAGTTGTCGGCGGCACGGCAGGCGACTTTTTCGGCGAGTACATGGCCGGAGGCGTTTTGATACTCCTTGGTCTTGACGCTGAGGAAGGCGCTTCTCTTGCCGGGGACTATCTCGGCACCGGTATGCACGGCGGGCTTATCTACGTTCGCGGCGAGGTTGACCCGAACCTGTGCGGCGCTGAGGTCGGCATAGGCGAGTTAGATGACGAGGACATGGCCATGCTCAGGGAAACCCTGACCGAATACTGCAAGGATATGTCGCTCTCCTTAGACGACGTTATGAAAAAGGGGTTTAAAAAGCTCTACCCTGCCTCATTAAGGCCGTATGGGAATCTGTACGCATATTAGCCGGCCGCTGAAAAAGCCGCATCTGCTTTGTTGTCTCGTCGCCCCCTACCTTTCTTGAAAGAAAGGTAGGCCAAAGAACTTTGATAGGGAATAAGCAGCCGGGCTGACCCCCGATAGAGACATTCGGGGGCAGGCTACAACTTATATTGCCCGTGCGGCAAGCACCCTCGCATCTGTGGCTTTTTGAGCGGCCTTAGAGTTTTTGGGGTTTTTCAGCATCCTGTTAGAAAAAGGCAAATGCGGTATCCCGATATCATCGCCGTTGTATTCAACGTCTTTTTCACCACATCACCATTTCCCATAATCTTTAGCAGAACGCCAATATAGCGTACTGAGATAGGTTAATCTCTTATGTTTGGTTTGGGGCTGCTAAGGACAATTCTCGCGGTTGCCGTCGTAATAGTTCATTCCTCCGGAATCTTTGGATACAACGTCGTCGGCGGCATGGTGGCTGTCCAGAGCTTTTATATAATCTCCGGCTTCTATATGTCGTTGATACTCAATGAAAAATATACGGACCTGTATGTGTTTTATACAAACCGTATTCTTCGCCTCTACCCGATATATCTGGTTGTTGTTCTCCTGACGCTGATCATATCTTACGCCGACCTTTCAAATAAAGGCGATTGGAACTCGCTCTTCTATTATTTCAAGTATTACGGCCAGATGGGGTTTTTCACTCTTATAT
>JBBTCG010000017.1:0-14599 GCA_038043305.1 Deltaproteobacteria bacterium | reverse complement strand
AGGTCATAAGCCTTGACAGGGGCGCATCAGGCCTGCCCTCGCGTGTCTTAAGCGGGGGATTGAGGCGCTTGCCGGCTCAGGCGCGGCAGGCGGCTAAGCTCCGAGCACGGCGTTTTGACATGACAATAGACCTTACCGGAGGGGACAGGGCCGCGTTTCTTGGGTTTTTAACCGGGGCAAGGTATCGGCTCGGTTACGACCCTGCCGGAGAGGGTTTTGCCGGAAAGCAACGGCTTTATACGCATCTTGCCAAAAGGCCGTCAATAAGGCTTCATAACGTGCTGCGCGACTTAGGCGTTCCCCGCTCATTCGGCATTGATACGAACGACCTGCGAGTTGACATCCATTTTTCTCAAGACGATGCGGCTTATGTTCAGGCCGCGCTTGAGGAAAGAGGGATAATGTCGGGCGAGCGGTACGTGCATGTGCACCCGGTCTCGCGTTGGCTGTTCAAGTGTTGGACCGTTGAGGGCGCGGCCTATCTGCTCGACGGACTTGCCGATGCGGGCGTCAAGGCCGTGTTGACCTCTGGCCCGGCGGACAAGGAGCGCGCATTGATCGCCGCTATATTGAAGGCCGCCAAGAGCCGTCCGGTTGACATGTCCGGCGGCCTCACGTTAAAGCGGATGGGCGCGCTGTCGAAAAGCGCCGCGCTTTTTTTCGGCGTTGATTCGGCGCCGATGCATATAGCCGCCGCGGTTGGGACGCCGGTTGTGGCGGTCTTCGGCCCTTCAGGCGCGTTTGATTGGGGGCCGTGGGACAATACGGCGATAGGCGCATGGTGCGCGGACAACGAGAGAGCGCCTGAGACCGGTATCCGGTCTCCGTATCCGCAAAGGAACGGGACGCAAAGGTTCGGCCGCAATACCGTCATACAGATGCCTTGGGACTGCGCGCCGTGCGGCAAGGACGGATGCAACGGCACAAAGAAAAGCAGGTGTCTTGACGAGCTTGACCCGGAGGTTGTTTTGAAGGCGGCGCTTGACGCCCTATCAGGCTGCTGAAAAACGCTCATCTGCGGCGTTGGCATCAAAGTGAGGCATAAGCGGCGCACGATCCCCGCTAAAAACACGCGGGGACAGGCTCCGTGCGCCTCATTCCTGAACCCGAGACGCCTTGCATCTGGAACTTATTTGAACGCCTGACCAAATTTTTAATTTTTCAGTTTGTAGGGTGGGCATTGCCCACCAATCAATGGCAGTGCAAGGCGATCTTCAATGAAACGTCATCAGATGAGCGTATTGGAGTTCATGGATGGATTGGAGCGCGGTCTGGTTCTTGACGCGGGTTCTGGCACGGACGCCATCGGCGCGGGCCTCAAGGAGCGCGGGTTCAAGGTTGTAGGCCTTGATCTTTACGAGTCAACGACTATGCCGGGAAGGTTTATCAGGGCTGACCTGAACGCTGCCCTGCCGTTCGTTGCCGATGCGTTCGACTACATACTTTGCAGCGAATCGCTCCAGTATCTTGAAAACCACGCCATGCTTTTCAGGGAGTTTGCGAGGCTCGTTAAAAAAGGCGGAAGCCTTATACTGAGCCTGCCGAACATATTGAACGCTTCGTCAAGGCTGTATTTTTTGAGAAGGGGTTATTATCCGGGTTTTAAGCCGATAAGGACAATCGTCGAAAAAAAGGGTTGGGATGGGGTTGTCTTCAACACCATCTCCCTTGTCGAGATAATGGGTTACGCCGCTCTGACAGGCTTTGAGTTAAAAGAGATCAAGGCGTCGGGATACAAGAAATCGGGCTATGTGTTGTATCCGCTGTTAAAGGCGATGTACGGCATGGGGCTGGCCTTTGAGAAGGGTTCGGCCAAGGCCGCTCTGGTGCGGGCGCTCTCGTCAAAGGACGCGCTCCTTGGAGATCATCTTGTCGTGAGACTGGAGCGCAGGGGTTGAGATGGAAAGGACGTTTACCGTATTGCACTCCGAATCCTCCCTTGGATGGGGCGGGCAGGAAAACAGGACGCTCCACGAATGTCTGGGCTTGAAAAGACTCGGAGCGCGCCCGATAATAGTTTGTAAGCCGGACAGTAAGCTCAGGGAAAAGGCAACGTCAAACGGCTTGGACGTAAGGACTCATAAGATGCGTTCGAACCGGGACCTGTCCGCGCTTTTATTCTGCCTGCGGCTTATAAAGCAGGAGAGGGTTGACGTGGTAAGCACGCATAGCGGGGACGACAGCCTGCTCCTCGCCGTCGCGGGCAGGTTGTCGCGCTCAAGGCCGGTCATAGTGAGGACCCGGCACTTAGCGCTTCCGATAACGTCGCGGATGAGCTATTCGCTCCTTCCGCATATCGTGGTTACGGTGAGCGAGTCGGTAAGGCGTTATCTCGTTGATGACAAGGAGATAAACGCAAACCGCGTCGTATCAATACCGACCGGGGTTGATCTCAAGATATTTGATCCGGACAGGGCGCCGGATACGTTGAGGCAAGAGCTTGGCCTCGGAAGCGAGATTCCAATCGTCGGCACGGTTGCCATCCTGAGGCGGAAGAAAGGGCATCACGTTCTGCTTGACGCCATACCAAGGGTGCTTGAGTCATTCCCCTCCGCTATATTCGTCTTTGCCGGGGACGGGCCTCAGCGGCCCAACATAGAAGAGAGGATTGAGAACCTTGGCCTCGGCAACAGCGTCAAGCTCATTGGTTTGAGAAAGGACGTTCCAACCGTGCTTCGCGGCATTGACCTTTTCGTTTTGCCTACGCTTCAAGAGGCGCTTGGGACTTCGATACTTGAGGCCGCGGCAATGAAGAAGGCGGTCATTGCCTCCGACGTAGGAGGCGTGAGCGAGGCGGTTATCAACGGCGTTACAGGGCTTCTTGTCCCGCCGGAGGACGCGGCCTCTCTTGCGGACGCGATAATAAGTTTATTAAAGGACAGGGAAAAGACGGCTCGTATGGGAGAGGCGGGCAGGACAATGGTGGAGAGGTCGTTTTCAATGGATGCGATGGCAAGGGCCATGTTCGACTTGTATAGAGGTTTATTGGACGCCAGACAAGAGCGCGTTTGAGGCCATGCCAATCATACCGATATTCATGTATCATCACGTCAATACGAACGCCGGAGACAGGATAACGATTACGCCCGAGGCGTTTGAACGTTCGCTAAAGTTTATAAAGGAGGCGGGTTATAAAACCCTCAGTCTCGATGAAGTAGTTGCGTTTATGCGCGGAGAGCAGGAGATTGACGCCGGCGCTTGCCCAATAGCGCCGGAGCCCGGCGCTATTGCGATAACCTTTGATGACGCATATCTGGATAATTACGTCTTTGCATGGCCGCTTCTTCAAAGGTATGGAGTCAAGGCAACGATATTTGCCGTAACGTCGTGGCTTGCCGTCTCTCAGTCCGCCGCTGACGCCGTCTCAGGCGTTGAAAAGAGGTCGGCAGTTGACGAGTGCCGTAGAGCGCCTTTGCGCCACAGACAGGCCATAAAGTGCATTGAGGCGGGTGAGACTCATAGAGCGGTAATGAACTGGGACATGGCAAGGGAGATGCAGGATAGCGGCCTCGTGAGGTTTTACTCCCATACCGCTACCCATGCTTTATGCGATGAACTCAGCGAGGCCGAGGTTGCCAAGGAACTTGTCTCCTCCAAGGCCGCAATAGAGGCCGAACTCGGCAACGAATGCCCATACCTCTGTTGGCCAAAGGGCGCCTTTTCAGGCAACGCAATCAGCGCGGCAAAAAAGGCTGGCTACAAGGCCGTGTTCACCACGCGCCACGGTGTCGCAAGGCAAGGCGCGGACGTGTTCGCCATAAACAGGATTGCGGTGCGGGACAGGCGCTGTTGGCTTGAATCAAGGCTCAAGGTATATACCAACCCGCTGCTGTCAACTCTGTACTCTGTTTTTAGGAAAAGGGGCTGAGGTATGAGGATTGCCTTGATTGACAATTTACTGTACCTGTACCTGAAGTTTTTGAAGGCCGTTGACAGGCGGGAAACCGGCATGGAATGGTTCGCGCCCGGCGATGTGAAAAATATCCTTGTCGTGTCGTCCACGGCCATCGGGGATACGCTTCTTTCGACTCCGGCCATAAGGGCGGTGCGTAGGAGATACCCAAAGGCGCGCATAGTCGCGCTCTTTAACGCGGACAATGCCGCGCTTTTTGAGAGCAGTCCGTACCTTGACAGGGTGGTGTTGTATCATGGCGGGTATAGAAAATTCTTTGCGACCATAAGGGAACTCAAGCCATTTAACTTTGATCTGGCGCTCATACTGCACGGCAACGAACCGCAGGCAACGCCGATATGTTATCTGGCGGGGGCGCGTTTCATAATGAAGCTGCCGAACAACAGCGCTTATAACTTCCTTCTTTCCAACAACGCGCCGATTATTGCGTGGGACGGCCTTGGACACGGCATACTGGCGCGGCTTCAAACCGTTGCTTTGGCTGGATGCGATGTCGCGGACGTAAGGATGGAGCTTTTTGTCAACGCAGATTCCGCAAGCAGCGTTCAGGCATTTCTTGAAAGGGAAGGCGTTGGAGAAAAAGACCTGCTCATTGGGATCCAACCCGGCGCGTCAACGTTGAGCCGCCAGTGGTTTCCTGACAGGTTTATAGAGCTTGGCAAAAGGCTTCTCAAGACATACCCTGATGCACGTTTGATTATAACCGGCTCCCCAGTAGAGGCCGCATTGTGCGAGTGTATTGCAGCCGGCATCGGAGGCAAGACGATAAGCGCCGCAGGCCGCTTGAGTCTCATTGAACTGGCGCCTCTCATAAGAAGGCTTCAGTGCCTTGTTACCGGCGATACCGGGCCAATGCACATCGCAATTACGGCCGGCACTCCGGTTGTCGCTTTATATGCCGTAGCGGATTACCGGAGAACAGGGCCGCTCTATGACAAGGACAGGCACGTCGTGATACAAAAGCCGAGGACGTGCGACCCGTGCGTAAGTAAGAAGTGCGTGTATCAGAGGTGCATGGAGGCGATAACGGTTTTCGAGGTGGAAGCGGCAGTAAAGACCGTGCTGGCTGGCGCGTAAAGGCGGGAGTTGAAGCGTGGCAAAACTCAAAAGGGCGCTCATTGTTTATTCATCAAGGCCGCCGATAGCCGACTACCTGAAGGCCGCCCTCAACGCGATGGGCATTGAGGCCGCGTGTCTCTATGCGGATAAGAACACCCTGTTCGACAGGTACGTCATCCATCACGTTAACAAGACCGCGCACAACCTGCGGCTCTTGCCAAAGGACAGGTGTCTTTTTTCGACGCATCCAAAGGCGCATCTCAACTATAGAAGCAATAAGCTCGTCGAGATTGCCGATAGGTTCGCGCCTGATCTCATCCTATTGATACGCGGCATACGTTTTAAGGAGGACGCCCTTATCGAGGTCAGGAAGAGGGCAAGGCTTTTCGGCTGGTGGGTCGAGCGCGAGGAGAGGCAGTCGGAGGCGTTCAGGGAGATACATCTTTTCGACGAATATTTTTTTATGAACTCCTCGTGCGTTACCGAGGCGCAAAAAAGGGGCATAAGGAACGCGGCCTTGCTATTTCATTCGGTTGACACGAAGGCCTTTCATCCGGTTGACTGTAACAAGCGATACGACTGGTGTTTCGTGGGAGGCCGCTCGGACGTGCGCCAGCGGTTCATTGAGGAGGCGCTGGCCGTTTCGCCAAACGGCGTCATATACGGCCCAAAGTGGCTCAAGAAAAATATCTTCAATCCGTCCGTGAGAAGGGCGTTCAAAGGCGCATACATCGACGGCGAGGCGCTTGCCAGATTGTATAGCGAGGCAAAGGTCGTGCTTAATATAACGAACTGGGGCGAGGAGGCGGCCAAGCGCACGGGCATGAACATGCGCGTCCTTGAGGTTCCGGCGTGCAAGGCTTGCCTCTTGACCGATGGCTCAAGGGACTTGACATTCGTTGTAGAGCCGGGCAAACATGTCGTTGTCTACGAAGGCGTTGCGGAGTTTAAGGCCAAACTCGCGCATCTGTTGATGCGCGACGATGAGCGCGAGCGCATCGCGTCCGACGGCTATGACCACGTAACGGTTGCGTATACTTACGACCACGTTGCGCGGATACTGAGTCAAGCGTATGAGTCAAGCGGCGCATGAAGAAAATTCTCGTACTCGATACCGGCAAGGAGTGGGGCGGCGGCACGAACAGCCTCATTGAACTATTGAAGAGGGCTGACAGGGCCAGGTTCGCCTTCTCGGTTCTTTTTTACGACAACTATAAAAAGGGCGCGGACTCCGACATAAAGACCGAGATCGAAAGACTCGGTCTCGCGTTTGAGCTTCTTGAGAGGCCGCGCATCGGGGCGGGACTGAAAGCGGCGCGAGAGGCGGGAAGGGCGGCGTTCTCTTTAAGCGCAACGCTTAAAAAAAAATACCTGTTCAACCTTGATTATAAGCACAGGATAGTCCCGGCGTCCGAGGCAATCGCCGTTGAGTTGAAAGGCTTTGACTGCCTCTACATGAACAATCAGCCGTCGTCGAACCTTGAAGGCATATTGGCCGCATCCCTCGCCGGAGTGCGTTGCATACAACACGCAAGGATCGAGACAAGGCTTAACGCAATGGAGGCAAAGGCCGTAAACGATCACGTGGCAAAGGTCATCTGCGTGTCAAACGGCGTGAGGGACGGCCTTATTGCAAGCGGCGTGGAGCCGGACAGGTGCGTGGTGGTGCATAACGGGATAGATCTATCGGCTCGTCCGGTTGAGCAAAGCGGAGACGTAAGGAGACGGCTCGGTATAAGCCTTGATGCGTGCGTTTACGGCACGGTCGGGTCATTGGTAAAGAGAAAGCGCGTTGACATGCTCATAGAGGCCGCATCCATGTTAAAAGGCTCTCTCGGCGGCCTTCTCATAGTTGGCGACGGCCCTGAGATGCAAAGGCTCAAAGATACTGCGGCAAAGGCGGGTCTGGGCGACAAGGTAATCTTCACCGGCTTTTCATCGGATCCGCTTTCATACATCGCGGCCATGAACGTATTCGTGCTGGCTTCTGAAAAGGAGGGGTTTCCAAGGGTTATCCTTGAGGCCATGCTCATGGCCAAGCCTGTCGTGGCCTTTGACGTTGCCGGGGCAAGTGAATTGATAGACAACGGAAGGACAGGGGTAGTGCTCAGGGAGGAGGGCGCGGCCTCTCTTGCCGACGCGCTGGCGAGGATAATAAAGGACTTACCGCTTTTGAAGACAATGGGGGAGGCCGGCAGGGCGCGTGTAAATGAACTGTTCGGCATGGACAGATACGTTTCAGGCGTTGAGGCTCTCCTTGACGAGGTCGTCAGGTGATATACGCCATCTTGTCCTTTGTCCTGCATCCGTTTATATGGCTGGCGTCAAGGCTTGTCTCGAAACCAAAACGCCTATCCGTCCTTGTGTTCCAGACCGCAAAGATAGGCGACATGGTATGCACCACCCCGGTCTTCAGGGAGATAAAGAGGGAGTTTCCCGATTGTCGTTTGGGGGTAGTTGCGACTGAGACAACCGCGCCGCTCATTCAAAATAACCCGCATGTGGACGAGATAATAGTATTGAAGGAGACGCAAGGGCTTTTCGGCAAACTCAAGGCTGCGCGCATGATAGCAGGAAAGCGATATTCAGTCGCGCTTATAGTCCATCCAAGCGCAACGAATATCCTTGTCGCGCTCTGGGGGCTGATACCGAAAAGGATCGCCGTGTACCCTGACTTCACAGGCGCCACTCTCAAGGAGCTGATGAATCTTAATACAAGCGTCGAGTATCATCTGTCCGGGCAAAGCTCGGCACAGAGTTGTTTGAAGGCTCTGAGACATATAGGCGTTCTAAACTTCATCGAGACAAGGGAGTTGTTTGAATCGCCTTTGGCGCGGGATAAGTACGCCTTGTTTCTAAAGGGCGAGGCCCGGCCATGCGTCGGCATCGTGCTCAGTACCGGCAATGCCATGAAGGACTGGGGCAGGGAAAGGTTCCTTGACCTTGCGCGTCGCATCATTGACGAAACCGGCGCCGTGATAGTCCTCTTTGGCATGGAAAAGGAGCGGAGCGCGGCAATAGAGCTTATCGGCACGATTAACGCTAGGGCAAGGGTAGAGAACCTGTGCGGCGTTCTAACGCTTGAAGAGCTGCCAAGCGTAATAAAGAAACTCTCCATTGTAATCGGCGTTGACACCGGCCTTGTCTACATGGCCGACGCCCTCGGCTGCGCCGTCATTGACATTGCCGGGCCGTGCAACATGCGGGATCAAAGGCCGATCGGCCCTAAAAGCCAGATAGTGCAGAGGATTGATCTGGAGTGCATCCCGTGTTCGCACACCTTCAGGACGCCTTATGAGTGCCGCTTCAAAGATGCGCGCTGCGTAACCGGTATATCGGTTGACGACGTTATGAAGAGGGTGATGAATACCGTGACCGTGAACCGTGACCGTGAAAGGACATGATGAGACTGCTGGACGCCTTTGGCCGATATGTCGAGAGGTATGCCCTTGTCAGGGCCTTTCTCCTCGTCTATCTATTTCTCCAGCCCTTTGAGAGGTTCACGAGCGTAAGGGAGATAGCCTTTGTGCTCATGCTCTTGTTCTTCGTAGTACGGCTTACCTTGGGGGGCGTTAAACTGCCGTTTGCCGACTGGACCGTGCGCGCCTTTGCAATCCTTGCCTTTGTCGCGCTTTTGAGCGCGGCCTTGAGCGTCTATCAACTGGAGAGCTTCAACGCCATAAGGAAGAACCTTCTTTATCAGGCCGTTGTGTTCTTCGTCATCATAGGAGAGTACAAGACCTTTGACGCGCTTAAAGAGATATTCTACGCCTTGTTCGTCGGCTTTGCCGCCTTGAGCGTGGTGATACTATTGAAGTACGATATTGCCGAGCTGTTCAACTGGCTTTCATTGAAGGAGGCGTCGTTTCTCGGCGGGTACTCGCTTAACGCGGTATTTTACATCCCGCTTGCAGTTGCGTACCTGTTTGCGTCAAAGGACTCTCTTACGGTCAAGTGCGTCATCGCGTTATTTATCCTCATCGAGCTCGTCCTGTCCATTCTGAATAATCACAGGACTCAGGTCGTCGCCATTCTTGCCGCCTCAGCGCTTATAACGATCATGGCGAGGCGCTATTCTCATCTTGTTGTCGGGCTTGTTGTCTGCGTAATTGCCGGCGCAATTATTTTCTATATGAAGCCCGCCTCGTTTGACAGGTATAAGACGCTTCTGAATCCGGCCAATTACGTCAGCAACGATTCGGTCGGATGGAACGACAGGGCAAGCATCTGGTTCGGCGTGATTGACATGATAAAGGAAAGACCAATCATTGGGCACGGCTATGGCTGGAAAAAGATTGCGCTCGTGGCAAAGGACAACGGTTATCTGGATAATAGGTGGGACAAGTCAGGCCGCACGCATCTGTATTTCACTCAAGCCGGATACGGCGCGGCAAACCCCCATAACCTTCCGCTTCAGATACTCTTTGAGGTCGGCTTTGCCGGGCTTGTTGCCTTTGTGTTTTTCTGGTGCACCGTTGCTGTAAAGGGTTTGAATGTCATCAGGTTGAGAGGTCGAGCGGCTTGTACAAGCGGACGATTTTTGACGTATGCCGTTCCCGGCGTGCTCCTTGGATACGTTCTCATTAATTTTTCCAACGGACTGTGGGAGGAGTCCTACGGCGTGTTGATGATGAGCTTTGCCGCAGCCTGCGTCGTCTTGTCCGCAGACCTTGGCCAAGGTGCACCCGGTGCAATAGATGAACGTTAAAAGCGTCCTTTTCATACGGCGCGACAATATCGGCGATCTTGTATGCACCACGCCGGCCATAAGGGCGGTTCGAATAAAATATCCGCACTGCCGCATAGCAATGCTCGTCAACTCATATAACGCCGGAGCGGTGCGTAACAACCCGGATGTAAACGATGTATACGTCTACGAAAAATTCAAGCATCAATCGGATAAGAGCAGGTTTAGGGTGTGGCTCAGCAACCTGCGGCTCATTGGCAGGATACGAAGAGCCTCAGTGGACGTAAGCATCGCCTGCGGCTATGCGCCGTCTCCAAGGCTCGCAAGGTACGCGCTGTTGACTGGGGCAAGGATGAGGATAGGGCCTGTCGAGGCAACTGGTAAGTCCATTGCTTATACGCACCCAATAGCCGCGCCGGATAAGCCGATCCATGAGGTCGAGGCCATAATGAGGCTCCTTGCCCCGCTTGGTATAAAGGAGGGGCTTGACCTGCCGCTCATGGTCAAACCCGGAGACGCAGAGGTGAAGGGGGTCAAGGCGCATCTTGACGAGGCCGCGTTCAATTGGCACGATAGACTCATCGCAATGCACATCAGTTCAAGAAGGCCGCAAAACAGATGGCCTGTCGAGAGATTTAAGCAGTTGGCCGACACGATACAGGAAAGGCCCGGCCATCGTGTGCTTTTGCTGTGGTCTCCGGGGGAGAGGGATAACCCTTTGCATCCCGGCGACGACGAGGACGCGGCCGCTATTGCAGGTGCCATGAAGAAAGAGCCGATTGCGTACAGGACCCAAAGCGTTGAACAACTCATCGCGGCGCTCAGCTTCGCGTCAATGGTCGTCTGCTGCGACGGCGGGGCCATGCACATAGCGGCCGGGCTTGGCAAGCCGGTGCTGACGATATGGGGCTCCACCGATAAGAAGAGATGGGCGCCGTGGGGCGTGCCGAGCGTGGTGCTGCAAAACGGGAAAGAGGCCGCGTCAATCGGAGTTGACGAAGTGGTTCGGGCATTTGACAGGCTTTCAGGGGCTTAAGGGTTCCCCCTCACCCTACCTCTCCCCGATGGGGAGAGGTAGGGTATATTACAAGACTGGACGCTGGAGCGTGGGAACGATAAAAAAAGACGAGATTGCCGCGTCGCAGAGGCGCTCATCGCAATGACGGAAAAGGACGAGAGGGGTTCAAAAGATATGAGAATAGGTCTTATAAGGATGCGCTATACGCCTTATGGCGGGGCAGAGGTCTTTCTTGAGCGGTTCATCGCAGAGCTTGTCCGCAGGGGGCATGGCGTGGACGTTTTTGCAAACTCATGGCCTGCATCAAGCGGCGTTGTGGTGCATCATGTGCCGGTCCGAGGGCCTTCCTTTCTAAAGCCGCTCTCCTTCGCCTCCAACGTCGAAAAGGCGATAAAGAGGGCGGCCCCTGACGTGGTCATAAGCCTTGAGAGGACGCACTGTCAGGATATATACAGGGCAGGGGACGGATGCCACAGACAGTGGCTTGCCGCAAGGTGCGCTCATGTCTCATGGATTAAAAGGCTTGCTATTGCCTTAAACCCCTTTCATATGACAGCGCTCATGCTTGAGGAGGAGATGTTCAGAAGCGATAGGCTCAAGATGGTGGTTGCCAATTCAAGGATGGTCAAGGACGACATACAAAGGCATTACGGTTTGCCCGATGAAAAGATATGTGTTATATATAACGGGATTGACTCGCCGACGCCTGCCTTGACGAGCGCCTCAAAAAGGGCTGAGTTGCGCGCCTCCCTTGGCGTTGCCCCTGAAAGTGTGCTCCTTCTTTTCGTTGGTTCCGGGTTTGAGAGAAAGGGCTTGAGGTTTCTCATCCGCGCCCTCGCCCTTATAAAGGATAAGGCGGACATACGTCTCGTTGTCATTGGCAAGGGCAGGACGCCTGAGTACGTCAGGGAGGCAAAGCGGCTTGGAGTGCTGGACAGGGTAATCTTCAAGGGGCCGTTGAAGAACGCAAGGGACTATTATTGCGCGGGAGACATATTCGTCCTGCCTTCCATTTACGAGCCGTTCAGCAACTCGTGCCTTGAAGCAATGGCCGCCGGGCTTCCGGTTGTTACGTCAAGCGCCAACGGCGTTTCAGAGCTTTTGACCGGGATGAACGGCGTGGTGCAAGACCCGTCGGACGCCGGGGAGATAGCGGCCAGAATAACCCCGCTCCTTGACGAGGCGGTAAGGCTCAAGGCTGGTCAGGCCGTAATGGAAGCAGCCTCTGAATATACAATGGAAAGGAACGTGAGCGAGTTTCTAAGGCTCGTCGAGGCTTTTAGCGCATGAAAAGGTATCTCGGTCTTAAAAGGGCGTTTTCGCTCATAGAGGGGTTTAATAACGCGCGCGTCCTCGTGATAGGCGATCTCATCATGGATCACTTCATCTGGGGCAAGGTGAAGAGGATATCCCCTGAGGCGCCCGTGCCGGTAGTTGAGGTTACGTCAGAGAGCCTCATGCTTGGCGGCAGCGCAAACGTGGTAAACAACATACACAGCCTGGGCGGCCGGGCGTCAATAACCGGAGTAATAGGCAGGGACGATGACGGCAAAAAACTCGTAAACTGCCTGAAGGCCTTGGGGATAGAAACCAGCGGGGTAGTGGTTGACGCAAAACGGCCTACTACCATAAAGACGCGCATCATAGCCCACAGCCAGCAGGTGGTGCGGTTCGACCGCGAGAAAAAAGACTCTCTCCCTCCTGAGATAACCGCAAAGGTCTTGTCATATATACGTCAAGCCGTCAGGTCAACGGACGTGGTAGTCATATCCGATTATGCAAAGGGGCTTGTGAGCGAGGCGCTTGTCCATGAAACCAATTTGCTTTGCAAGAAGGCCGGGGTACAAGTGGCCGTTGACCCCAAGGTCGAGCACCTTGATTACTACAAGGGGGTTACGATTGTAACGCCAAATAACCTTGAGGCGTCTGCCGCGTCCGGCATTGAGATTGTGGACGAGGCCACTCTTCACAGGGCCGGAGAGGCGCTCCTTACCCGCCTTGGATCTGCCGCGCTTCTCATAACGCGGGGCGAGGCCGGCATGAGCCTCTTTGAAGACCGCTCGGACATACACATACCGACCGTTGCGCGGGAGGTCTTTGACGTAAGCGGCGCCGGAGACACCGTCATCGGCACGTTATCGCTTGCCCTTGCCTCTGGCGCGACGTTTATTGAGGCCGCAGTTCTTGCCAACTTCGCCGCAGGCGTAGTCGTAGGCAAGGTAGGCACGGCCACGCTTGGGCAGGACGAGTTGAGGCAGGCGGTTATTAATGGGCTGAAGGTTCAACTATGATATGAGATCGTCCGCGCCGCAGGCCGTAAAACCCGTGGTAAGCATCTTTACGGGAGAGGCGCCGCTTTTTAAGGAGGCGCTATCAGGTCTTATCAAGCGGCTTGGCCCGGTTGACATTTTAAGTCCCATACTGCCTTTTGACCATACCGACTACTATGAAAAGGAGTTTGGCAAGGGACTTAAAAGAAGGCTGGCCTCTTTTGAACGGCTTATCCGGCCCGATGAGCTGGCCGACGTCAAGATATTCACCAATGGACTTGAGCGGACGTTTTTTGCGGGAGACGGCAAAAGGCGCGTCAACATAGACCCCGGCTGCATGGCGCTTGAAAAATTCGTGCTTGCCTCGTGCAAGGGTTTTTCTCACAGGATATATATCGGTCGCGGCGTGTACGCGGAGCTGACTTTAATGTACGAGGGCTCGGCCTTTGTTTCACTGCCGTGGACCTACCCGGATTATAAGGATGAGCGGATGCAGGCGGTCTTGAGGCTGATAAGAAAACGTCATGCGTTCAATATCAGAAGGGCAGAGGTTAAAAAATAGTGCTAAAGAGCATGACAGGATACGGACGCGCCTCATTTGCAATAGGCGCGGACTCTTATACGCTGGAGGTCAAGTGTCTCAACAACCGCTTTCTTGATGCGAGCCTCAGGATGCCGGAGCGGTTTTTCTCCATTGACCTAAAGATACGCGAGGAGTTGAAAAAGAGATTTTCAAGAGGCTCCTTTACCGTGTTCATTTCATCCATGCCCGGGGCCGAACCCAGTCTTCAACTCAACATGCCGCTTGCAAGGCTCTATGTGGAGGCCGGGGCAGCGCTCAAGGAGGCGCTTGGCATTGACAATAACGTTGACGCCGGGTTTCTTTTGAGGACAAAGGAGATTTTCGCGGCCGCTGAGCAGGATGATGCGGACGAGTGGATTCCCTTGAAGGCCGCCCTTGACGCGGCCTTTTTGCAGGCTGAGGCATGGCGGATAAAAGAGGGAGAGACGATCGTAGTTGACATGCAATCAAGGCTTGGGCACATAGAGGCATTGGTCTCAAAGGTAGAGGAAGCGGCCCCTATGGCGGTTGAGGCGCACAGGGCGCGGCTGAAAGAGGACATTGAAAGGCTTATCGCGGGCAGGGCTGAGGAAGGCAGGATAATGCTTGAGGCCGCGATCTTTGCCCAGCGCTCGGACATAAGCGAGGAGATAACGAGGCTCAAAAGCCATATCGCCCTTTTCAGACAATATCTTACGCTATCCGAGCCAATCGGAAAGCGGCTTGATTTTTTGTGTCAGGAGCTTGGCCGGGAGATAAACACCGTATGCTCGAAGTCAGGCTCCGCCTCAATTGCGCAGACCGGGGTTGAGATGAAAAACGAGATGGAAAAGATCAGGGAACAGGCGCAGAACGCGGAGTAAGGAACGTTATGATTGGCAACTTATTCATAGTATCAGCGCCGTCAGGAGCGGGAAAGACCACGCTTTGCAAGATGGCCGTTGATTTTTTTCCGGGTTTGAGGCATTCTGTATCATACACGACCAGAGCGGCGCGTCCCGGCGAGACCAACGGGAAGGACTACTGGTTCGTAGATGACGCGGCGTTTGACCGCATGTTGTCTGATGGAGAGTTCCTTGAATGCGCCGAC
>JBBTCG010000016.1:0-14917 GCA_038043305.1 Deltaproteobacteria bacterium | reverse complement strand
TTCCCATTGCAAAAATGAAAAGACGCAATGGGAACCCAGCCAGATGCAAGGCGTCAAGGAGCGACGAATGAGACGCACTTTGTTGTGCGTCGCAGTGAGGAGCGACGAAGACAACGCCGCAGATGGGCGTTTTTGAGCAGCCTGCTAAAAACCCCATGACACGTCAATTCCCCCATCGCCACGCTGGACACTGCGAGAGCGGGACCGTGAGCGCGCTTTTGCGCGACCGCGGCCTTGACCTTTCCGAGCCTATGGTCTTCGGCATCGGCGGCGGCGTTTTTTTCGTATACCTCCCGTATGTGAAGATGGGAGGCATCCCGCTTATCGCCTACAGGGGCGCTCCGGGAAGCATAATTAAACTCAGCTTCAAGCGTCTGGGCATAACCACCAGGCGGATGCGCTTCAGGGATGAGGACAAAGGGATGACGACCCTGGACAGCCTCCTGAGCGCGGGCGAATCGGTCGGGCTTCGCACCAGCGTTTTCTGGCTTCCGTATTTTCCGCAGGATATGCGCTTTCAGTTCAACGCCCATCATCTCGTGGCCTACGGCAAACAGGGCAACGATTACCTCATAAGCGACCCTGTCTTTGAGTTCCCCGTAACCTGCCCGTCCGAGGACCTCAAACGCTGCCGTTTTTCAAAGGGCCTTTTTGCGCCAAAGGGGTTTTTATTCTACCCAGTGAACATGCCGCCAAACGTTGACCTGAAGGCCGCGGTGAGGCAGGGCATACGTTTCACATGCGGAAGGATGCTTGGCATTATCCCGTTTCTCGGGGTGGCCGGTATAAGGTTTTTAGCGCGGCATATCAGAAAGTGGCCGGACAAATACGGGCGCGAGGCGGCGCTTGTCAACGTCGGAAGCGTGGTGCGGATGCAAGAGGAGATCGGCACCGGCGGAGGCGGCTTCAGATTCATGTATACCGCGTTTTTGCAGGAGGCGCACCAGCTCCTCGGCCTCCCCGCCATCGGCGAGGCCGCGGATATGATGAGCGATACCGGGGATAAGTGGCGCGACTTTGCGGTGCTTGGGGCCAGGGCCTGTAAGGGACGCGAAACAAGCGCTGATGTGTTCCGCGAACTTTCGGAACAGGTGCTCGCGCTTGCCGACAGGGAGGAAAAGATATTCAGGTTTTTGAAGGCAGCGGTGTGACCCTTGTATGGCCTTACCCGGCAAACGCCCTGATTAGAACCGCCATTGTCCTGCCGGAGGCGTTGTTGTTTACGTGCAGATAAAGCGTATCGCGCTCATGCGGGGTATCGAAGACAGAGGCAATGCCGAATGCCGAGGCCGTGTGAAAACAGCCGCAAAAGTTGAGGTAGTTGTTGACCGGCATGAAGGTGATGCGGCTGTAGAGCGCCGCAATATCCCCTTGTTCAAGACGAAAGCCGGGCAGGAGGATTACCCTGTCCGTCCTTTTCCTGTACCTCTCGACAAGACGCGCAATCTTCAATACCCATGCGTTTTTTTCTTCGCCGCTTGAGTCAAACCACTGAACGTCAATTACCTCGCCTGCTGCGTTGTCCGCGTTTCGTCCAAACAGAAGAAAGCCGCTGCCCTGGCCCATGACCTGATCGTCATTGAGCCTTATCCGCCTCATGTGTTCTTGTCTCGGCTGGCTGGATTCATCGGCTCCGCCTACGAGGGCGTATTCGGCTTCCCCGCTTTCCACGTCTGAGGCGGCAAGCTTAATTGCCCATTCAAAGGACAGCTCCTCCTGCGATATTGTAACGTTCTTACCATTGAGGCTTGCGGCCTTTGCAATATGGAACGCGGTCGTGGAGCTTACCGCGTTTACGAAGCCATAAGGAGAGCAAAGAGAGTCTCCCGTCCCCATAACCTGCTCGAATACGGAGAGCGTGTTTTGCACCTCGCCAAGCCCGGTGGCAAGATACAGCGGCGTCATATGGGTAATGGTTTTTTTGAAGCGGTTAAGCGCAAGGCGCGAACATGCCACGGCGAGCTGGGCAAAATGCCCGATGCGCCTCGACTCCTCTCCGGTAAGTTCCTTGACAAGGGCGGACAGGTCCGCAGTGTGCGGGTCTTCCGTAAGGAGCCGCCTTTGCTCGCGGGCCGTGTCGCTTGAGGGGCCTATCGCCGCGGCTGATAATATATAGACCGTGTTTCCCGTCATACCTTACCGTACCTGAAGACCAGGGAGGTGTTGTTGCCGCCGAACCCAAAAAAGTTCGCCATGTAATATCCGGGCTTGGCCTCAATCGGCGCGAAAAGCGGCGCGGAGCGCAAGGCCGGGTCAACATCCTTGAAGCCCAATGTTGCCGGGATGAATCCGGCGGAGAGCGCCTTGAAAAACGCGGTCGTTTCAACCGCCCCGCCCGCGCCGAGGGTGTGGCCGATATAGCCCTTGAGCCCGGTATAAGGCGGCAGGTCATTGCCGAACAGGAGGCGCATCGCCATGACCTCGGTTGCGTCATTGTCGGCGCTCCCTGTGCCGTGCGCCTTTACGCAGGCAATCTCCTTGGCCGTTATGCCCGCGCTCGACAGGGCGTCTTCCATGACCTTTGCGATGAAAACGCCGTCAACGTTGGTGCTGATTACGTTATGGGTGTCGCAGGAGTTGGCCCACCCGCAAAGCGTTACGTTGCCGTCCATCTCGTCGTCCGCCTCAAGGAGCATTGCTGCGCATGCCTCGCCGAGTTGTATGCCGCGTCTTGTCGCGTCAAAAGGGCGGCATCGGCTTAAAAGCATGAGCGAATAAAAACCGCTGAGCGTGAAGGCGCTCAATACCTCGATGCCGATAACGAGCGCCTTGGTTACCTCTTTGCGCCGTATCATCCCGGCGGCGAGCATAAGGGCGTTTGCGCTTGAGGTGCAGGCGGTCGTGACGGTCATGACCGGGCCTTTTATTCCGAGCCGGGCTGCTATGGCCGTGGTCTCCCTGCCCGGCCCGCGCACGGCAACCGGGGCGGGCTTCGTGCCGCTTTTTTCCCTGTTATAGATTATCTCCGCGTCATACAACATGCCTGATGCGCCGACGATGAGCGCGGCATCCGACAGCCATGAGGAGTTGCGATCCAGCCCTGCATCGCCGAGCGCCTCGTCTATTGAGGCCGAGATTACCGCATCGGCGAGGGCGTCATTGCGCGGGTATTTGTCTGGGTCGAATTGATTCAAGCGAATCCCGGCGCCGAAGGAAACCGGAAAGGACGCGCCTGAGCGGCAACTGCCCTGCCCGGCCCGCATGCGCTCAACAAGAGCGCTTGCGCCGGTGCCACAGGATGACACAACGCCCATGCCCTTTATCTTAATCGCTTTTCGCAAGAAGAGTTACCGTGTCCGCAAGCGCGTTTATTGACTTCATGACGCGCATGGCGTCCTTGCTGTCCATTATCTTTACGTTGTATCGCTTTTTGAGCACAACGCTCAGTTCAAGCACGTCCAGAGAGTCGAGCCCGAGCGCGGACTCTCTTCCGATAATCGGCGCGTCGTCTGGAACCGAATCAACGGATACATCTTTGCGGCAGGTTTCGATTATGAGTTTTTTTAGTTCCGCTTTGAGGTTGTCTTGCGAACCCGGTTGAGAGTCTGACATAGTATGTTCGGTTGCTCCTTTTTAGCGGCCTGCTATCGCGGTTTGAGGCCAAAACGCCACGCGGCAATGCCCATGCAGATAAGGCCGAAGAAAGAGAGTCCTGCGGCCTCCGGCAGTATATCACGCACCGCGCCGCCCCTCACGAAGATATCAAGAAAACCGTCAAGTCCCCATGACAGAGGGGATATGATGGATAGGCTTTGCATGAACTGTGGCATCAGGAACTTAGGCACCATGATCCCTCCGAGCGCGGCAAAGACGATGACGGACGTGCCCCCGAAGGTGGTTGACTGCTCGGTCGTCTTGCAGAACATGGCCGTCATCAGGCCAAAGCCTACTGCCGCGAGGGATGCGCTTACCGTAAGCAGGGCTATGCCGACCGGGGAGTTGCCAGCGGAAAGCGCCTCTGCGCCAAGGAGCGGCACTACAAAAAAACCCACGGCGAGCATGAGCGCGATCTGCAACTGGTTTATTATGAAGTACGGTATGGCCTTGCCAGCCATCACCACCAAGGGCGGCACAGGCGTGGTCTTGAGCCTTGTCAGCGCGCCAAGCTGGCGTTCCTTGATGAACGTAACCGACAGCGGTATGACGATGAAGAACATGGCAAAGAGCGACCATGCCGGAACGCTCTGCTGCACCGACGTAGGCATTGGCGCGTTTACCCCGGCTCCAGCCGCATCTTCGGGCTTAACCTCTTCAAACGGCCTGTTCGCGGCGAGAAGCTCCCTAATCTCCTTTTCCCGCTCAGGCGTAATCTTCATGCCGGCAAGTGCGGCGAATTGCTCCCACAGCAGTCTGTTTTCGACTCCGGCCAATGCCCTTGACAGCGAGGCGGCAACGAGGTTTCTATGATCAACCCTCATGGCAGGGTCTGATATGAGGCGCACGTTCACCCCGCTTGACGCTTCGCCCTTTGCAAATCTCAATTGCCTTTGCACACGGGCTTTTGCAAGCGTTGTTGCGCCTTCCGGGATTATGACGCCGAACTTGAAAGCGCCGGAGTTTATCTCTTTTTTAACGTCGGCCTCTGTATGTGCGCCTTCAAAAACCGTTGTCTTCATGTATCCCGCGCTTGAAAAAGCAACGATAACGGATTGTCCAACCGCGCCCTTGTCGTTATCAAGAATTGCAACGGTAAAGACGCCGCTTTTTTCCCTGAAGGCGTCCTGCATGGCCAGGCTCATAATGAGCACAAAGGCAAGCGGCATGACAAAGAGTATGACTAGCGCCTCTCTGTCCCTGACTATGAGCCTTGCCTCTTTTATTATGGACGCGCCAAGTTTTGTCCAATTGCCTGCATCGTTCATTTCTAATCCCTCAGATGCGTGCCCGTAAGCGATAAAAAGAGCGCTTCAAGGTCAGCGGCCCCGTGGCTTATTGACATGAGCTTTACGTTCTTTTCACGAAGGAGGCCCATGACCGCTTCAATGGCGGCCTCCGGGTCCGACGTCTCTATCGTCAGCAGGCCGTTCTTTATGACCGCGCTTTGAACGTCAGGCAGCGATTCTATTGCAAGCCGGAGCGCCTCTGAAGGGACGCTCTCCGTTTGTATCCGTATCACGCCTCTCCCGCGCCTTGAAAGGAGCGCGCTCATGGGGCCCTTTGCAATGACGCGGCCTGAGTCCATAATGGCCGCCTCATCGCAAAGCGCTTGAACCTCTTCCATATAATGGCTTGTGTAGACGATGGTCATGCCGTTTGAGTTCATTGCCTTGAGATTTTCGTAGATGAAAAGCCTTGAGGCCGGGTCTACGCCAACGGTCGGCTCGTCGAGGAAGAGGAGGAGCGGCTCATGTATAAGGCCGATGGCAAGGGATAAGCGTCGTTTCATGCCGCCTGAAAAGGTCTCGACGCGCCTCATGGCAAGGTCGTTAAGCCTTGCAAACTCAAGGCAATGTCCTATGCGGCCGTTCAGCCGCTCTCCGGAAAGCCCCTGCATCATGCCGAAGTAGGCGAGGTTTTCCCGCGCCGTAAGGGACGGATACAGGCTTATCTCCTGAGGGACTAATCCGATGCGCCTCTTGACTTCATCAAGGGCGGTTCTTACGTCGAACCCGGCGACCCTAAGGAGGCCGTCATCAGGTTCCAAAAGGCCGGTCAGCATGGCCAGCGTCGTGGTCTTGCCCGCGCCGTTAGGCCCGAGAAGGCCGAAGAAGGAGCCTTTCCTGACCGTCAGATCAATGCCGTCCACGGCCGCCTGTTCTTCTCCATGATAGGTCTTATACAGCCCTCTGGCCTCGATGATATAGTCATTCATCGGCGACTATCCTTGCCCTGTTTTTCATGTATCTTTTATAGATATGCGGCAGGGCGCCGGAGAGGAGCACAAGGAGGATGGAGAGATAAAACCCGGGCGTGTTGACGTGCATGATAGAGCTGCCGAAGTAGGTGTATATGAAGCTCACCGGGACGATGGCCGCGAGGCTTGCAAGGTAAAAGTCCTTGAAGCGCATCCCTGAAAGCCCGGCCCCGTAGCTTACGATGTCCCACGGAAGGTTAAATGCCCTGAGCATCAAGGTGGTCTTGAAGCCGCTCGTCGTCATTTTTTCATCAAGCCTTAAGAGCCTGTGACGGCCATACACGTTACCGGCCAGGAACTCTTTTATGCGTCCCCTCGCAAAGAGCCGCGTCATGTAAAAACCTACAATGGTCGAGACCGCGCCCCCGGCAATGACGTAGACCGTGCCCCAGAGCGGGCCAAAGAGCGTTCCGGCAACGATGGTAAGCCCAAGGCTCGGCAGGAAGAAGATGGCCGGTTTGACGGCGGTTACGAGGATAAAGACGGCCGGGGCAATTGTGCCGGCGCGTTCCATGAGCCGGGTTATCTCATCAGGGCTGGTGTACGGGACGTAGATATAAGCGAGTATGCTCAGGCCGATGATTGAGGCGGCCTTGAGCATGGACGCCCATTTAGGGCGTATAGCCTTACTGCGGTTCATTTTCGAGGTTCGTGATCCTTGCGTCAGGCGGCAGTTTGAAGCGGAAGGCGTCAGAGTTCAGCTGAGGATTGAGCACGACCTCCCTGAACTCAGTTATCGTGGCGCTGCCGTTTTTTGAGATTACCTCGAACCTGAAGGGCACGGCCTCTCCGTCCCTGTATGATACGTTTATCTTGGCGAGGTATTTGGCGACGATGGACGATTTCGGCGTCATGGCAAGCGTCAATATTGATGAGCCGCTGTAAGCCGATATGTCAAATCTGTTGGAAAGCTCTTGCGTGGACATGGCGATGGCGCTTGATAGAAACTTTATCGTCTCGCTTGCGGCAAGATCGCTTGCCAGCACGTGTTTTTCGGCCTCTTTTGAATCAGGCCTGTATACCCATAAGACCTCGCCGTCGCCCACCATCCGCATCGGTTTGGGCTTTGACAGGCTCATGTTCAGCAGATTCGGTTTTTTCAGAGTCAGAGTTCCTTCCGTTTCCACGGCCTCCTTCAAAAGCGGGGTTGTCTTTTTCTGGTACATCCGCGCCTGCATGGAGTTGAGCCCTGATTGAAGGTCTTTTATCGTTTTGAGCGCGACCGTCGTCTCCTTTTCATTCAGCAACACCCCTTCAACCGGTTTTGCGCCCTTTGTATCAAGGGCGTTAGACGCCTCTGATGAGGACGGATAAACGGAAAAGGCCGACATCAGGCAGACAAGGAATATTGTTGAGGTCTTCACCCTGCCCTTACCTCCCAAGCCCTTCTTTTTTTGCGACGTACATTGCCTCGACCTTGTTTCTGAAGGTATGCCCCGCGTTGTAGGTGCAGAATGGATAGAGCAGCCCGTTAGGGGCCGAATAATGTATGGCGCAGCGCCTTACCCTCTCAATGTTGTAGTTGTAGTTGTCCATGAAGTGCATCCCGAGGATGAAAAAGGTCTTGTAGGTATGCCCCTTATGAATCTTGGACCATGAATACTTCTTGTCGGAGTAGCCGTCAAGGGTCTTTAGAAACCTATGGAACGAAAGTCCTTCGGGCGCGGCCTCGCTATTGAACTGTTTTCTTGCGATGTTAAGCGCCTTAAGCCCTGAGAAGTACTTAAACCATCCCTTCTTTGTGGTCTTTGCGAGCCGGTCAACGTCGTCCAGGAGCCCCTTGAGGTTCAAAAACCTCGTTGCAGGCACCGCGTTTTTGTTGTTGTCCACGAAAAGGAGCGTGCCCATTACGCAATGATGGTGGCAGGTGTGGTTTGTAAGGACGTGTCCGGTGAGCGCGGAGCCGAACTTTACGAACGGGGTTACGGCGCTCAAGGGGAACCAGTCCTCGTATGCGCGGGTCAGGCCGGTCTGATTGCCCACCTCGTGTATCATGTCCGAGAGCGTAAAACGTTTTGGTATGCGTTCCGCGTCCGCGAACCTGCCCGTAAAGACCACCGGCTGAATGGCGATGCCCGTTACCACGTCAAGGTTTTCAAAGGCCAGATTTATAAGCGCGCCGAGGGAAGAGTCGTTTACGCCCTTTATTACCGTTGGCACGAATATGATGCGGATACCCGCTTTTCTTGCGGAGTCAATGACCTTGAGCTTGGTGTCCAATAGCGCCCTGCCGCGAATCTTTTTGAAGACCTCGTCGTCAACCCCGTCCATCTGCAGATAGATGTATTGAAGCCCGGCCTCCCGCGCCTTCATCGCAAAGTCCGGGTCGGCCAGTTTTATGCCGTTGCTTGCGGTCTGGATGTGGGAAAAGCCCAGGTCCTTTGCGGCCTTCACCATGTCAAGGAAACGCGGGTGTATGGTCGGCTCCCCGCCCATGAACTGCACAGCCTCTGCCGGCGCGGGCCGTCTGTCCCGGAGGTTTTTAAGCATCCCAAGGACGTCCTCATACTCAGGCTGATATGGGCTGGTATTGGAGTCCGCAAAGCAAACGGCGCAGGTAAGGTTGCATTTGCCGGTTATGTCAACGTTGGCCAGCGAGGTGTGGGTCGTGTGCATGTTGCAGATGCCGCACTGGCTTGGGCAGTTCGCAGCGTGAGAGACGTGCGGGTTTTCAAACCCCCTGCCGTCGCCGTAGTGCCACTGCTCCATCTGAAGATATATCTTGGCGTCGGAGAAGATGAGGTCATTGCATACGCCGTGCTCAGGACACTCCTTTTTGACCATGACCTTGTTGTCTACTATATACTCGGTCGCCTTTATGACCTTGAGGCACTCAGGGCATATCGAGTCAATGGTCTTTGGAAGGCCGGTTGTCAAAGGCGGGGTATATGTCCCGGAAAGGGTAGCGCGCTCCGATAGCGTCTCAGGTAGCGTCTCAGTCGGGATATCAGCGTTATCGGTTGACACGGCCGGGTACACGGTCATGAAATTTTCCTCCAGCGATATGGTATGTCTAAGCAGGATGCATATTATATAAAAAGATTCAAAAAAAAGCTATTGTAAAGATGGGAAGGCCGTGACCGTGAAAGGACTCAACCCCCTAAATCCCCCTTATCAGGGGGACTTCTACGGTTCACGGCCTTTTTCATATCTCCACAAAGTTATACCACTGATCCGGGTATTCCCGTATGGACGCCTCGAATTCGGTCATTATCTTTTGCGCGCATGATGAGAACTCCTCTTCTCCTTCCACGAGCACGGGCTGCAATATGACGGAGCTGTAGCCGGTCTTCTCCTTTACGACGACAGCCGGAATGATGGACGCGCCGGTTGCCTTTGCGAGTATGAGCGGCCCGGCCGGGAAGTTGAACGGGGTGTTAAAAAAATTGCAGTTTATGCTATGGCCGCTTGTTTGGCCGTGGCGGTCAACGAGCATGGCTATCGCCTCGTTTCTTTTAAGCGCCTGAAGGAGTTCGATGATGGAAAAGGGAGAATCCCCCAGTATCACGGTATTTATGTTATGAAGCCGCCTGTACCTTTGTTTCAATTCGTCTATCCCTGCGTTGCCCTCGCGTGAGGCCACGACGTTCATCCTCAAGCCCTGTCTGCCGAAGAATATGGCCCCAAGCTCCCAGTTGCCGAGATGCACGGTAAGCACGATGACGCCGTTTGCGCGCCTCTGTGCCTCTTCTATGTGCTCGCGCCCGGTGAGTTTTTTCAGCGCCTTGAAGAGCGAGGCCGAGTCCAGAGTCCTGAATCTTCCGTAATCAACGAGGTATTCGGAGTAGTTCCTGAAGGTGTTAAGGGCAAGGGAGGAGAGTTTGGCGTCGGACATTCCCGGGAAGACCTTTTTTAGGTTCTTCTTGACGTTCTCCCTCGCCGTTTTGCAAAAAAGACAGCTTATCTCCGCGATGCGGCGAACGCACCAGTAGGACAGCCATGTCGGGATATACCCGACAAACCTTGTGCCGAGGCGATAGACTATGGGCCTGCCGAGGAGGTGCCTTGGCGGTTTGGTTGAATCGGTCTGTTTGGTCATAGATGTGTTCGCACGGATGCGCACTCCTTTTTTGCTTCAAAATAAGGCTGTGTGCGACGAGTGTATCCGCCAGCCAGGATTGATGGCGCACAACTAAAAGTTTTTTGGGCTTACCTTTTTTACAAAAAAGGTAAGTACGGCTGGCAGCAGCAAGAGGCTGCCGGCAAGGCAGGCGATAACGCCGATGCTGATGATTATTCCCATTGAGGCTATGCCCTTGAAGCCCACCGTGGCAAGTGAGCCGAAACCAGCTATCGTCGTAAGGCCGCACATTATTACGGGAACGCCGACGTTGTCAAGTATTGACGACGATGAGCCGTTTTCGGCGTAATCCTGACAAACGTACACCCCGTAATCAATGCCGATGCCGAGAAGCAGCGGCAGCGCCGCTATATTTATGAAGTTGAAGTTCAATCCGACAAGCCCCATGAGACCGAGCGTTACGAGAAAACCGGCGCACAGTGGGACTAACACCATGATGGTGCGTCTTATCGTCCTGAACTGCGCGTAGACGATGAGTACGATAAGGACAAGCGAGACAAGAGAGGCAGCCACGCTTTCCTTGATTATAGAGGTCTTGAGGCTTGCGAACATCATGGGCGCTCCGGTCAGTTCAAAGCCGCTGCCGAGGCCATTGACCTCGCGCGCGACAAGAGACAGCTCACCCTCGGTCCAGATGCCTTTTTGAGAGTTCGAATAGACGTAGGCAACCGCTTTTAAGGCCGACGCATTGTAAAAGTGCCGTATCTTGCCGCCTGTGGCCTTTGAGAGTTCATAAGGGGTAAGCGCCGTATTCACCTTCATGGCCGCGCTTATATTGGCGGCATAAGCCGAGTAATCGTCCGTAGCAACAAGGTTGAAGCCGTGTTTTTGCATCGTGGTTTTAAGCGTCTTTTCGAGCTTGATGGCGTCAATGGATTCGAATTGTCCGGCCTCTTTAAGTGCGTTGAGCGTTGCAGTCTGTCTTGACAGAGACGGCACAAATCGCTCCAAAGAGGCAAAGCCTTGTATCGTCCCTTGTTTTTTAAGCCTTGCAAGCGCTCCGCTCATCTTTTCATATCTGGCCATCAGGTCCGCTTCGTTTGCGCCGGTTACTGTAATTGCCAACGGATTTACGCCCACGTTGAACGCCCTTGAGACCCGCTCGCTCATCATTAGCGCCTCGCTCTTAACGGTGCCCGTTGCCTCCGGGCTGTTGTCAAAGCGCAAAAACCCAAGACCCGCGGCGCTTATGGCTATAAACAGGGCGGATGCTCCAATGACATATCCGGGATGCGTGTTCGTAATCCTTGATACGAGACTTGTGCCGAGCAATGCCTGTCTGTCAGAGAACAGCAAGCCCTTCCTCAGTCTTTCGATTAGAGTCATCAAGGCAGGCATCAGTATGAGCGTCGAGGCAAGGCAGGCCATCACGCCTATCCCGGCAATGATGCCAAGGTTATGCAACCCCTGAAAGCTCGTTATGACGATGCAAAAGAAGGCCGCTGAGGTGGTAAGCGCTCCGGTAACGACGCCGGGGGCGGTTTTTCCCATGGCCGCTTCGATTGCGCCTCTCAAGATGCCGGTCGCCTTGTATTCCGTTTCGCTTCTGCCGAAGACGTGCACCACGTAATCAATGCCAAGGCCCATGAGCATGGCCGTAACAATACTGGAGACCATGTTCAATTCGCCAAATATGAGGTAAGCGGCGCCAAGCGTCCAGACAAGCGCCGCAACAAGCGTAACAGAGGCGAGCGCAACGGCGGCGAGCCGTTTTCTGAACACGAACTTGAACAGCAAAAGCACAAGAACAGCCGATGTGATCGCATTGACGAATACCTCCCTCGGCATCCGTTCATTGGCCTCCATTGCAATTGCGTAAGGCCCGGCAAGGCCGATGGAGAGGTCTTCATTGTCTTTATATCCCTTGGCGGCCTCTTGCAGCATGGGGGCAAGCGCAAGCCGGAATCTTTTTATCGAGGCCATGTCTCTGTATGAGCCTGTGGGTTTTACCATGATGAGAAGGAGCGAAGAGTCCTTGCTTACGTAATAGCCCTGCTGCGAGGCCGCGTTTGGCGTGTCTTTGGAAAGGGAGGCTAAGACGATTGAGCGTATGTCAAGGGGATCGCTGCCGATAAACTCGGCCTCCAAAGGAGAGGCGAACGGAGTCAGGAGTCTTTCCTTGTTCCTTCTCACCTGCTCGTCAATGCCCTGCGGCGTCAATCTGTTTTTAAGGAGTTCAACGCTTGGCCGGTCAAGAAAAAGCGTGAAGGCCAAAAGGCCGGTATTCCGGTTAAGCGCGTTATAGTCCGCGTACTCGGCAAGGCCGGATAAGGTCAACCTGTTTGCAATGTCCTCGGCCAAGGCCGAATATTCAAGCGCCTTTTTGTCTTTTGAGGCTATGACTATGGTAAGATTATCAAGGCTTCCGAAGTCTTTGGTGAGGCTCCTGAACCTGTCCATAGCCGGATTGTTCTGCGGCAGGAGGTCCATGAGGTCCGTCTTGAGTTCGATCTTGAAGACAAGGAAGGCGCTCAAGACCGTCAGAGCGCCAAGGCCAATGAGTGTCAGGACGTGGAATCTACAGACGAAGGAGCTTAATCTTTTAAGTAGTTTTCCCATTTTTAGGTTCGTTTTTCGCGGCGCTCAACGGTAAGGTCAACCATTTTGTGCCATGGCGTGAGAGGCAATACTATAGTAATCGTCAGCCCTTGTGCTTGTTCCTAATTAAAGTTCTTATGTCTATCCTTTCTTTCAAGAAAGGTAAGCGCAACATAAAAAACTATCAGATAACGGAAGATAATGCAATGCAAAACGCCGCATAACAAGCCAACCGGAAAAGTCCTTGTCCTTGACGGCATGTGGAACAAGACCCTTGCCGCGGTGCGTTCTCTCGGCAGGGCGGGACTTACCGTTACAGTGGGCGAGCATACCCGCTTTGCAACGGCGCTGTTTTCAAGATACTGCGCGAGGGCAATCGTTTACCCTTCTCCGCTGACGAGGCCCGATGATTTTCTTGACTGGCTTTTACGGGAGGTAAGGGCAAATCAATATGACATGTGCCTGCCGACCGAGTTTTCAACGCAGGACATTATCCTGAAAAATAGAAAGGCCGTGGAGCAATATACAGCGCTGCCTTTTGGTGACGCGGCTCTGATTGCCAACGTGCACGACAAGGCGTGGCTCCTGAAGCACGCCTCTGCCAACGGTTTCCGAAGCCCCAAGACCTTTTTTACGGACAAGCTCCTTACAACGCCGCCTGATGGGTTTGTCCTTCCGCTTGTCATAAAACCGAGAGAGAGTTCAGGCTCAAGGGGGTTAAGGTACGTCAATACGCCGGACGAGTTCGAGGCCGCCTTTAAGGAGGTTCATTCAAGATACCCATGTCCGCTTATACAGGAGTATATCCCAAGCGCAGGGGCTTACGGCGTCGGCGCGCTTTTCAACCTTCAATCGCAGCCAAGGGCCGCATTCGTTTA
The DNA here is from genome assembly GCA_038043305.1 of Deltaproteobacteria bacterium. GTDB lineage: Bacteria > Desulfobacterota > GWC2-55-46 > GWC2-55-46 > GWC2-55-46 > JACRCE01. The sequence goes on along the minus strand of JBBTCG010000016.1, from coordinate 1,566 downwards.
TAAGAGGCTCAGGGAATACCCGGTAAGCGGCGGGCCTTCCACTTTAAGGGAGAGCGTTAAAAATGACGAACTGCGGGACATCGCCCTGCGGCTTCTTGAGTCCCTGGGGTGGAAGGGTCTGGCAATGGTTGAGTTTCGCGTGGACAGGCGCGACGGGCGGCCAAAGCTGATGGAGATAAACCCAAGGCTATGGGGTTCCCTTCATCTTGCGATAATATCCGGCATGGACTTTCCGCACATGTTATACAGGATGAGCGTTGACGGGGACGTTGCCGCTCAGGACGACTATACGCCCGGCATCCGCTGCCGCTGGCTCATACCCGGGGACATCCTGCACCTTTTTTCAAATCTCATACGACTTAAAGGCAGCCCCGGATTTTTTCGTTCAAACCACGGAGACGATCTGCTCTCAGCCTCGGACCCGCTCCCGGTCATCGGCAGACTGTCCTCCTTCCTGCCGCTTATATACGACAAGGACATGAGGAGACTGCTCTTCAGATGAAAGACATCTTCTTGCGCCAGCAGCTTGTCGAACCATTCGTAGTCCTTGTAGGTTGGGCGCCGTTTTTTGTGCCCAACATTATTATCAGTCCATCTGACTTGTTGGTGCCCCGTGCCTCAGCCCAACCTACTGGACTTATCTCCGATGTTTGTTCCTGACCGCAAGGATGAAGAGGGCTGTCTGGAGCGGGATTAAGAACTGGGCAATGGTCTTTAGGATAGACCCGAAGGGAGTAAGAGGCTCGAAAAAATAGGTCTTCTGAAAAGTGGCATACTGCAGGGTGTTCAAAAAACAAGCCAATAGCCTTGTTCCCCATGACGGATCGCAAATCCACTGCGGCGCATCTGCTGATGGCTTCAATTCAATAAAAGACATCAGCAAAGAAATACCAAGGATAAGGCTGCCAAGCCAAACCGCTGCTCTAACAGGCCTTTCCGCATACCCTGATGAAACCCAATACAACCAAGTAACCCAAAAACGCGCGCCGCGTTTCCTCCGCATCTCCTTCTCGCCATAATGCCAGATTGAGACCTCTGGCCAATTCTGCGAAGCTACGCATTGCGACTTCAGACGGCGGTATAGGGATTCAACTTTTTTTAATGAATCTGTATTAGCTGGCGTAGATAACCTTTTTTCGTCGTATAAAATCTTTTCTCTGCCCTTTTCATCAATCCAGTCACAGTTCACAAAATCAATCTTCATCAAATCTGTGTCAAGAAAAGTTACGCGCTTTAGATTAACTTTTTCAAATCGTATCTCGTTTTTTATTTGTAGGTTCTGTAAATTTATTTCCGTATCCTCATCCTCTCCGATAAATGTATCGCTATAGAACCAAGCCGCTTCGCTGAAAGTTGCTTCCGAAAAATCTGCCTTTCCGCTGAAAGTTGCACCCTCAAAACCTGCCTCTCCGCTGAAAGTTGCTCCCGAAAAACTTGCCTTTCTGCTGAAAGTTGCTCTCCAAAAATCTGCCTTTCCGCTGAATCTTGCTCCCGAAAAATTCGCCTCTTCGCTGAATTTTGCTCCCCCAAAATATGCCTTTCCGCTGAAAGTTGCTCCCCAAAAAT
>JBBTCG010000015.1:0-1408 GCA_038043305.1 Deltaproteobacteria bacterium | reverse complement strand
CCCTGATAAGGGGGATTTAGGGGGTTGGGGGTTGAGTCTTTCACGGTCACGGTTCACGGTCACGGACACGGCACTTAAATGCTTGACAGGATAAACTTCTTACAGCGCGAGAACGAGAGGCTTGCAAGCTATGCGGCGAGGAGCGCCAATAGCAGGGGCAGACGCCATGCCGAGCCAGAGCATCCCTTCAGGACTCCGTTTCAAAGGGACAGGGACAGGGTAATCCACTGCAACGCCTTCAGGCGTCTTGAGTACAAGACTCAGGTGTTCGTCTATCATGAGGGGGACCATTACAGAACCCGGCTTACGCACACCATAGAGGTGGCGCAGATCTCGCGCACCATCGCCCGCTCCCTCGGGTTAAACGAGGACTTATCAGAGGCCATTGCCCTGGCCCATGACCTTGGGCATCCGCCCTTCGGACATTCTGGCGAGCAGGCGCTTGATAAACTCCTTTCCGAGCACGGCGGGTTTGAACATAACGCGCACAGCCTGAGGATCGTCGAGGAGCTTGAGACAAGGTATCCGGACTTCAAGGGCCTGAATCTTACATGGGAGGTGCGCGAGGGCATAGTAAAGCACAACTCCGCTCATGACAAGCCCGGACGAGCAGACGAATACGAACCGGGCATGTCGGCCTGCCTTGAATCACAGATAGCCGACGTTGCCGACGAGATAGCCTACAACAACCATGACATTGACGACGGCCTCGCTTCCGAGATGCTCTCTGTTGAGGCGTTAAAGGACGTCTCCCTGTGGCAGGAGAATTTCGAGCGCGTCAAGGCCGCTCACCAAGACGCTGACTTCAAGATATTGAAGGCTCAGACCATCAGTCGCATAATCAACGCGCAGGTTACTGACCTTGTCGAGACCATCTTCAAGACGATAGAGTCCGAGGGCATAAAAACGCTTGAGCAGGTGCGGGCAAGGAAAAGGCCCATAGCCCGCTTCAGCCCTGATATGGAAGCCGCGAACAAGAGGCTCAAACGCTGCCTACATGCCAACCTTTACAGGCACCACCGCGTCATACGCATGGCCGACAAGGCCGAGCGGATATTGAAGGAGCTTTTCAAGGCATACCTTCGCGCCCCAAAACTCTTACCTCCTCACGTCTACTCGCTGATTGATAAACAGGGCGCAAACCAACACCGGGTGATATGCGACTACATCGCGGGCATGACCGACCGCTTCGCGCTCGACGAGTATAAGAAGCTGTTCGACCCGTATGAGAAGGTGTGATTACTTACCTTTCTTGAAAGACCGGTTGCGCCTCGCGAGCGCCTACGGCGCGATAAGACCGGCTTCAAAATGAACATTTCCTTGCCGGGGCTAACCGCGTCTTCGCGGTTAGCCAGCGGCAAGCCCCCCCCGATAAAGACATTCGGGGGCAGGCTGCGAACTTTAATAG
>JBBTCG010000014.1:0-4284 GCA_038043305.1 Deltaproteobacteria bacterium | reverse complement strand
CTACTCCTTCTTGAGCACGTAGCCCACGCCCCTTACGGTGTGGATGAGTTTTATCGGAAAGTCCTTGTCGAGCTTTGAGCGCAGGTGGTTGATATAAACGTCAACCACGTTCGTCTCGCTTTCAAAGGACTGATCCCAGACGTGTTCCGCGATGAGGGTTCTCGTTAGGACGCGGTCCGGGTTACGCAGGAGATACTCAAGCAGCGCATACTCCTTGACGGTCAGCTCGACCTCGACGTTGCCTCTCCTTGCCTTGCGCGTTGCCGGGTCAAGGGAAAGGTCCGCGAATTTTAGCGCCTGAGGGGAAGCTGCGCCGCGTCTCAGGAGCACCCTTACCCTTGCAAGGAGTTCCTCGAAGGCAAAGGGCTTGGTTAGATAGTCGTCGGCTCCGAGGTTTAACCCCTTGACCCTGTCGTCAACCGTATCACGCGCCGTCAGGAGAAGCACCGGAGAGGCGACCCCGGCCTCCTTAATCGCCTTGAGCACGTCAAGGCCGCTTTTCTTGGGCAGCATGATGTCAAGGATGACGGCGTCGTAGCTGTTCATCATGGCGCAATGCTCGCCGTCCTCTCCGTCCGAGGCCACGTCAACCGCGTAACTCTCCTGCTCAAGACCGCGCTTGATAAAGGCGGCAACCTTTTTTTCGTCTTCAACGACAAGTATTCGCATATAACGATTTCTTTAACCGCATCGTATCCCGGCGGGCAACCCTGCCCCCGTAACCTGCCCCATTGCAACGAGCGTTACGTTGGACGGTTTCAGGAGAGAGGCGGCCAGATTCTTAATATCTTTTATCCTGACCATGTCTATGCCGTCAACTATCTCTTTTATAGGCACGACCCTGCCGAAACAGATGCAGTCTCTTGCAATCTTGCTCATGCGGCTGTCGCTGGTCTCAAGTCCGAGGAGCATCCCGCCTTTAAGCTGCTCCTTCGCGTTTTCAAGCTCCTTGGGAGTTACGTCCTTTGCAAGCCTTGAAAACTCGTGCAAGATGAGACCAACCACCTGATTGAAACTGTCCTTTGACGTGCCTGCATAAACGATAAGAGAGCCGGTATCGCTGCACAAATTAAGATACGAATAAACGGAATAGGCCAGCCCCCGCTTCTCGCGTATCTCCTGAAACAGGCGCGAACTCATCCCGCCGCCGAGCATGGTATTGATAAGATAGAGCTTGTATCTGTCGGGATGCGACTGGGGCGCGGCTGGAACGCCAAGGCAGATGTGCGCCTGTTCGAGCTTCTTTTTGTAGAGCTTCACGCCTTTGAAAGGGACAGGTGCGTCCGCGAGCGCGGCCTTGCCGACGTTCTTTACGCGGCCAAGCGTCCGGTTGAGGAGCTTTACCACCTTTGCATGGTCAAGCCCGCCCGCGGAGGTTATCAAAACGTCGCTTGATCCGTAACGCTGGTTGAAGTAGGCGATTACATCCTCATGGTTCATGCCGCTCACCGTCTCAGCCGAGCCGAGGATTGACCAACCCAATGGATGCCCCTTCCAGAACCTCATCGCAAAGAGATCATGGATGAGGTCGTCCGGCGTGTCCTCGACCATCTTTATCTCCTGCAACACGACCATTCGCTCCTTGTCCATCTCTTCGGACGCGAACTTCGAGTGCATGAAGATATCTGATAGAAGGTTTATTGCAAGAGGGAGGTCTTTATTCAAGACCTTTACGTAGAAGCAGGTGGTTTCCCTGCCGGTAAAGGCATTGAGCATGCCGCCGACGCTCTCTATCTCCCTTGATATGTCGAGGGCGCTTCTCGTGTCGGTGCCTTTGAACAGCAGGTGTTCTATGAAGTGGGACACGCCGCTTAAGGCGCGTGTTTCGTTCCTTGAGCCGGTCTTAACCCAGATGCCTATGGACGACGATTCGACGTCCGGCATCTGTTCCGTGATAACCCTTATGCCGTTGTCAAGACGCGCGGAGCGGATACGAGTCATCTGATTTCATGTTCCTGTCAATTACGTCATTGGAGTTTTTCCGTCATTGAGAGGGTGCTTGCCGCACGGGCACTATAAGTTTTCGTCAGCCCTGCAGCTAATTCCCTATCAAAGTTCTTTGGCCTACCTTTCTTTCAAGAAAGGTAGGACGGAAACAACGCCATGCCAGAGTGCTGCCCTGCCGCTACTTTACCGCCTTGTTGTTGTCCTCAAGGGTCAGCCCCAAGGCATCTTTTCTCGAAAGCCGTATCTTACCGGCCTTATCCACCTCTATGACCTTGACAAGCAACTCGTCCCCTTCGTTCAAGACGTCGGTTACCTTCTGCACACGCTCGTTGGAAAGTTGCGAGATATGGACTAATCCTTCGGTTCCCGCGAATATCTCGACGAAGGCGCCGAACTCCATTATCTTCTTGACCTTGCCGAGGTAGAGCTTGCCTATTTCGGCCTCCTGCGTAAGCCGCTTTACCATCTGAACGGCCTTCTCGACTGCGGCGCTGTCTACCGAGGCGATATTCACCTTTCCGGTGTCGTCAATGTCTATCTTGACGCCGGTCTCGGCAACGATGCCCTTTATGTTTTTGCCGCCGGGCCCGATCACGTCCTTTATCTTCTCCTTACTGACGAAGATGGTGGTGATGCGCGGGGCATAGGTGGATATGCTGCCCCTCGGCGTCTGTATGGCGGAGTTCATCTTCTCCAATATATGAAGCCTGCCCTCCTTTGCCTGATGAAGGGCCTCCTTGATTATCTCAGGCGTAACCCCCGAAATCTTTATGTCCATCTGAAGCGCGGTTACGCCGTCAACGCTCCCGGCAACCTTGAAGTCCATGTCGCCGAGGTGGTCTTCATCGCCGAGTATGTCTGAAAGAACGGCTGTCCCTGCCTCTTCCTTTATAAGACCCATTGCGATACCCGCGACGTGGCACTTTACCGGCACTCCGGCGTCCATGAGCGATAAAGACGCGCCGCAGACCGTTGCCATTGACGACGAGCCGTTGGATTCGAGTATGTCCGAGACGACCCTGACGGTATACGGAAAGGAGTCGTCCTTTGGCAGTATCCTTGAAACCGCGCGCTCTGCAAGGGCGCCGTGGCCGATCTCCCTCCTGCCGGGGCCTCTTAAGAACTTCACCTCTCCGACGCAGAACGGCGGAAAGTTATAGTGGAGCATGAAGTTTTTATATTCCCAGCCTGAAAGAGCGTCTATCTTCTGCTCGTCCTCAGAGGTGCCGAGCGTGGTAACGACCATTGCCTGCGTCTCGCCTCTGGTGAAAAGTGCGCTTCCGTGCGTCCTCGGCAAAGGCCCCACGTCGCAGGTTATTGCGCGTATGTCCTTCAAGCCCCTTCCGTCAACCCTCTTTTTCTCCTTGATCACCATCTCGCGCATGAAGTTGTACTTCATGTCCTCAAAGACCTTTTCAGCGTCCTTGCCTGAGTCCGGGAACTGGATAGCGACGGCAACGGATAACTCCTTTTTCAAAGCGCCGATGGTTGAATAACGCTCCTGCTTGACCGGAAGGCGCAAAGCGGCCTTGAGCCTCTCGCCGGCAATCTGGTGCACCCTTGAGGAAATGGCCGCATCAACGACGTGCGGCTCTACGACGATCTTGGGCGTTGCAAACTCGGCTGTAATCCTCTTTTGCAGCTCAAGCACCGGGCGCATCTGTTCCTGAGCGTACCTCAGCGCCTCGATGAGAAACTCCTCGGACTGGAACTGCGCAGAACCCTCGACCATGTTTATAGAGCCTTCGGAGCCTGCGACGACCATATCAAGAGCGCTCTCCTTTTGCTGCTTTATCGTCGGGTTCGCCACCAGCGCGCCGTCCATCGCTCCCACCCTGACAGCGGCCAGAGGCCCGGCAAACGGTATGTCAGATATGCCGAGGGCTATGGATGCGCCTATCATTGCGATAATATCCGGCTCGTTTGCGGGGTCAAGCGACAGCACGGTCGCAATAACCTGCGTCTCCCTGTAGTAGCCCTCAGGGAAGAGCGGCCTTATGGGCCTGTCAATAAGCCTTGAGGTCAGCACCTCTTTTTCGCTCGGTCTTCCCTCGCGCTTAAAAAATCCGCCCGGTATCTTTCCCGCGGCGTAGGTCATCTCCATGTAATTTACGGTAAGCGGCATAAAATCCGCCGTTGCCAAGGACGTCTCAGAGCGGCAGGCCGTTACAAGCACGACCGTGTCGCCGTATTTGAGCGTGCAGGAGCCGTGCGCCTGCCTCGCCATCTTGCCGATCTCAACGGAAAGTTTTCTGCCTGCAAACTCTGTTTCGTATCTCTTCACCATTATGCCGGGATCTCCTGTACTGTTTTTTTTGTGCTTGCCGCACGGGCAAT
>JBBTCG010000013.1:0-2733 GCA_038043305.1 Deltaproteobacteria bacterium | reverse complement strand
TTTTCGCAAACCTTCATTGCCTCGCCGTCCTGAACGTCAAGACCGAACTGCGACTTCGCGGAAAATCCGAGCCGTATCCCTACCCTTGCTGGGACTCTCAATTTGTCCGCAATCGCGTGAATCGTCTCGACCTCGTCCGCAGAGTCTATGTTAATGGACAGGATATTCATCCTGAGCGCGGCCTCGATGCTCTCAGGCGTCTTGTCTACTCCGTTATAGACGATATCCTCTCCCCGAACGCCGAGCTTGCCCGCAAGCCAAAGTTCATAAGGCGAGATGACCTCGGCCCCGAGTCCGGCGCCGTGCAACTCCTTTAAGATGCCTGGGATGCAGTTGGTCTTGTAGGAGTATAAAATTCTTGATCCCGGCGGCGCGCACTTGAACGCCGAGAGCGCCCTCTGGACGTCTTGAAGGAGTTTTTTCCGGTTTACGACAAGCAAGGGGGAGCCGAATCTCTCCACGAGTTCAACGGCGTCTTCTCCGTTGACGCTCAAGCGGCCTTTGCCGTTTATATCAAGACCCCATAGCCCAAGGTCCATTAAGCGGCCGGACTCCTCGCGCCGAGCCGCCCTGTTCACGAGAAAACGCGACGCCTTCTTTATGATCTGATTCGCAATGCTCATTTTTATCAAACTTAGGCGCCGTGCAGTTTTTTCCTGACCGTCGCAGGGATGCCTGCGGCCATGACTCCCCCGGGGATATCCCCCCTTACAAGCGACTTGGCGCCGATAACCGTCATCGGCCCGATATGAGCGCCCGGCAGGACGGTTGTATCGCAACCGATCCAGACGTTATCCTCGATTGTAATAGGGAGGTATTGTTTCGGGTATAGATCAGAGAGTCTTGTTCTATTGAACGCGCCAGCGTCCTGATGCGTTATGAGGGAGCACCCCGGCGATATGGATGAGCCGGAGCCGATATTAATCCTTTCCGACAAGTCTATGGCGACATTGGTGCCTATGAAAACGTTGTCGCCAAGATTGAGATTGCTTATTGGATGCTGAATCTGAATGAAATGGATATTTTCAATCCTGACGTTCGCGCCGATTCTCGCGCCGATACCTTTCAAATACGCGCTCCTCAGCCGGGGATGAGGAATAAGCGGACAGAGCAGGGTCAATAAGGCGTATTTGAGAGCGTATTTCAGGAAAGTCTGCATATCAGCTTCCGGCGGGGCGCGCCGCAACAGCTTCATGCGGCGCGCCCAGGCCGCCTAAAATAGTAGAGAACGCGAAAAAGAGCGTGAAGAATACCGAGTAGCCCTGAGTCAGAAAGAATGCTGCGAAAAGATGCCCTGCAAAGGCCACGATAAGCAAGGCCGCGATTGTTCGCAGTTCTGCGTCGCAATCCTTTGCCCTTGAGCATCTGAAGAACGTCCTCAGACTGCTCGCTATCAAGGCGAGGAACAAACCGATGCCGACGACCCCGGTTTCAACCGCGACCTCAACGTATGAATTGTGGGGCGCCTGCCATCTTGGGATTGCGCCAACGTCCGCCCTCAAGTAGCCTATGGCATTTGGGAAACAGTAGGCGCCGACGCCCGTGAAAGGGTTTGCGGCAAGCAGGGTAAACCCTCTTTCCCATATCTGGAAGCGCCCGAACTCATCGGTTACGTTGTAGTCGCTCCCGATAGAGGTAATCGTTTGATAACGTTCGACGTTAAGTCCGCCGCTCGCGAGCATGATTATGGAGGCGATTGCGATGGTGCCGAGGAACATCGCCTTGTAGGTCTTTTTGATGGCTGCGCCGGTTGTGAAGACCGCTATCGAGGTCGCCGCCATGCTCAGGACGCCGGCCCTTGACGCCGTAAGCAGTATGACCGCGGTGGAGGCGGCGACGTTGAACAGCGCGACGATCTTCTTAAAAAGGCCTTCCCTGTGCAGCAGATAGAAAAAACTCAACGGGAAGAGCGATACAAGGACATACGCGATGTCGTTGGGATCGAACATCGCCCCGTACGTGAAGAACCTGCCGGCGGACATCGTGCCTTGCGTCAAGGTGAAGAAGGAATAGAAAAGCGTACATGCCGTCAGGATGAGCAGCACTCGTTTGAGCCTGTCGAGAGAATCCACCATGACGACGCAGATGAAATAAAAAAGGATGTTGTTGACATAGTTGAGCACTACAAAGTCAAAGGCCACTCGTCTGTGATAGGCCAGCGGTATGCTCATCAGCATGACGATGTAGAAGAGGAGGTATTTTTTACCCTCTCCAGCGAGCAACTTAGGGGCGCTCAGCCGCCCGCCGTATTTGAAAATGATAAGGAGCAGCATGAGCGCGGTCAGGACGAGCGCGGGCCTGAATGGAACGAGCGAGCGTATCAGGTCCTGCGGACGGCCTACGATGACGAACAGCCATATCTGAAATATCGTGAACATCCTTTTACGCTTCCGAACGCGGCGCGTCAAGCGAATCAGCGAGTTTTCCGGTCAATGATACGATGTCGTACTTCGCCGCGTTTTTTGCGACGGGAGGAAGTCCGTTCTTATACGCCGCTATAATATCGCAGATATAGATTTTTATCGCCTCTATTTCATCATTGAGAAAACTCCTGCCGCTCCATGTTTCATGTATGACATCCGCAGTCGCGCCAGCCTCGGTCAGCGCGAGGATGGGCGTGCCGGAACCGATATAGTCGTATACCTTTGCCGGTATCGCAAGCGGCTGTTCCGTGGCGAGCACAAGGAGCAGGTGAGACATGCGCATGACCTTTAATGCCTCCATCTGAGGTAT
>JBBTCG010000012.1:0-4089 GCA_038043305.1 Deltaproteobacteria bacterium | reverse complement strand
AACCTGCGACCTTCGGGTTATGAGCCCGACGAGCTACCGGACTGCTCCACCCCGCAATAGTTTTTTAGTATAACAGCGTCTTCTTCCGCTTGTCAATCTTTCTTTTGGCTGCATTTGAAATTACCTTGAGTAGCGCTCCTCTTCCCACGGGTCGCCGTTGTTGTGATAGCCGTTGGACTCCCAAAAACCCGGCCTGTCATTGGCCATGAACTCTATAGAGGAGACCCATTTGGCGCTCTTCCACGCATACTTCGACGGCACCACGAGCCGCACCGGAGCCCCGTGCTCAGGGCTTAGCCGCGCGCCGTTCATGGCAACGGCGAGAAGCGCGTCCCCGTTGCTGAGCGCCTCAAGCGGGACGTTCGTCGTATAACCGCCAAGGCAGCCGAACATCACAAACCTTGCCTGACGAGCCGCCCCGGCGAGAGCGGCTATGCCGGTAAAATCAACGCCTTCCCACTCGACGTCCATCGCGCTCCAGCCCGTAACGCAGTGAAAATCGCGCGCGGTCTTCTGCATCGGCATCGTTGAAAAGGCGCTCCAGTCAAGGGCAAGGGGCTTGTCCACCAGTCCGGTTATTGAAAGAGTCCACTCGTCAAGCCGCACCTCAGGGACGCCTCCGTAATGAAGCACCTGCGGCTTATGGACCCATCTTTGTCCGGGCGGGAGCCTATCCATTGGCGCATGCCACGGCACAGGCCTGTCTCATCGTTGCGATGGTCTTTTTATAGCCCCCTTGTCCGGCCCCCTGTCCAAAGATACCGGAGCCTGACACGAACACGTCTGCCCCGGCTTTTGCAACGGCGGCTATGTTTGCCGTCTTTATGCCGCCGTCAACCTCAAGCTCTATCGGACGGCCAACAACGTCTATCATGCGTCTTGCCGCTTTAATCTTCTCGAAACTGGATTGGATGAAGGACTGACCGGCAAACCCCGGGTTTACGGACATTATGAGGACAAGGTCAACGTCCGCGACTATTTCCTCAATGGCGATAAGCGGCGTTGCCGGATTTATAGAGACCCCCGGCCTCTTGCCCGCCTCCCTGATTGATTGTATCACCTTGTGGAGATGCCTTGTCGCCTCGGCGTGCACCGTTATTATGTCCGCGCCCGCCCTTGCGAAGTCCACGATGTATCTTTCAGGCTCCTCTATCATCAGGTGCACGTCAAGCGGCAACGCAGTGGCCTTTTTTACGGCCTCTACCACAAACGGGCCGATGGTGATGTTCGGGACGAAAGCGCCGTCCATCACGTCAATATGGACGTAATCAGCCCCGGCATCCTCAATGGCCTTGAGTTCATCCGCAAGCCTTGTAAAGTCGGCTGACAGTATGGATGGAGATATCTTGATTGTCATCGTTGAAACGCCTTCCTTACATATTTTTCAGCGCTGCAGGTTGCGCCTTATTTCAGTAAACAATTCCGCTTCCCTTATCAGCCCCATACGGCTTAACTTGATGCGGCCGTCCTTGCCTACTATGACAGTCTTAGGCAGCGCCCTGACCCCGTACAGCTTGGCTATATCGCCCGTGTCATCAAGGCCGATGGGAAAGCTTAAGCCTTCGCGCTTGACGAATGCCTTGACGTCGTCCGTGGAGTCGTCAATCGCTATGCCTATGAACTTAACGCCGCTCGCCTTGAACTCCCTGTACGCCTTCTCAAAGTGCGGCGCCTCCACCTTGCACGGGCCGCACCATGACGCCCAGAAGTTTATGACCACCACGCTGCCCTTAGCGGCCTTAAGAGTGAACTCGCCCTTGTCAATGGTCTGCAGCCTGAAGGGCGGGGCAACCTCGCCTGAAACCGCCTCGCCGCTAACGGCCGTACCGGCAAACCACAAAGTGAATACCACGCAGAGGGACAGGCAGTAGAAAAGACGGCCATTGACGTAAGATGATTTGCTCATGCGATACCCTCTCAATCTCAAGGCCGCGCCTGCCCAAGCCTGCCCTCGAATGTCTTTATCGAGGGAATGTCCCTATCAAGGGTCAGACAAAAACGGCAGGCCCCATATAAAATACCAAGGGCCTGCCTGAAGCCGTCCATGCGGACGCCCTAAACATCAACGCGCCATGCCTGCCCTCGCGTATTTCAAGCGGGGGATTGGATCAAAGCGCCTTCTCGATAAGGTCCTTTATCTGAGTCTTTGGTACCGCGCCCACGAGCTGATCCAGCACCTTGCCGTCTTTGAACAGTATGAGCGTGGGGATTCCCCGCACGCCGTACTTGCCGGGCGTAGCCGGATTCTCATCCACGTTCATCTTTGTTACCCGCACCTTGCCGTTGTACTGCGCGGCCATCTCCTCTATCGTAGGTGCAATGGCCCTGCACGGAGCGCACCAGCTTGCCCAGAAATCCACCAGCGCCGGCACGTCCGACTTCAGCACCAACTGCTCGAAGTTGGCGTCGCTGACGTTAACCACGTTCTCTGACATTAAAAACTCCTTTCAGGATACGCCGTGTGTCTATTAATGACCGCATACCGGCTTACAGCCAAACCATACGCGGCCTAATTGAAATATAATCCAACGTTCGGAGACTGTCAACTATTCTTTCACCTTAACCGTTAACCGACAACTGATAACCGCTTTTCAAGTATCGCCTCGGCGACAATCAGGTCTTGGTCCGTGGTTATCTTGACGTTCTCGTAAGAGCCGGCGACGATTGACACGCTTATCCCAAGCCTTTCCACGAGCGCGGCCTCGTCCGTGCCGTAAAAGCCTTCCTTCCTTGCCGCCTCGTGCGAGCGCCTGAGTATGTCCGCCTTGAAGACCTGAGGCGTCTGCACGGCCCAAAGGCTTCGGCGCTCAAAAGTCCTGACGACCAATCCGTCCGCCGACGCCTCTTTAATAGTATCCTTCACAGGCATTGCCGCGATAGCCGCGCCTTGGGAGGCCGCCTTGTTTATTGCGGCCTCGATAATATCCGTCGTGATAAGCGGGCGCGCGCCGTCATGCACGACAATAATGTCCGTGCCGTCTTTTATAGCGGCAAGCCCGTTGGCAACCGAATCCTGTCTCTCATCACCTCCGTCAACGATGGCGCACACCTTTTTGAAACCGTATCTCCCGACGACCTCCCTGACGCAATAGTCCCTGTCATCCGGTCTGATTACAAGTATGACCGCATCAACGAGCGTACATGCCTCAAAGGGATAGAGCGTATGGGCAAGCACGGGTTTGCCAAATATCAGGCGATAGTTTTTCCTGCCAGCGCCCATCCTCCTGCCGAGTCCGGCTGAAGGTATGATGGCAACGGTGCGCCAAGGTTTTTTTTCAGTATCCGTCATGCACTCGCCGTGCGGGCAACATTAGTATTCGTCAGCCCGACCGCTTATTCCCTGTTAAAGTTCTTTGGCTCACCTTTCTTTCAAGAAAGGTGAGGCCGCCTCGGAGTTTCAGACGCAAAAAAGCCGCGCCAGAAGCAGCGCGGCGATTACTGGATAATACTATAGAACGCCTATTGCAAAACAGGTTTTTTGAGGTCGTCCTTCATCTTGGAAAATATCATCCTGCCGCCAGTGGTCTGCAGGACGCTCGTTATGGCAACGTCAACGGCCTTACCAAGGTAGTCCCTGCCGTTGTCAATGACCACCATGGTGCCGTCATCAAGATACCCTATGCCCTGCCCCTGCTCCTTGCCTTCCTTAAGGACGAGTATGTTCATCACCTCGCCCGGAAGCGCGACCGGCTTCATGGCCGTGGCCAGCTTGTTCATGTTAAGCACGGATACGCCCTGCAATTCGGCGATCTTATTCAGGTTGGCGTCATTGGTGAGTATCTTTGCCCCAAGCTCCTTTGCCATGGCAACGAGCTTGCTGTCCACCTCGCGTATTTCAGGGAAGTCCTTTCCGGTTATCTCCACGACGATGGCGCTGCTCTTTTGTATCTGTTTTAATATGTCGAGGCCGCGCTTCCCGCGCACGCGCTTCACCTGATCAGGCGAATCGGCAATGTATTGAAGCTCCTGAAGCACGAACTGCGGCACGACCAGCGCCCCGACGACGAAGCCGGTCTCGCACACCTCTGCGATGCGGCCGTCTATAATGACGCTCGTGTCAATAAGTATCTGTTGTTTTGCCTTTTCGTC
>JBBTCG010000011.1:0-1727 GCA_038043305.1 Deltaproteobacteria bacterium | reverse complement strand
AGGCATTGTAGAGATAAAGAGAAGTATGTTCCCCACGTGCGTGGGGATGAACCGCATGGGGGAATTTTACAATGATGGCAAGTATGATGTTCCCCACGTGCGTGGGGATGAACCGGCAGCGGCATCTCGCCGGAACGGATTAACCGGATGTTCCCCACGTGCGTGGGGATGAACCGGAGGTATCATGCAAATCACGTTAGACTGGCTCATGTTCCCCACGTGCGTGGGGATGAACCGGAGTTAAGACCAATGGCGAAGCGTGATTATCCATGTTCCCCACGTGCGTGGGGATGAACCGGGGGAGGGCAAGGCAATGAAAACCATAGAATCATGTTCCCCACGTGCGTGGGGATGAACCGCAATCGACGTGGAATCAAATTCCGTCGTTCATATGTTCCCCACGTGCGTGGGGATGAACCGGCGCTCGGCGCGTCCCCTCTGTGCCTGCATTGATGTTCCCCACGTGCGTGGGGATGAACCGATGACCCGTTCTTGGTGCGGGTGGCGTTCCACATGTTCCCCACGTGCGTGGGGATGAACCGACTTACCGCAAAGAACCGATTGAAAGCATTTTATGTTCCCCACGTGCGTGGGGATGAACCGCATTGCAAAATTCCCCCATGCTTTGTTTGAGTATGTTCCCCACGTGCGTGGGGATGAACCGCAAATTACCAAAATAGAAAAGTCATGAACAACATGTTCCCCACGTGCGTGGGGATGAACCGTCATAGACTTGGTGCTCTTCTTCTGTGTAGGGATGTTCCCCACGTGCGTGGGGATGAACCGCGCAATACCCCTATGGGATAAGGAGCGTGAACATGTTCCCCACGTGCGTGGGGATGAACCGACCAGATCAACGTCCGGGCGTTCCCGTATGTCATGTTCCCCACGTGCGTGGGGATGAACCGCGATTGTTTCCTCGGTGTACCCGTTCTGTTTAATGTTCCCCACGTGCGTGGGGATGAACCGGTTCAACGCTTTCTTCGCCAGCGCGGTATTTGATGTTCCCCACGTGCGTGGGGATGAACCGCATGGGGGAATTTTGCAATGCTTGAAGCGATTATGTTCCCCACGTGCGTGGGGATGAACCGCCGATTCGATCTTCTTCCACTCCGGGGTCAGTATGTTCCCCACGTGCGTGGGGATGAACCGAGGACCACAGTCACGGAGCGCTTTAATAATTTATGTTCCCCACGTGCGTGGGGATGAACCGCCGGTGAGTACAGCACAAAAGCCTTGGAGCTAATGTTCCCCACGTGCGTGGGGATGAACCGATGTATATGGTGAACCAACCCCAAAGGCTAATATGTTCCCCACGTGCGTGGGGATGAACCGACTTACACCACAGAACAAGAACGCTTGCGCCTATGTTCCCCACGTGCGTGGGGATGAACCGCGCAAGATTTAGCGTCGTCTTTAGGGCATCTTATGTTCCCCACGTGCGTGGGGATGAACCGACCGATGACACCCGACGAATTATTTACCAGGAATGTTCCCCACGTGCGTGGGGATGAACCGGCAATATCGGCGGCGGACGCCATGTGCCTTAAATGTTCCCCACGTGCGTGGGGATGAACCGATACAGCAATAATCTTGCGACAGTGTTACTTTATGTTCCCCACGTGCGTGGGGATGAACCGGGTACTGTAAGCGTCAGCATCGCCGCCAATAGATGTTCCCCACGTGCGTGGGGATGAACCGGAAAAGGGTAAGTTAAGTTTAAGTGA
>JBBTCG010000010.1:0-5655 GCA_038043305.1 Deltaproteobacteria bacterium | reverse complement strand
TGCGGCGTTCATATCAGCTTTGTCGCTGATATGATGTTCTCGGCTATATCGCGCATCTTCTTGTTTTCCTTCTGGGAGTGGGTCTGGATGAGCTTAAAGGCGTCCTCCTCGGATATGCTGCATCGCTTCATCAAGATGCCCTTTGCGCGTTCAACGAGCTTTCTGGTCTCTATCGCGTCCTTGAGGGTGCTGACCTCGGTCTTGAGGCTCTCAAACTGCTCATACCGCGCAAGTGCCAGCTTTATCGCAGGCTCAAGCTGTTTTTTGGTTATCGGCTTGACGAGATAGGAGAAGACGCCCGCCTCGATGGCTTTTGCGGCCGCCTCGTCGGACGACAGGCCGGTTATGAGAATAATCGGAACATGGAGCTTGGCGGTTATGGCCTTTGCGGCCTCGATGCCGTCCATTACCGGCATCTTTATGTCCATGATGACGAGGTTCGGTTTAAGTTCAACGGCAAGGCTTGCCGCATCCTGTCCGTTGGACGCCTCCGCAACGACATGATAGCCCATCAACTCAAGCTGGTGCTTGAGAAATATCCTTGACTTGGTGTTGTCCTCGGCTATCAAAACCCTGTTTGACTGTGTTTCCATAATACAACTTCCTTTGAGACCTCCGGAGGCGTGCTAAATCATAAGCCGTGTAAAAATAACTGGTGCCGAAGAGGGGACTCGGTCTTCCCTCGCCGCTCCCGCTGCTCGTTCAGACCCCGGCCTTTCTCGCTTCCGGCCATGCTCCCGCATGGCCTCATCCTCGCCTTGCTCGGCGCTCGAAAGGCGTTCGAGTCCATTAAACACTGTTACTAAAATTGGTGCCGAAGGTGGGACTCGAACCCCCACAGGTGTAACCCCACAAGAACCTGAATCTTGCGCGTCTGCCAATTCCGCCACTTCGGCCTCAAGAGCGTCAAAAAGCGACGCTATCATAGGGCTTGCAAAGCCATTGCTTTAACGCTATATTATCAAATCAATCGCAACAGAGTCGCACAAAAAATATTTACACACAAGAAAATTTAAGTCAAGGGAGTTTTCAAAATGAAGTTTTTTATAGACACCGCAAACCTTGAAGAGATCAAGACCGCTGACGACTGGGGGCTTGTTGACGGCGTTACTACGAACCCGTCGCTCATAGCCAAAGAGAAGTGCGGCTTTGAGGAGCGCATAAAGGATATATGCTCGATAATAGACGGCCCGGTCAGCGCCGAGGCCATAAGCATTGATGCGGCCGGGCTTATCGCCGAGGGCAGGAAACTTTCAAAGA
Source organism: Deltaproteobacteria bacterium (assembly GCA_038043305.1). GTDB lineage: Bacteria > Desulfobacterota > GWC2-55-46 > GWC2-55-46 > GWC2-55-46 > JACRCE01. The sequence continues at coordinate 4,395 of JBBTCG010000010.1, read as the reverse complement.
TACATAAGAACGTGGTCGTGAAGATACCCATGACGCTCGACGGCATGAAGGCCGTAAAGAAACTTTCCGCCGAAGGCATAAAGACAAACGTAACCCTCGTGTTCTCTCCGGTCCAGTCGCTCTTGGCCGCAAAGGCGGGCGCGACTTATGTAAGCCCGTTCGTCGGCAGGCTTGACGACGTTTCTCACGACGGCATGGAGCTTGTAAGCCAGATACTTGAGATATACTCAGGCTACGCCTTCCAGACCGAGGTCATAGTGGCTTCCGTCAGAAACCCGCTGCACGTGCTCGACAGCGCGCTCATGGGCGCACACGTGGCAACCATACCGTTTAACGTGTTGCAGCAGCTTTCAAAACATCCGCTCACGGACATCGGTATAGACAGGTTCCTGAAGGACTGGGAAAAGGTGCCGAAAGGCTGAAGCGGTCTGTTGCTCCATTAAGTAAGACCGCTTGCCGCCCAACGCCGCCTGTTGGCTCAAGGCTGCCTCAAAACAATCCATGATAACCCACATAGTGCTGTTCAAGCTCAAGGATTCGAGCCTTGAGAACATACGAAAGGCAAAGGACGTTTTATCAAGACTTGAGGGAAAGATATCTGTGTTGCGCTCTTTGGAGGTTGGCGCGGACATAATACGCTCTGAGAGGTCTTATCACCTTGCCCTCGTCGCAAGGTTTGACACGCTTGCTGATCTTGACGCCTACCAAAACCACCCGGAGCACGTTAAGGTTGCAAACTACATGCGCGGCGCAAGGGAGAGCGTTGTTGCGGTTGATTACGAATCCTGAACTTAGCAGGCCGCTGACCGGGTGCTCGCCGGCTCGCGCAGCGATAAGGCGAGCTATAGAAATGATTTTTATTCCTTACCGGTAATACTAATCGTCGTTAAGACGATTAGTATTACAAAACGCCCGTCTGCGGCGTTGGCATCAAAGCGACTCAACTAGCGACGCACAACCCCCGATAGAAATATTCGAGGGCAGGCTCCGTGCGTCTCATTCGTCGCTCCCTACCTTTCTTGAAAGAAAGGATAGACATAAGAACTTTAATAGGGAATTAGCAGCAGGGCTGATAAAAACTTATATTGCCCGTGCGGCAAGCACCCTTGCATCTGAACGTTTTTGAGCGGCCTGAACAAAATTTGAGTTTTCAATAAACTGCTAATGAAACCTACTATAAAAAACATATTGGAGTTCATGAAGGAGACGGCCGGCGCGCCGATGTCCCCCAACGAGCTTGCCCGCGCATTAAAGGTGGGCAAGGAAGGCTGGAAGGGGATCACGACCGCGCTTGAGGAGTTGGTTTCAGCCGGGGAGCTTATCAAGACGCACGGCTCGAAATACGGCCTTCCGTCAAGGATGAATCTTGTGACAGGGGTTTTGACCTGCCACGCTGACGGATACGGGTTCGTGTGCCCTGAGGAAGGGGCCGACGTATTCGTAAGCGCCGGAGCGCTCTCAGGCGCGATGCACGGCGATACCGTTATCGCGCGCGTCGAAGGCACGCGGCAGGGAGGGAAGCGTTCAGGCCGCGTCATTAGGATAGTCGTCAGGGCGCATAAGACCGTTGTCGGGCGATTCGAGAGGATTAAAGGACAGGCCGTGGGGTTTGTAATACCTTCTGAAAAGCGGCTGCTTTTGAGGCTCATTGTTACTGAGACCGACGCGATGGACGCGCAAAGCGGCGCAATGGTGGTTGCCGAAATAACGAGGTGGCCGGAAAAGGACGCCCAGGCCGCAGGCAGGATAACCGAGATACTTGGAGACCCTTCGGACGCCGACGTAGAGACCGAGGTTATACTGCGTAAATACGGCCTTCAAAGCGCCTTTCCGCCGGACGTTCAAGCCGAGGCGGACAGGGTAGCCACTTCAGTTGATGAACGAGACGTCCGCGATGCGCTCAGGGTTGATCTAAGGAACAAGATTACCGTTACCATAGACGGAGAAAACGCAAAGGACTTCGACGACGCGGTTTCAATTGAAAAAACTGTGCACGGCTATAAGCTGTTCGTATCCATTGCCGACGTAAGCCATTACGTGAGGCCCGGCACCTGCCTTGACGCGGAGGCGCGCGCAAGGGGCACGAGCGTTTACTTTCCCGGCAGGTGCGTACCAATGCTGCCGGAGGCCCTGAGCAACGGGATATGCAGCTTGAATCCGCACATTGACAGGCTTACCCTTACCGCTGAGATGGAGTTTGATCATCGCGGCGTACCCGTTAAAAAAACCTTTTTTGAGAGCGTCATAAAAAGCGTTGAAAGGCTTACTTACACGATAGTCGCAGGGCTGCTTGAAGGCCAAACGCCCGTCATCGAACACAGATTCGTGCGCCTTTTGCCGGAGTTGAAACTTATGGAGGAGCTTGCCGGCAAGCTCCGTGAGCGCAGGAGCGAGGCGGGCTCGATAGACTTTGACCTTCCTGAGCCTGATATTATCCTCGACATCGAAGGCCGGGTGGAGGACATAGCAAGGGCGGAAAGAAACGTGGCGCACCGTATAATCGAGGAGTTCATGCTCGCGGCGAACAGGGCCGTTGCAGAGGAGTTTTCATCAAGGGAGCTGCCGTTCCTGTACCGCGTGCACGATGAGCCTGATGCTGAGAAGATAACGGAGTTTGCCGAATTTGCCGGGTCATTGGGGCTTGAGCTTGATTACGGCGAGGGGCGCGTCAAGAGTCCAAAGGCACTGCAAAAGATGCTCAAGGCCGTGGAGGGCAAGCCCGAGGAGCGGCTTGTAAATCACGTGCTCCTGCGCTCCATGAAACAGGCCGTCTACTCGGAGAGCAACCACGGCCACTTCGGCCTTGCATTTTCCGATTATACGCACTTTACATCGCCCATCAGGCGCTACCCGGACCTTATCGTGCACAGGCTTTTAAGGCTCCAGATGAAAGGGAAATACGGCCGCGTCGAACAGGATAAAATGGCGGCGTCTCTGCCTGAGATAGCCTCTCATTCATCGGCACGGGAGAGAAAGGCCGTGGAGGCGGAGCGCGAATCAGTTGACCTCAAGAAGGTTCAGTTCATGCAGGACAAGGTGGGAGAGTCCTTTAACGGCATAGTCTCAGGCGTAACGAGCTTCGGTTTTTTTGTCGAGCTTGAGGAGTACTTCGTGGAGGGCCTTGTGCACGTCTCCGCGCTTGAGGACGACTACTATATATACGACGAGAAACGGCATACGCTGACCGGCGAGCGGAAAAAAAGAAGGTTCCGTCCCGCTGACCCGGTAAAGGTGCGGATAAACGGCGTTGACATCGAAAGACGACGCATCGAGATGCTTTTGGACGAAAGGACTGATGCGCCGGTGAAGGCTGGGCGCCGTGGAAAGACGGGTGCAAGGCGCTCAAGTCGCTCCAGCAGGTAATGAAGATACTGACGGACATGCGCTCCCTTAGCCGCATCAAAAGACCGGTCGTAACGCTCGGCAACTTCGACGGTCTGCACCTTGGGCATCTCAGGATTATACGCAAGGTCAGGGAGCGCGCCATCCGCCTTGGTTGCCCCTCCCTTGTGTACACGTTTGATCCGCATCCTCTCAAGGTCGTTGCGCCTGAGAAAAGCCATCAACTGCTTTTAAGGCTGCAGGACAAGGTGCGGCTCATAAAGGAAGAAGGGATTGACAGCCTTGTACTGGCGCGGTTTACAAAGGAGTTTGCCGCGCTTCATCCGAGAAGATTCGTGCAGGGCTCTCTTGTATCATGCTCCGCGCAGGAGGTCTGGGTGGGGCATGACTTCTCATTCGGCAGAAAAAAATCCGGCACCGTGGAATACCTCAAGGCGCTTGGAGAGGAGTTCGGCTTTAAGGTAAACGTCATCCCGGCCTATAAAAAGGCCGGGGCTATAGTCAGCAGCTCACGGATAAGGGCGCTCTTACGCGCAGGAAACGTCGGAGGCGCGGCAAGGCTGTTGGGCAGGCCGTACTCCATTCACGGCCGCGTCGTAAAGGGCAGGGGCGACGGTCGTGCGCTCGGCTTTCCGACGGCAAACCTTGCCGTTACGAGCGAGCTTATACCTGAAAGGGGCGTGTACGCGGTCATGGCAATATACAATGCCAAGGCATATCCCGCCGTGCTGAATATCGGCACTGCCCCGACCTTCACCCACGCAATGGCCAGCAAGGAAGGCGTTGAGGCGCATCTGCTGGACTTCAAGGGTAATATGTATGGTAAGAATGTTGAAATACGGTTCTTCAGGAGACTCAGGGCTGAAACACGGTTCAAAAGCGCATCGCGCCTTGCCAAGCGCATAAAAATGGACGTTGAACGGGCTGCACGGATATTTGCGAAAGGCCGCTGAAAAACTCAAATTTTGTCTAGGCTGCTCAAATCTTCCCATTGCAAAAATGAAAAGACGCAATGGGAACCCAGCCAGATGCAAGGCGTCGAGGAGCGACGAA
>JBBTCG010000009.1:0-4342 GCA_038043305.1 Deltaproteobacteria bacterium | reverse complement strand
CTTGAAAGAAAGGTAAGCCAAAGAACTTTAATAGGGAATAAACACCAAGGCTGACCCCCGATAGAAACATTCGGGGGCAGGCTTATGCTAATATTGCCCGTGCGGCAAGCACCCTTTTTTGAAAAAAAGGTAAGCCAAAAAACTTTAATAGGGAATAATCAGCCGGGCTGCCGAACACTATGTGTTGCGCATGAGCCAAAATATTTCTCAATTTTTCTCAATCACCCATCTTTTCGTGCCACAGCAAGACCGTTGAGCTTTTCAACGGCGGCTTGTCCCATGCCCTTAATCTCCTTCAATTCATCAAGGGACTTAAAGCCCCCTGTCCTCTCCCTGCGCTCGATTATACGGGCTGCGGTCTTCTCGCCGATGCCCGGCAAAAGCACCAATTCGTCAAACGTCGCCGTGTTTATGTTGATGGGAAATACCGGGAAAGGCAGCGCCGCGCCGCTTGCAACGACCTCTTGCCGCTCTCCATGAGAGCCGTCCCGCCATGCCCGAAAAGAAGATGAAGAACCGACAAGAGAAACAAAAAAAAGAAACAACGCAACGACAAGGAAGGCAATGTATCGCGTATCTCTTCCGGCTGTCATCTTCAATGCGATGCCTTGACCTTATCCTTGTAGAGCTTGTACTCAAGCCCGTCAACAAGCGCCTGCCAGCTTGCCTCTATTACGTTCTCGGATACGCCGACCGTGCCCCATTTGTCAACCCCGTCGCCGCTCTCGACAAGGACCCTGACCCTTGCCCCTGTGCCCTCCGCGCCCGCGACCACGCGCACCTTGAAGTCAATGAGCCTTACCTTTTTAAGCGACGGATAAAACCGGTAAAGCGCCTTCCTGAGCGCCGCGTCAAGGGCGTTGATCGGGCCATTGCCCTCTGCCGCGGTGTGCTCGACCACGCCGCCCACCTCAAGCCTTATGGCGGCCTCGGAACGCGGCGGCTCGTCCTCCCTTGTCTTTTCGTCTATTACCGTAAAACCGAGGAGCTTGAAGTAGCGCTTGCGTTTCTTGAGCGCCTTTTGTATGAGAAGCTCGAACGACGCCTCCGCGCCATCGAACTGAAAGCCCTGATGCTCAAGGGACTTTAGCTCACGCAAAAGGTCTTGCACTACCTCGGCCTTGCTCGATATGTCAAGGCCGTACTCAGCGGCCTTATATAACAGGTTCGATTTGCCCGAAAGGTCGGACACGATGACGCGCTGAGTGTTTCCCACCGACTCCGGCCTGACGTGCTCGTATGTCTGGGGGCTTCTCATCACGGCGCTGACGTGTATGCCGCCCTTGTGCGCGAAGGCCGCGTCCCCGACGTAAGGCTGATGCCTCGAATGAGGCATGTTGGCAAGCTCGTTGACGAACCGCGACGCGGAGCGGAGCCTCTTCAACCGCTCATCGCTTATGCAGTCAATGCCCATCTTGGCTTTAAGCGCTGGTATGACTGAGCACAGATTGGCGTTGCCGCATCGCTCGCCAAAGCCGTTCATTGTGCCCTGCACGCAGACCGCGCCTTCCTTGACGGCGACGAGCGAATTGGCCACGGCCGTCTCGGAGTCGTTATGGGCGTGGATGCCAAGGGGAGCGGCGATTAGCGCGGCCGCCTCCCTTACAATCCTCTGTACCTCGAACGGCAGACTTCCGCCGTTGGTGTCGCAAAGCACGATGTAGTCGGCCCCCGCGTCCTCAGCGGCCTGAAGCGTCTTTATCGCGTATTCAGGGTCGTCCTTGAAGCCATCGAAGAAATGTTCGGCGTCGTAGAAGACCTCGTCAACGCGGCCTTTAAGGTACCTGACCGAGTCGAATATCATCTCAAGATTTTCGTCCAGCGACACGCGGAGCGCCTTTGCAACGTGCAGCTTCCACGACTTGCCGAACAGGCACACGGCAGGGGCGCCGGAAGAGAGCATGGTCTTGAGACCCGCGTCTTTTGCCGCCTTGATATGAGCGCGCCTCGTTGCGCCGAAGCTCACGAGCCTTGAGAAGGCAAGGGTTTCCTTTCTCATGCGCTCGAAGAACTCCGCGTCTCTTGGGTTAGAGCCCGGCCAGCCGCCTTCGATATAATGTATCCCTATGCCGTCAAGACAACGCGCAATCCTCAGCTTATCCTCAACGGAAAAGGATACCTCCTCGGCCTGCGTGCCGTCCCTAAGCGTGGTGTCGTAGAGTTTGAGCATTTTTATTTACAAAATCCCTGTTCTTTCAAATAACGATTTGCGGTTTCTTCAAACTCTTGAGCCTCATCCAAAACCGTCATTGCGTCTTTCTCTGAAAGCGTAAATGCAGAATCATAATCACTGACCTGCCTCTTCTCAAAGGCGCGCGTCAGAGCCCTGCTCATTTTTTTGTCAAAGATACCGGTCTTAACGAATTGTTCGCCGAAGCCGGAGATTACAGACTTATGACTTGAGTAAGACAAATCCCTAGCCAACAAAAGCGCCTCGGCGCAATAAAACATGGCGTAATACGCGCGCGAAACCGCTGATTCAAAATCTTTATCTTTTACAAGGAGCTTTGCCGATTTTACGTATCTTTTCGACCGCTCAAGCAAGCTGTCTATCTCTTTCACAGATGGACACCTTCTCTCCTCAAGTTAAGCAAAAGAGGGCTGCGTAGGGTTAGAAATGACTTTTCCGACAACGGGTAAACTGAAATAAGGGTGTTATATTTGAGATTCAAGTCGTTTACCGCATCGAGCATACGGTCAATCTCCCTGCCCGGACTGACCCGTCCCTTCAGGACAACCACGACATCAATATCGGAACCTTCACACGCCGCATCCCTTGCGTAAGAGCCGTACAAAACAACGGATATAAGACGCTCATTATAGAGAAGTCTCAATTCCGTTTTTAATTCGGCAAGGGAGGCTTCGATGTCGGTCTTCAAAAATGTTTTTTTAAGCATAAGGTATAACAAAGCTATTTTTCAACGAATCATGTATCGCGCGGCTTTGTCCCAATCGATTTCTTTTGTCTTTTTTCGATATTGGAGAACATTCCTGACATTACGCTTCCATTTGGGTACACCTAATGCAACCCATCGCCCTCGTTGCATTTTGCTTTGCACAATATCCCAAATCTGTGGGTGCGTAGTCATAGCTCCTCCTTCTCTACGCATTCATTAACGTATTTAAGCGAAGAACTTTTCATACATCCCATCACCTCTCCTCATTAACCTCTTCCTTGCCCAGTTCGAATGCGTCATGGAGCACCCTTACCGCAAGCTCCGTGTACTTTACGTCCACCACGCAGGATATCTTTATCTCCGACGTGGAGATCATCTGGATGTTTATGCCCTCGGCGGCCATTACGTCGAACATCTTTGAGGCTACGCCGGCATGGCTTCTCATGCCCGCGCCGACTATCGAGACCTTTGCTATGTTCGGGTCTCCGATGACCTCTTTTGCCTCTATGGCCGAGGCCGTTTCTCTTACGAGCTTCAATGCGCGCTTGAACTCGGACTTGGAGACCGTGAACGTAAGGTCGGTATGCGCGTCATGGCTGATGTTCTGCACTATCATGTCAACGTTGATGCCGGCCTCCGTGAGCGGCTTAAATAGCCTTGCCGCTATGCCGGGCCTGTCCGGCACGCGAAGAACCGAAATCTTGGCCTCGTCCTTATTATATGTAACGCCTGAAACCACGACCTTCTCCATCTCAGTATCCTCCTTGCAAACAAGAGTGCCTTCTGTGTCGGAGAAGGAAGAACGCACCATCACCGGCACGTTGTACTTTTTCGCAAACTCCACTGAGCGGGTCTGGAGCACCTTTGCGCCAAGGCTCGCCATCTCAAGCATCTCGTCATACGACACCTTGGCGAGTTTTCTTGCGTCATGGCAAATGTTCGGGTCAGTCGTATATACGCCCTCCACGTCCGTGTATATTTCACAGAGGTCGGCCTTCAATGCCGCGGCAAGGGCAACGGCCGTCGTGTCCGAGCCGCCGCGCCCAAGCGTCGTAATATTGCCGTCCGCGTCAACGCCCTGAAAACCGGCCACGACCGCTATGCCGCCTGAGGCCAACTCCCGCATTATCGCATCACACCCGATATCCTCTATGCGCGCGCTCCCGAACTGCGAATCCGTTATTATGGGCACCTGATGTCCGGCAAAACTTCTGGCCTTCAGGCCCATCTCATTGAGCACGATGGACAGAAGACCTATCGTAACCTGTTCGCCGGACGATACTATCATGTCATATTCGCGGCCTACGGGAAACTCGCTTGCCTCGTTGGCAAACGCCACGAGCCTGTTCGTCTCGCCGGACATGGCCGAAAGAACGACCACCACCTTGTTACCTTGCTTATGAGTCCTTGCTACGCGCGCGGCGACGTTTTTTATGCGCTCGACG
>JBBTCG010000008.1:3695-5968 GCA_038043305.1 Deltaproteobacteria bacterium | reverse complement strand
TGTCCCCCTCCGGTGTGCCTCGTGTTGTGCCAGCCGCCACCCCCCACTGAACGCCAAGGTCCCTTGCAAAATTGCTCTGCGCCTCTACAATCCTTGCCTCTATCAACACCTGCGGCGTAGGGGTGTCCAGCTTCTTCACCATGTCAACGACGTTCTTGATGTTAGCAGGGGTATCTTTGATGATGAGCGTGTTTGTCCGTGTTTCCGTTGAAAGGGTTCCCCTGTCGCTCAACATCCCTTTAACCTGAGACTCCAGATCGCTTGCATTTCCGTAATTGACGGGCAATAATTTTATTTCGAGGTCTTCGAGCTTCTCCTTGGCCTTCTTTGACGCGGCGGCCTCTTCACTTTCCTGCTTAATCTTCATAATCGGCATTATCCGCACCACGTTGCCTTCCTGCGTCCTGCCCAGACCGTTAGTCTTCAATATGATGTCAAACGCCTGCTCCCATGGGACGTCCACAAGCCTAAGGGACACCTTGCCCTTGACGTCCTCTCCGGCGATGATATTAAGATTGCTGACCTCGGCCATGAGCCTCAGGATATTGCCTATGTCGGCATCCTTGAAATCCAGGGATATCCTGCGGCTTGCAACGCCGGCCTCTGGGGCCTTCGTCTCAGGCGCGGTCTCTTTGTCTGATTTTACGTCAGACTTCTTGGCAATCGAAAGTGACGCGGCCTCAAGCGGGAAGACTACCCGTATTACTTCGCCTTCCTGTAAGACCTCGTAAGCCGTTTTTTCCTTAAGCTTCACGACTATGCGGACGGTCTTTCCGGTTTCGGACGGCAGATGAAATGAGCTGATGCTCGCCACCGGCGTGCGGAGCCGTGAGGCGTCCAACGTTCTTTCAAGCTCGCCTGATATGACCGCTCCGGCGATGTCCAATACGAAACCAACGTCGTCGGCATTTTTGGTCAATTTATAGTCCGCCTTACCCGACAGGGTCAGCGTAAGCTGGGCCTTGCCGGTCAACTGCTTAAAGTCAACTCCCGTAAGCCTCGCGTACTCGTCAGGCTCCGGCGACGCGGGCGGCGGCGGTATCGCCTGAACGACCGCTAACGAAGGAGGCGGCGCGGCTTGGCTGTCGGATGCGCTGATTTGATCCGTCTTTTTCGCATTGCCGTTGCCTGCGATTATAACCAGGGAATCTCCGCTCCGCTCTATCGTATACGGCGGCAGCGTCTTGAGTTTTGCGTCAAAAACAAGCCTCGTCTTATTGGGATACTCGCCTATTCTTATTTTTTTAAAGTGAGGCGTATTTACGTCAATGCCCTTCTTCGGGATGGAGCTTCCAACGTTCCACACGTCCACTACCAGTCTTGGCGACCCCTTTTTGTCAATGTCAATGGCATTAAAGTCGCCTATCGCGCCATTGCCGATAATCCTTATCACAGTTGCGCCGTTTTCCTGTCTCGCCTCTATCGCCAGCAATTTATCGGCCTTCCTTGACTCTTTCACTTCATCCGATGGAGGGGCAACGTCAGAGGCCTTAGCAACCATTGACGCCGGTTCTTCCTTTACCGCGTCACCTTGCGGCACTAATGGTTCCGTCGCCGGCGTGGGCGGCAGGTCGGCGGCCGTAGCGACGACAATTGACTCAACTACAGCGGTCAGGTCCTCCTGACCGGGCGCCGCCTCTTGATTCAATCTCACGAGAATACTGCCGTCGCCCTTTCTGAGTTCATGAGCAATTCCCTGCTTTAGCCCTATCTCCACCCTTGCAATGGGCGTTGACCCTTCATCGCCGTAGCTCGCGGCGGTAATGGAGGTAATAAAATCATTATTGACGTCTATCGGCGCGCTCACTTTCTTAACGTCGGCGCTTGGAAGGTCAATGATCAATCTGTCAGGCTCGGTCAGCTTAAAGGCGGTATATGTCAGCACCCCCGACGCCTCTATCAAGACATCCCTGCCGTTTTCCATCACGGTTATCTTTTCAATGCTTGCCTTTTGCTTTTCACCCTCAGGTTTCATCTCCTGAGCGGGCCCCGCGCATCCCCAAAAAATCAACGAGCAGCACACAACAAGCGCTAATCCGGAAACGACATCCCTCAATGCGCCCGTTAAACGCCGAGGAAAATCAGCGTTCACCCTCGCGCTTCCTGCTTCCGGTTTATGATATATTTCAATGTGTTTCATGCAACTCCTCCTCTCCTTTGGACAGCGGCAGTTTCAATGCATACTCACTGGTTGTCACCTCGCCGCCGGCCCCCGTAAACCGCTCCTCCACCACAACCTGATTCTTGTCTATCTTCTTTACCTTGCCGCTTCT
>JBBTCG010000008.1:0-3685 GCA_038043305.1 Deltaproteobacteria bacterium | reverse complement strand
TTCTATTCCCGATCAAGTCGCCTTTTCTTATGGAAAAACCCTTACCGTCCGGCGCCTCTACCATTGCATATGCGCCATCCGCGCCCCACATTACGGCCACCAATCTAAGGTGCTCTATCTCATATTTCTGCAACGGCGTAGTGGGCGTGACCACAGCCGCCCTGAGACTCACCTTTACGATATATGGTTTGAAAGGATTTTTCAGATTTGCGGCAGATAGCGCCTCGTCCTTTTTCTCATCCGTCGCATTTACAACGGAGGCTGGCGCCGCGGGCTTTGCCGCCTCTTTTGCCGCTCGCGTCTGAACATTGGGCTGTGTGGGCGTCTCGCCTTGATGGCAAGCGACGGCAAACAACGCGCAGAAAACAAGAAGCGCGCGCCATGCAAAACTCCGGCTCAGTCTTGCCGCCCTGAATCCGCGGCCTTGCGTAACGGCCTCCGGCTTGCGGCTTATGTCTCCCAACTTCTTCATGTATCTATTTCTTCGCCTCCGGGGTCTTCGCTTCCGCGGCCTGCGGCAAGAATTTGAAGGTCGTCGCGACGAAACCTGCCGACATCATAATATCACCCCTGACCTCCTTGCCGCTTGTTACGGTCAACTTGCTTATATTGACGATCCTCGGCAGGCCGGCCACTCTTTCAAAGAATGAAATGAGGTTGGCGTAACCTCCTTCAACCTTCATGTCAATCGTCACCTCGGCATAAAAACCCTTTGGCACTTCCTTACCCGGCTTGAAGGTCAATATCTCCAGCCGCGACGACTTGGCGGCGGCGGATATGCTCTCTAAGAGGTTTGCTATCTCTTTATCATTCGGCAACTGAGCGAGCGCCAGCGCCAACTGGGCGATTAATTCTTCTCTCTCCTTTTTAAGCCTGGGGACGTTACTTGCCACCTTCTGCTTTTCCGCCACGGTCGCCTTCAACCCGGTAAGCTTTACGCTTAAGTCGCTTTTTTCGGACAATTTGACGCCATACAGCAGGAAATAAAAAAGGGTTATGACGACAAGCCAAACCGCCCCAAGTATCATAAGTTTCTTGACGGTCGGCAGTTTCAATATTACATTTACATCAATCTTTTGCACGGTTCTCCATTTTATAAAACCAACTCCGGCGCATGCGACGCCGGTTTAGCGTCGTATCCTCGCGCCGCCTAAGCCTTTGGTTTGGCCGCAGCCTGCGGCGCTGCTTCTTTTTCCTTAGGTCTTTCAAGCTTGATCGTAAAGCCAGCCAGTTTCTGAGACTCCTTTTCCACCTGATTGACGACCTCAAGCTCGATCTTCCACGCGGCAAGATTCTTTTCAAGCATCCGCATGAAATCCGCGACCACCTCATCGCCGGAGGCAAAACCGCTTATTACAACCTCTGGTCCGACGTCTTTCAAGGAGTCAATCCACAACCTGTCAGGGACGGAACCGGCGATGTCGGCAAACAGCTTGAGGTGCTGCCGCTTATTTATCTCAAGCTGTTTGACGATATTCAACTTGTCAAGAACGACCTTCCTTTCGGCCTCAAGATTCTTCAGCTCTCCTATTTCCTTATCAAGCCTTACAACTTCCTTTTCCTCGTTGGCTATTGAGTCCTTCAGCCCGGATACGCTTACTAAGATTGACGCATACAATACGCCAAGGACTATGAACAGCAGGACGCTGCCCAAAGCCGCAATGGTGATCTGCTGCCTTATTGATTCCTTCTTTTTTGCCTGTCTGACAGGTAAAAGGTTTATCTTTATCATTCGCCGTCAACCTTCAAATAATGAAACCAATGCGTTACACGGAACGCATCATACCAAACAAATGCCCGCCCGCAAACCACAACGTATGTACCGCTTACAGCTTATCGCGCTTGCCGCCGCCTTATCTGTGACCGGCGTCACCAAACACCTTGTCCTTATCGGAGAGCTTGATGCCAAGCGCCTGAATAATCTTGCGCTTGGTATCAACCCTGCAACTGAAACCGTTTTCAATCCTGTCCACGGTAAGCGGAGAAATACCGGCCTTTCTCGCAAGCTCGGCCTTGCTTATAAGGCGTTCTTCTCTTATCTTTCTCAGATTATTCCTTGGCATATTTACTCTCTGCGTGCTTCATAGGGATTTTAGAACCTGACGCCTGAAACGCATCTCTGCTTGTATTTATGATAACTTTATTTTAATTTCGCATAGTTGTCAAGTATTTTTTTTAATTTATATATAATTAATATCTATTATAGATAAAAGGGTGACAGATATGGTGGCTTGAAGTGAGGGACGGCTCATCGGCGGCGAAGCAACGTCCGCTATTTATTCCTATCTGTTTTCCACCACGGGGCTTAAGGTAAATCCCTGAAAGGCCTTGGCGTCGCCGTCGGATACGACTATCGTAAAACTGTAACTGACCCCTGCCGTTGGCGGAACATCCCACTGGATAACGCCTTTTGCGGCGTCAATGGTCATGTCAGGCGGGGCATTTTCAAGGGAATAGGTAAGCTTATCGTTGTCAGGGTCAATGGCCTTGACCTCATAGATATACCTTCCGTTGGTGATGGACGCCGACGGAATGGATGTTATCTCCGGCGTTCTGTTGTTTATCATGATGGCAGACGACCGCTTGACCCTGCCCTTTTCCTTTCCGTCAAACGGCGTAACATACAGGGTGATCAGGTCGCCCTTCTTAAATCCCTTTGTATCAAGCTTATCGGAAGCCGCGCCGAGCACGGTCACGCCGTTTCTTTTCCACACATAACTGAATTCAACGTCATCGCCGTCTTTATCAGACCCTTCGGCCTCTCCCTTGATCACGGTTCCCGGGAATATGATCTTTGGGCTTAACCTTACCGACGCCATCTCAGGCAAAAAGTTCTTTTTCACCGGCTCCGGCTGAACCTTTGCCCCTTCCGTGCCGCCCATCTGTGTCGCCGCAGGCGGAGGCGCAATAACGGCCTCAACAGCCGCCGTAGTTTTTGACTGAGGGGTTTCTTCCTTTTCCCCTCCCCGTTTCAACAACAACACAACTATCAGGAGTACGATAATCGCGCCCACGGTGTAAGCATACCACTTTCTGAAACCGGCCTTTGGCGGCGCTTGCCGTTCCTGCCTTACCGCGGGTCTTCTCGCTGATCTTTTAGGACTTGGCAATAGAGTCTCTCCTCCGTCATCGTTATCCCATCAGGCCGAACAGTTGCAGGGCGGACAATGCCCTTCTTGGCAATCTTAGTCTCAACGTCAAAGAAAGTCAACCTTGAATGCCTCTTTTGAAATGTCAAAAGACAAGGCCGCGCTCTGCGCGGCCTTGTCTTTGTCAATCCCCGGCTACTTCACGATATGCTTGTATATCTCCTCTATCTCGGATGTTCCGCCGCCCCCTGATTTTTCCCTCCAGGATGCAGGTCCGCTCCTCACCGGAGACGCAGGATCGGCTTCTATTTCAACGATTGTTCCGGTGGACGTCTGTACATACCCCTTTGTCTTCTTGCCTATGGCCACGCCGACCGTGGTCGGCATACCTTTGCCAAGGCTCTTTGACCTCAGCACGGTATCTCCCGACGTGCCGAGGACAGGCTTGCTGTACGCAGTTCCCGTCTCATAGTAAAGCGCATAGATGCTGCTGTCGCCGAGCATGGCGCATATATCGGAATCCGGGGTAAAGGTGGTGAAGAGCACAACGCCGCCCACTATAACGGCGCGCGAAAGCGCCCGCTCACTCGGCGTTG
>JBBTCG010000007.1:0-24692 GCA_038043305.1 Deltaproteobacteria bacterium | reverse complement strand
GGGGTGAAATTCCGGACATTTACCAGTACGATAATATCCCTGAGAAACTGCGCGTGCAGATTGTCTATATTTGGGAGGATTTTCTTGTTTCCAATTTTGATCGTTTGAAATACTATACTGCAATTGCAAAGATTTTACGCAAGGAATATGGTGTATTTCATCTGCACAGTAATAATAGACTAAGTTTTCCAGAGGAGGTCATTCATTTTTTCTTGGAAGAAAACGACTTTGAAAAGGTCTTAGACGTGATTGAACTTTCTTTTCGCGCTGTCCGCGGCGATGAAATCGCAGAGTTGAATGAAAGATTCAAGGAGCATGGCATTGGTTATGAATATTCAAATGGCGAGATAATTCGTATAGATTCACAGTTGATCCACGCTGAAGCCGTCAAGCCGGCATTGATGTTGCTTGGCGAAAAAGAATATGCCGGGGCACAACAAGAGTTTTTGACGGCTTACGGACATTACCGTAAAGGTAATCATAAAGAAGCCCTTAATGAAGCCTCAAAGGCGTTTGAAAGCACTATGAAGATCATTTGCGACAAGAGGCGCTGGTCGTATTCACCGAAAGACGCCAGCAAGGGGTTGATTGAAGTTTGCTGTAAAAATGGATTAGTGCCGGATTTTTGGCAAGCAAACATGTCCGGCTTGAGAAGCTTATTGGAAGGCGGCGTCCCAACCGGCCGTAATAAACTCGGCGCGCACGGGCAAGGGGCTTTGCCGATAGTGGTTCCTGAGCATATCGTCTCATATATCTTGCATATGACGGCTTCGGCGATTGTTTTTCTGGTCAAAGCTGAACAGAACCTTTAATAAAAGCAAGGGCTGATTCCTCCATAGTTCGTTTTTTGAAATCATCGCCCGTTAGAGATATAATATAATGATGCGCCATTATCAATGGCGTTGAGGCGAGGAGAACATCGTGCTTACCGGAGACGTAAAAAAAGAGCTCAAGCGTATAGTCGGCGACGAGTACGCCTCCTTTTCAAAGGAGGATCTGCTGTGTTACGCCTACGACGCGACGAACATCAGGAAGATGCCGGATGCCGTTGTATTTCCCAAAAATGCGGCAGAGGTATCGTGTATCCTCAAGATGGCCAATGCCGAGAGGTTTCCAGTAATACCGCGCGGAGCGGGTTCCGGCTTTACCGGCGGGAGTGTGCCGGTGGAGCACGGTGTGGTGCTGTCAACCGAAAGGATGAGGGGCATCATCGTCATTGACGAGTTAAACCTTACGGCAACGGTTGAGCCGGGCGTCATTACGTGGGAGCTCCAGCAGGAGGTTGAGAAGAGGATGCTCTTTTATCCGCCTGACCCGACGAGCCTCAATTTTTCCACCATTGGCGGGAATATAGCGGAGTGTGCCGGAGGGCCTCGCGCCGTCAAATACGGCGTTACGCGGGACTATGTGCTCGGTCTTGAGGTCGTGCTGGGCACCGGAGAGATAATCAACACCGGCACCAGATGCGCCAAGGGGGTCGTCGGGTATGACCTTACAAGGCTTATAGTCGGCTCGGAGGGCACGCTTGGAGTCGTAACAAAGGCCACGCTCAGGCTTATCCCGCTTCCTGAGTCCACAAGGACTTTGCTTGCCGTATTCCCTGCGCTCGTTGACGCGGCCGCCGCGGCATCCGGCATAATAAAGGCGCGGATAACGCCGTCAACTCTGGAGATAGTTGACTCAATCTCCATCCGGTGCGTTGAAGAATACGCAAACGTGGGACTGCCTAAGGCAGGCTCTTTCCTTATCATCGAGGTTGACGGGACTGTTGAGGGTACGTTGAGAGAGGCAACGGAGGTAAGGCGCGTATGTATGGAAAACCGCGCTTCGACCGTTGACGAGGCTGCTGATAAAAAAGAGGTGCGTAACCTTTGGAAGGCAAGGAAGGCTATATCAGCCTCGCTCTTCAGGATTAAGCCCAACAAGATAAACGAGGACGTGGTTGTGCCGAGGTCCGAGATACCGGCGCTTGTCAACGGCATAAGCGGGATAGCCAAAATGCGCGGCCTTCTTATCGCCTGTTTCGGACACGCCGGAGACGGCAACATACACGTTAATATCATGTATGACGGAAAGGACGCGAAAGAGGCCGAGGCCGCCCATGAGACAGTTGGCGACGTATTCAAACTCACGCTGGGCCTCGGCGGAACCATATCCGGCGAACACGGCGTCGGGATAACGAAGGCCCCGTATATCGGCATGGAGCTTGGCGCAGATGTAATCGCATTGATGAAGCGCATAAAGACGAGCTTTGACCCGAACGGCATATTGAACCCGGGCAAGGTGTTCGCCGGAGGTTGAAGGGCATAAGTCAATGATGAACAACGAACTTCTTAGGAAAGAGATCGGCAGATGCGTTGCCTGCGGCACATGCCGTTCCATATGCCCGACTACGCGGGTTTTGAACAGGGAGACCTCATGCGCGAGGGGTAAGCTCACGCTGATAGGCGCGCTTTCAAACGGCGAGATTCAGATGAGCGAGGCATACGTCAGGCATATCAAGGAGTGTACGCTTTGCGGGGCATGCAAGGACTCTTGCCCCAACGGCGTTGATACCGTTGGCGTGTTCGTTGCCGCGCGCGCCGGAATAGTGGAAAAGCAGGGGATGCCGTTTGCCGCGTCAATGATATTGAAGGCGCTTTCAGATCCCGGCGGGTTAAAGGGGACGGCCATCAAGATTGCAGGCGCTCTTCAGGGGTTGTTTCTGAAGGATGCTTCAAGTGAGACAGGGCTTGTTTCGCGTTTCAGTCTGCCGGTAATCGGAGGCGGCAGACTCCTTCCACCGCTTGCAAAACAGACCTTTCTTGAGATGAGCCGTGCAAAGGCTTATGTCCCGCCCATCGTTCAAGGGACAAGCATTAAGAAGGTCGCGTTCTATGCGGGCTGCGGCGTAAACTACTTAATGCCGCAAGTCGGCGTTGCCACGCTTGACGTGCTGGAAAGGGCGGGGGTCGGCCTTTGCGTGCCGCCTGAGCAGGTCTGCTGCGGTATGCCGGCGTACTCAATGGGCGACAAAGACACGGCGCGCGCGATGGCATTGAAGAATTTAGAGGCGTTCGAGTCATATCCCGTTGACTATATAACCACCTCATGCGCCACTTGCGGGCACGGACTTAAAAAACTCTTCAAAGAGCTTTTGGCCGATGACACTGAGTTGTCCCCGCGTGTAGAGGCGTTTTGCGCGAAGGTGAGGGACATAACCGAACTCCTGACCAACGAGTTGGGATTTGTTGGCAAGGCCGGAGAGAAGAAGGGTGGGGAAGAAAAACTGACTGTAACGTACCATGACCCGTGCCACTTAAACCGCGCACAGGGCATCAGGCAGGAGCCGAGGGCGCTTTTGGCGAATGCGCCGGGCGTTGATTATAAGGAGATGCGCTTCCCGTGCAGTTGCTGCGGCCTTGGCGGCGGACTCAGCACGACAAATTATGACTTGTCCATCGAGATAAGCAGGCGAAAGGCCGAGAGCGTCGCGGCCTCAGGCGCTCAGGTTGTTGCAACGGCCTGTCCCGGCTGCATCGTTCAACTCAGGGATGCGCTTCATCGCTACGGCGTTGATGCCAAGGTGGCGCACGTCGTGGAGTTGCTTTGACGTTACCCTCACAAGTATTAGTGGCGCAAAAAGAGCGAAACTGCTATATTGCCTGCTAACCCGTTACTCCACATGACCTATCTTGCCCTTTGCATCCATAACCACCAGCCGGTGGGCAACTTCGACTTCGTGCTTGAGGAGGCGTACAGAAAGTCGTACTGGCCGTTCCTTCGCGCCCTCTCCGGGCATCCGTCAATAAAACTAACCCTCCATAATTCCGGATTTTTGCTCGACTGGATCATAGAGAGGAAGCCCGAGTACGTCGCCCTCCTGAAGGCAATGGTTGAACGCGGGCAGGTTGAGATAATGGGCGGCGGCTACTATGAGCCTGTCCTTGCCGTGATACCTGAAGCCGACCGCATCGGCCAGATACGACAGATGTCCGCGAGGATTCACGACGTCTTCGGCTCTGCCCCTTCCGGGATATGGCTTGCTGAAAGGGTGTGGGAGCCTTCCATGCCGACAAGCCTTAAAAAGGCCGGCGTCGAATATCTCCTTGTTGACGACTTTCATTTTATCAAGTCCGGCCTCTCAAGGGACGTCCTTGGCGGCTATTATGTAACCGAAGATCAGGGGAACATGGTAAGGGTCTTCCCCGGAAGCGAGAGGCTCCGGTATCTTATACCCTTTAAGCCGGCCGACGAGCTTGAGGCGCATCTGAAGTCGCTCAAGGGTTTTTTGAAGCGCGGCAACTGCGCCATTTACGGGGACGACGGAGAAAAGTTCGGAGTCTGGCCCGGCACCGATAAATGGGTTTTCGAGGACGGATGGCTTGAGTCGTTCTTTACCAAGATTGAGTCATCGCTCGGCTGGCTCAAGCCGGTAACGCTTGCGGAGTATATCTCTCTTGAAGAGCCGCTCGGCAGGGTCTATCTGCCTACCACGTCGTACATGGAGATGGGAGAATGGTCTTTGCCCGCAGAGTCGGCAAGGTCTTACGCCGAGTTGATAGAAGAGCTTAAACGCTACGGCGACGACGCTCAACGCGTGTTCAGGTTTTTGCAGGGCGGACAGTGGCGGAACTTCTTTGCCAAGTATCCAGAGTCCAATTGGCTCCATAAGAGGATGCTTCTTGCGAGCAAAGCGGTTGACGCGGCCCGCGAAGGCGCTGATAAGACCGAGGGAACGAATCACTTATACAAGGCGCAGAGCAACGACCCGTACTGGCACGGCGTGTTCGGCGGGTTGTATCTGCCGCATCTGAGGACAAGCGCTTATGAGAACGTCATAAAGGCGGAAAACGCGGTTGACGATTCGGCGGCGCCTTCCGTATCCGCGCAGGACGTTGACGCGGACGGCTACGACGAGGCGATAATACGGACGCGGGAGTTAAACCTTTTCATTAGTCCTCGCCAAGGCGGGACCCTTGTGGAGATGGACTTCAAACCCTCAGCCGTCAACTTTTCCAATACCCTGTCGAGATGGCAGGAGGGGTATCATCATAAGCTGACCGACGCCGCAGCATCCGGCGCAGATGATGATGGCGGGAGAAAGAGCATCCATGACATGCTTATTGCAAAGGAAAAGGGGCTAGAGGCGCTTTTGAAGTTCGACGCGGCAAGGCGCGCATCATTCGTAGACAGACTGCTCGACATGAAGACCTCACTCGACGACTTCTCGGCCAATATATATAAGGACTCGGCCTCGCTCGCAGACTCAGGCTACTCGGCAACGATAGACGACAAAGGCGTAACGCTCACAAGGGACGGCCAAGACGTATCCGTGCAAAAACGGTTCAGCGCCCGTGACGACAACTCCTTTGTCGTTGACTATACGGCGGTCATAGGTGAAAAAACCCGTGCCGCAGGCCATAGGTTTTGCGTGGAGTTTAACCTTATCCTGCCGTGTTGCGACGGGCCTGCCTGCCGGTATGAGTTTTCTCCGGCGGCTTATCCGGAGGTGGAGGCGGACGCGGCTGCCGGGCTTGGCTCCGCCGGAGAGCTTCAAGGGGTAAACGCGGTAGACCTTATTGATTCATTTACCGGCGTCATGTTGACGATAGAGTCCGGGGTTTCAGCAACCTTGTGGCGTTTTCCCGTGTACACGGTCTCTCTCTCGGAGAGCGGGTTTGAAAAGATATATCAGGGGTCTTGTCTTGCGTTCCTGTTTGACCTCTCTTCTTCCGACGAGACTTTGGAATTTAATAACAGATTCAAGGTGACGGCGCGTAAATACGTTTGACGCGGCCGGCACGGGTGTATAATGGATATGGACATTGAAAACGCGCTCATCGTCAGGATACGTCCTGTAAAGCTCCTTGTCCTTGACGTGGACGGCGTGATGACCGACGGAAGTATAATCTATACCGACGAGGGCGTGGAGATAAAGGCCTTTAACGTCAGGGACGGGCACGGCATAAAGATGTTGAAACGCGCCGGAATAGACACCGCCATAATAACGGCGCGCTCGTCCAAGGTTGTTGCTCACAGGGCGGCAAACCTCGGCATAGAGCTTGTGATTCAGGGTGCAATTGACAAGGCCGCTGCATTTGATGATTTGCTTGCAAAGACCAAGTTGCACCCCAACCAAACCGCCTATGCCGGAGACGACGTGATTGACTTGCCGGTGATGAGGCGAGCCGGGTTTTCAGTTGCCGTGGCCGACGCGGTTAAAGAGGTGAGGCTCTCCGCCCACTATGTAACAACGGCTCCCGGCGGAAGGGGTGCGGTGCGGGAGACGGCTGAGTTGATATTAAAGGCGCAAGGCAAATGGGAAGAGGCAATGAGACGCTACACCTAAATACCGTGATGTGTGGGCAATACGAGTTTGGGCTAACCGTAAAGGCACGGTTAGCCCCGGCAAGGGGGACAAGCCGCACGGGCAATATTTGTATTCGTCAGCCTTGGTGTTTATTCCCTATTAAAGTTCTTTCACTTACCTTTCTTTCAAGAAAGGTAAGTGAAAAATCTTTACTCATCGCGCCTTGGATGGTATAATTTTTGTATTGGTTGGCGTATTCCATAGGTAAACATAGGGTTTTTCCTTGCGGTTTTATGAATCAAAGAACGAGGGTTTTACTTGCCTCTTTTGTGGCCTTGCTGTTAATGGGTCTTGCTGTAATGATCTTTGTTCATTACAGCGGCAGGGATGACTACAGGCTGACGCTTATCGAGGCTGGCGGCGTTGGGCTTGACGTGAAAAACATCCATTACTCCGGCACAAAGGCCGGGAGGCTTGAGTGGGAGATTTACGCCGACGGAGCGACGCGCATCAAGGGCAGCGAGGATGCAACGCTTGAAAACGTAAAAGGCCTCTTTTATTCAAAAGACGGCCATAAGTACGTCATGCGCTCCCCCATGGCGGTAGTTAACGAGACCGCTGGCGTTGTGGACGCCTCCGGCGGCGTTACGATAAACTCAAAGGATGGCACGCTCAAGACTCAGGCCGCGAGGTACCTGATAAAATCAAAAAAGATTACATCAGCCGGATTCGTGGAGATGACGAGCGGCACGATGAGTATAACCGGCACAGGACTTATTGCCGATATAGAGAAGGACACGGTTGAACTCCAAAGCGGCGTAAAGGCCGTAATTAGGAACGAGGTGAACTGATGCACGGTTGGATTTCTTTTATGCCGCGCTCAGCATGGAGAGTTTTTCTTGCGACGGTTTTTATAGGTATAGGTCTGATTTCAGCCTTGATTGTTCCGGCCATCGCCGCTGAGCCGTTGCCCGCGAAAAAGCCGGTAACTGTTTTGTCCGACACCATGCAGGCCGATAAGTCCAGGGGCTTTGTCGTGTTCAGGGGCAACGTCGTGGCAATCGAGGACTTTACGCTGTGCGCCGACGAGCTTACCGTTACGTACGGCAAGGACAACGAGATAAACGACATGGTTGCCGTTGGGAGCGTCCGCATATTCCAGCAGGAAAAGGTTGCAACCGCGGCCAAGGCCGTATATGACAGGACGTCGCGCAAGATAGTACTTACCGGACAGGCTGAGGTAGTGCAGTGCTCCGACAGCGTAAAGGGGGACAAGATAACGGTAAGCCTTGACGACGACAACGCAATGGTGCAGAGCGACGGCGGCGGGCGCGTAAGGGCGGTTATCATGCCTCAGAAAAATTGCGTTCAGCCGTCAGGAAAAGGTATAAGTGAAGAAGCTCGTTGTAAAGGGTCTCGTTAAGTCCTTTAACAAAAGACGGGTCGTTGACGGCGTAAGCCTCTCCGTCGCGCCGGGCGAGATAGCCGGGCTTTTAGGCCCGAACGGCGCCGGGAAGACCACGACGTTTTACATGACCGTGGGTCTTATAAGCCCTGATGAAGGCTCTGTTACGCTCGGCAACGAGGACATCACGCTCTCTCCGATGTACGCGAGGGCGCGTATGGGCTTGAGTTATCTGCCGCAGGAGCCGTCGGTTTTCAGAAAACTTACCGTCGAGGATAACGTAAAGGCGATATTCGAGCACATAGGCGTAGGTGGGCAGGAGATAAACGAGCGCACCTCGGCGCTCCTTGACGACCTCGGCGTCAAGCGCCTTGCGAAGACAAAGGCTTATGCCCTTTCCGGCGGCGAGAGAAGACGGGTGGAGATTGCGCGGGCGCTGGTGAACTCCCCGTCATTTCTTCTCCTGGATGAGCCGTTCTCCGGCATAGACCCGATAGCCGTCGGAGAGATACAAGAGATAATGCTTGCTCTCAGGAAGAAGGGGATAGGCATATTGGTCACGGATCATAACGTCGGGGCAACGCTCGGTATCTGCGACCACGCCTATATCATCGACGGGGGCAAGCTTCTGAAGGCCGGCACGCCGGTTGAGATAATAGAAAACAGGCGGGTGCGCGAGGTCTATCTTGGAGAGAAGTTCAGGCTGTAAAGGTAAAATGGCCGGCTAATGGCATACGAACTCAAACAGGAATTAAAGCTCACGCAAAGTCTCATGATGACGCCGCAGCTTCAGCTTGCGATAAAGCTGCTACAGCTCTCAAGGCTTGAGCTTTCCGAGATGGTCAAACTCGAACTTGAGACCAACCCGGTAATAGAGGCGGCAAACGACTCTGAGCATGAAGCCGAATCATCGCCGGAGATTGATCCGGAAAAGCCGGAGATTGACTGGGAGATGACGGATGGTGACGGTAGAGCGATACCAACCGAGACGGAGTCTGAAAAACCGGAGACCGATTGGGAGACGACCGATAGCGACGGTAACGTGATACCAACCGAGACGGAGCCGGAAAAGCCGGAGATTGACTGGCAGGCGTATCTTGAGCAGGACAGGTCGCATTCTGGAGGCGTGGACTTCAGCGTCAGGGATGATGAAGACGACCCTGTATCGAACATCCCGTCAACGACCCGTGGTCTTGGCGATCACCTTCTTCGCCAGCTCAATATCAGCGGTCTTGACGCCGATGATCTGCGTCTTGGCGAATTCATAATAGGCAATATCGCGGAGGACGGGTATCTGAGGTACGTGGACGCCGAGGGCCTCCGCGACGCCGAGGTGGAGGCGCGGACATTATCCGAGATGTCGCAGCAGACCGGCGCTGAGTCCGTGGCAATCGAGGCGGTTTTGAAGGCCATCCAGAGGTTTGATCCAATAGGCGCTGGCGCAAGGACGCTGAGGGAGTGCCTGCTTACACAGGCGATGGAGATGCCGGTAAGGGATACGGTGGTGGAGGAGATAATATCGTCCCATCTCGACGCGCTTGCGCGCAAGAATCTCAAGTCCATCGCAAAGCAGCTTGGCATTACGGTTGAAGAAGTCGCCAATGCCGCAAGGGTCATAAACAAGCGTTTGAATCCGTCTCCGGGCGCCGGTTTCGGCGCTGGGGATGAGCGTCAGATAGTGCCGGACGTGTACATCCACAAGGTGGGGGACGAGTACGTCATAACGCTCAATGATGACGGGATGCCCAAACTCAAGATAAGCTCGTATTACAGGCGGCTTATCTCCGCAAAGGACGGGCATATGAACGCCGAGGCAAAGGGCTACATACAGGAGAAGCTGAGGAGCGCCGCATGGTTCATCAAGAGCGTGCATCAGAGGCAGCGTACCATATACAGGGTCGTTGAGTGCATAGTGAGGTTTCAGAAGGAATTTCTGGACAAGGGGCTTCAATTCCTAAAGCCTCTTGTGCTTAGGGACGTGGCAACCGAGCTTGGCGTACATGAGTCCACCGTGAGCAGGGTAACCTCCAACAAGTACGTGCATACGCCGCGCGGGATATTCGAGCTCAAGTATTTTTTCTCCACGTCGCTTTCTCAAACCGACGGCAGCGACGTAACTGCCGAATACATAAAGTCCAGACTGGGCGAGATTATAAAGTCCGAGGACGCAAAGAACCCTTTGAGCGACATGGAGATCGTTGCGCGTTTGAAGCTCTCCGGCATCGTGCTGGCCAGAAGGACTGCGGCCAAATACAGGGAGTCTTTGGGGGTTTTACCGTCAAGCAGGAGAAAGAGCGCCTATTGAGGGCTTTTCTGAAAAATCATAGTCTGCCTCTAAAAATTAGATAGTTTTTTCGAGGTCAGGGAAGGGCGAAAATAAAAAGCGGAGCATATATGCAATATGTGAGCATTTTTATTTTCGCCCTGACGCAGAGATCGGAAAAAATAGCAATTTTTAGAGCCAGACTATATAAAACCGGAGGTTAAAGCATGCAGGTTACAGTCACTTTCAGACACATGGATTCGTCAGAGCCGTTGAGAAAATACGCCCTTGAAAAGTCGGAGCGGCTTGCCAAATATCTATTCGAGCCGATAGACATCCATTGGACACTGTCGGTCGAGAAGATACGCCACATAGCTGACGCGACGGCGAGCGCAAACGGGGTTGCGATAAAGGCGCAGTGCGACACTCAGGACATGTATTCGGCAATTGACATGGTCATGGACAAGCTGGAAAAGCAGGTAAGAAAGCATAAGGAGAAGGTAAAGGACCATAAACCCCACGGCGCAGAGACCGTGAAGGAGGCGCTCGGCGCTCAAGCGGCCGTCCCAGCCGGCGCGAGACCGAGGATTGTAACGAAGGAGAACAGGTTCATAAAGCCGATGTCCGTTGAAGAGGCGGCCATGCAGATGGGCGTAGTGGACAACGATTTTCTCGTCTTTACCGATTCGGCGACGAGCCACATAAACGTAATCTACAGGACAAAGGACGGAGAGTACGGCCTTATAGAGGCGCAGATGAAGTAAGCCGGCTCTCACATTTAACCATATGGTGCTTTCCGACGTTCTTACCGAGGACAACATTATCCTTGATCTGAAGGCAAGGGAAAAGGCCGGACTCCTTGACGAGATGGCGCGTGGCGTTGCGCCAAAGGTCTTTGGCCTTGACAAGGGGCGTCTTTTGCAGGCGGTGCTCAACAGGGAGAAACTCGGCACTACCGGGATAGGACACGGCGTAGCCATACCGCACGGCAAGATAAAGGGGCTTGCCGAGATAAAGGTCTTTTTCGGCAGGAGCTTGTCCGGCGTTGACTTCAACTCCATGGACGGGATGCCGGTATACCTTTTTTTCATGATAATCGCGCCCCAGAGCGCCACGGCAGCGCACTTGAAGATATTGGCCTGCATCTCCCAGATGCTTAAAAATCAGGAGTGCAGGACAAGGCTTATGCACGCGGAAAACCCATCCGAGGTACATAGAATCATCGTTGAGGCTGACCGGAGGAATGTCGGCGCGTGACGCGCTACGCCGCTATCCGCTAACCATTGTCTCTATCGGGGTCATTATATGGGCGTGCCGGTAAAGGAGTTTTCAGAGCCTCAACTTGCCGAGAGGCTCGGGCTTGAGCTTATAGAAGGCAAGAGGGGCCTTGGCAGGGAGGTTACCACCTCGCGCATCCAAAAGCCCGGGCTTTTGCTTACCGGACTGCTTGAGGAACTGCACTCGGACAGGGTGCAGATATTCGGCGCCGCGGAGATAGGCTATCTGTTAAGCCTCAGGAAGGAAAAGCTCGAAAGGACCTTCGCGCTCCTTGAGAAGTCGTCCATCCCGGCCATAATCGTTACAAGGGGGTTGGACGCGCCAGCCTCGCTTATCGAGCTTTGCGCTTTAAGGAATATCCCGCTTTTCAAGACACGGCTTACCTCGTCAATCGTAATAGACCTGATAACCAAATTTTTAGAGGAGAGGCTCGCGCCGAGCGTCATGCTGCACGGCGTGTTTGTGGACGTGCTCGGCGTTGGCATTCTCATCACGGGAAAGAGCGGCATCGGAAAGAGCGAGTGCGCGCTTGACCTCGTTTCGCGCGGCTATAGGCTGGTCTCGGATGACGTGGTCGTGATCAAGAAGATGCCGCCCGCGATTCTCTTCGGCACCGCCTCTGACTTGATACGATACCACATGGAGATACGCGGCCTCGGCATAGTCAACATAAAAGACCTGTTCGGCATCACGGCCATACGCGAAAGAAAGCAGATGGACATCGTGGTCGAACTGGTCAAGTGGGATTCGGAAGGCGAATACGACAGGCTCGGATTCGAGGAAAACACGCAGGAGATACTCGGCGTAAAGCTGTCGTACATGAAGATACCGGTGTCTTCAGGCAGGAGCGTGGCCACTATCGTGGAGGTCGCTGCAAGGAATCAGATACTCAAGATAATGGGGCATCATTCGGCAAGGAACTTCGAGGCCGACCTGGCGGCTTCAATGAAAAAGAGTCCTCGAAAGCGCAAGTAAAGGCGGTTATCAAGCGAGAGGCGAGGGCTTACTCTTTGAAAGACATACGACTTGTGGTGTTGAGCGGCCCTTCAGGGTCCGGTAAAAGCACGGCGGTAAAGGCGCTGGAAGACCTGGGGTTCTTCTGCGTGGACAACATGCCGCTTACGCTTCTCCCTAAGTTCATGGAACTGCTCGCCCAGTCATACGAGATAACCAAGGTGGCAACCGTAGTGGACGTAAGGGAGCGGGAGTTTCTCAAGTCCTTTGCGCCGGTATTCGCGGAGCTTAAGGGCTCTACGTGCCGGGTTGAGCTTATCTATCTGGAGGCCACGGACGAGGCGCTGGCAAGGAGGTTCAGCGAGACGAGGAGGAGGCATCCGCTGGCCCTGTCGGAGTCCCCGCTTGAGGGCATAACGCGGGAGAGGGAGATGTTGAACGAGGTAAAGTCTCACGCCGACAAGGTGCTTGACACAACCGAGTACAACGTTCATCAGCTTACAGGCTATATAAAGGAGTTGTTCTCAGGGCCTATCGCGCCCGCGAAGATGATGATCAATATAATATCCTTCGGCTATCGTTGGGGTATCCCGGCTGACGCGGACATCGTCATGGACATAAGATTCCTGCCGAATCCTTTTTTTGTAAATTCCTTAAAACTACTGGACGGGACGGACGAGGCCGTGAAGGAGTTCGTAAGCTCAAGGGACGAAACACGCGAGTTTTTCAAAAGGATGAAAGAGTTCATAGATTATCTCGTGCCGCTTTATCTGAAGGAAGGCAAGTCGTATCTTACCATAGCGATTGGATGCACCGGTGGAAAGCACAGATCCGTCGTGCTGGCCGACATGCTTGCCGGCACGCTTGACTCGCGGATGGTCGCCGCGCGCGTAAGGCATAGGGATATATCAAAGTCGTAAAACGTCTCTCTTTGGCGGGTGTAAACATGGTTGGAGGCATAATAGTAACGCACGGCTCTCTTGCGGCCTCGCTCAAGGAGGCGGCAGAGTCCATTGCAGGACCGATGGATAACGTGCACGTCGTATCGGTCATAACGCAGGATGCCACGGAAGGGATAAGGGCGCGAATCGCCGTGGCCGTCAAAGAGGCGAATTCAGGGGTAGGCGTTATCATATTCACGGACATGTTCGGCGGCACGCCGACGAATATAGCGCTTTCGCTTCTTGAGGCCGGAAGGGTGGAGGTCATAACCGGCGTGAATCTTCCGGTGCTCCTCAAGTTCGTCGGCCACCGCGCGGACAAGCCGCTTGACGAACTGGCCCGTCTTTTAAGGGAGTACGGGCGTTCAAGCATTGTGCTTGCGACTGATATGCTAAAAGAGAAAAAGTAGACTATGAGCGTTCTGAACATACCGGATGGATGCGGCAACTGGGGGGGGTTGATTCGGCAATGGTGATACTCGTTCGCGTTGACGACAGGCTGCTGCACGGCCAGATAATATGCTCGTGGGTTCCGTATCTCAAGGCCGATTCTCTGATCGTCTGCTCGGATGAGGCCGCCTCGGACAAGCTCCTCAGCGGGATCATGTCGGAATGCGCCTCGGACGGCCTGTCGGTTCACGTTGACAAGGTTGACGACGCGGTAAGACGGATGCGGGAAGCGGACAACGGGCGCACCATACTCGTAGTCGGCGCGTTGAAGGACGCCGTCAGGGTCTATGACGCGGGACTCACGTTTTCATCGCTCAACATCGGCAACGTGCATCATGAGGAGAACGGCAGGCGTATAACGCAATCCGTTATCCTGGATAACGAAGACGAGGCAATAATCCAGAGGCTTGGCGAAAGGGGAGTTAAAATAGACATACGCGACGTCCCGACGCGTGAAGCCGTAGAATACAGCCCTGCGCCTGACGCCAAGGATTGCCGTAATGGAGACGATTATAATGCCGGAAGAGACCGTTGAGAAAAGGTTTACAATAAGGAACAAGCTTGGATTACATGCGCGGGCGGCCTCGCTATTCGTCCAGATCGCGGTCAGGTTCGCCTCGGACATAGTCGTGGAAAAGAACGGCCAGCAGGTTAATGGCAAGAGCATCATGGGGATATTGATTCTGGCGGCGGCCAAAGGCACTCATATACTCATACGCGCAAGCGGACAAGACGCTCAAGTCGCCATAACCTCGCTTGGTGAACTTGTTGATAACGGTTTCGGGGAAGATTGACGGCGGCAAAGACAGTTATCGGGTATCCGTTATCGGTTGTCGGCAAAGGTAGAAATACATTAAACCGATAACCGTAAACCGGTAACCGATAACCGTAAGGCAATTGCATGGAACACCTCGTTACAGAGGCGAAAAAACAGGTCATCCTCATGAAGGGCATAGGCGTATCCGCCGGGATCGTCATCGGGCGGGTCTATGTCCTTGAGAGGGGCGTCGTGGAACCGGCGCAGTTCTGCTACGTTGACCCTGGCCAGACCGACGCGGAAATAGAACGGCTTAAAGCCGCTTTTAAGGAGTCAAGGGAACAACTCTCCCGCATTCGCAAAAAGATGGAGGATGACCGTCTCGGCAAGGAGCATATCCGTATCATTGACGCGCATCTGATGATACTCAAGGATAACATGATCATAAACGACACGGTCAAGGTCATAAAAAAGGAGCGCGTCGGCGCCGAGTGGGCGCTTCATACCGTGCTCAAGGAACTGATGGACTACTTCGCGAAGATTGACGACGTGTATCTGCGCGAGCGATCGAGCGACGTGGAGCACATAGTCAACAGGGTGATGGTAAACCTGACTGGATCAAAGCACGAGAGCGTAACGGATTTGAAGTCTCCGGCCATAGTGGTGGCGCATGACCTGACGCCCGCCGATACCGCTCAGATGGTAAAGGGCATGGTGCTCGGTTTCCTTACCGACGTCGGCGGCAGGACGTCGCATACCGCGATAATGGCGCGTTCCATCGAGATACCGGCGGTGGTGGGGCTTGAGAACGTAACGCGCAGGGCCGAGACCGGCGACGTGGTTATCATAGACGGGTCAACCGGCACCGTTATCATCAATCCGTCGGAGAGCGTAACGGACGTCTACAGGAAGCGCAAGGAAAAGTACGAGGCCTACGGCAGGACGCTTCTTCACTATAAGGATTTGCCGTGCGAGACCACGGACGGCCGCAGGATAAGGCTTATGGGTAATCTTGAGATTACCGAGGAGCTTGACGCGCTGATGGAGCACGGCGTTGAGGGCATCGGCTTGTACAGGACCGAGTTTTTGTATCTGAACCGCAAGGACATGCCGACCGAGGCCGAGCAGTTGAAGGCGTACTCGAAGGTGGTAAAGACGATGGCCGGGAGGCCGGTCGTCATCCGCACGCTCGACGTAGGCGCTGACAAGGTCATCCCGCTGCACGATAGCGCTAGGGAGAATAACCCGGCTATGGGGCTTCGCGCCATCAGATACAGCTTGAAAAATCCGGACATCTTTAAGACCCAGCTTCGCGCCGCCCTGAGGGCGAGCGCCCTCGGCAAGGTAAAGATCATGTTCCCGATGATCTCCGGCATAGAGGAGCTAAGGCAGGCAAAGGGCGCGCTTGAGGATGCAAAGGCCGAACTTCGCTCAGAGGGCAAGGCGTTTGACGAGTCCATCGAGGTCGGTGCAATGATAGAGGTCCCTTCAGCCGCGGTAATAGCGGACTTGATCGTCAAGGAGGTGGACTTCATCTCGATAGGCACAAATGACCTGTTGCAGTACTCGCTTGCCATTGACAGGGTCAATGAGCATGTGGCGTATCTTTATGAGCCTTTCCATCCGGCGGTGCTTAGGATGATAAAGACCGTTGCCGAGGCCGCTAACAAGGCGGGAATAAGCGTAGGCGTGTGCGGCGAGATGGCGGGCGAGCCTGCGTACGCATATATCCTTGCCGGCTTCGGGGTTGACCAGTTGAGCATGAACGCATTTTCCGTGCTGCGCGTAAAGAGGTTCCTGCGCGGCGCGTCTTATGAGGAGGCGCGGAAGCTGTGTAAGGCCATCACCGGATTCGCCACCGCCACGGAGGTGGAAGGCTACCTGAACACCGCCCTGCCTGAGTTGTACAGGGAGGAGTTTTAGCGCCTACCGTGGGATAAACGGCAAAAAACGGTTGACATTTGCCAAAAAAGCATTGATAATATACAATTCGTTTCTTTGGCTGACGAGAGAGAGACGCGGCTTAATATTTGATTTGACAAGGAGGATGTTGAACAATGGGAATGAGGGAGTTTCTTTTTACGTCGGAATCGGTTACAGAGGGTCATCCCGACAAGGTGGCTGACCAGATATCCGACTCGGTGCTCGACGCGATATTGAAGGAAGACCCCAAGAGCAGGGTGGCATGTGAGACGCTCGTTACGACCGGTCTTGCGCTTATCGCAGGCGAGATAACCACTAACGCGAGGATTGACTATCAGGATATAGTAAGAAATACCATCAAGGACATCGGTTACACCGATTCGTCAATGGGCTTTGACTACAAGACCTGCGCCGTCATTATTACGCTCGACAGGCAGTCCCCTGACATCGCAATGGGCGTTAACAGTTCAATGGCAAAGGAGCAGGGCGCAGGGGATCAGGGCTTGATGTTCGGCTATGCCTGCGATCATACGCCGGAGCTTATGCCCATGCCGATATCGCTTGCGCACAAGATAACCATGAAGCTGGCCGACGTCAGGAAAAAGGGCAAGCTCCCGTTTCTGAGGCCCGACGGCAAGAGCCAGGTTACGGTAAGGTATGAAAACGACAGGCCGGTTGCGGTTGACACCGTTGTCGTTTCAAGCCAGCATAGCCCGGACGTGAAGCACAAAGTCCTTAAAGAGGCCATCATTGAGGACGTTATAAAGAAGGTCATCCCGGCCAGGCTCCTTTCCTCAAAGACCAAGTATCATATAAACCCGACCGGCAAGTTCGTGGTAGGCGGCCCGCACGGAGACTGCGGTCTTACCGGCAGGAAGATTATCGTAGACACCTACGGCGGACACGGCAGCCACGGCGGCGGCGCGTTTTCGGGCAAGGACCCGTCAAAGGTTGACAGGAGCGCCTCCTACATGGCGCGCTACATCGCAAAGAACATCGTGGCGGCCGGGCTTGCGAGGGAGTGCGAGGTTCAGCTTGCCTACGCCATAGGCGTTGCCGAGCCGGTATCGGTCATGGTTGACACCTTCGGAACGGAAAAGATTGCCGTTGAGGACATTGAAACGCTCATTAGGGAGAACTTCAACATGAAGCCCGCGGCGATAATCAGCCATCTGAATCTCTTGAGGCCGATTTACAGGCCTACAGCGGCTTACGGGCATTTCGGCAGGAGCGGCGAGGGCTTTACTTGGGAGTCCACGGACAAGGCCGCAATATTGAAGAAGGCGGCGGGGATATAACCGTTGTGAATTAATTTGCCGTTTTCTTGACGCAGCCACCTGCTTAACAGTGGCTGCGTCTGCTGTTTTACCCAATACAAGGCTGCCTCTAAAAATTAGATAGTTTTTCCGAGTCCAAGGAAGGGCGAAAATAAAAAGCGGAGCATATACGCTAATATGTGAGCATTTTTATTTTCGCCCTGACACGGAAATCGGGGGAAATAGCAATTTTTAGAGGCAGCCACAAGAAAAAATATCATAATGGAGGAAAGATGAACCATCACATTAAGGACATCGGTCTTGCCGGGATGGGCAAGAAGCGCATTGACTGGGCTGAGCTGGATATGCCCGTGCTCAGGAAGGTCAAGGATAATTTCGCAAAGAAGAAGCCCTTGAAGGGCACTAAGATCGCCGCGTGTCTGCACGTTACGACCGAGACGGCAAACCTGATGATAACGCTCAAGGCCGGCGGCGCGGACATTACGTTATGCGCCTCAAACCCGCTCAGCACTCAGGACGACGTGGCCGCATCCCTCGTAAAGGATTTTAAGATTCCTGTCTACGCGATAAAGGGCGAGGACAACAAGACCTATTACAAGCATCTGAACGCCGCGCTCGACACCAGACCCAACATCACGATGGACGACGGGGCCGACCTCGTGTCGCTTCTTCACACGGACAGAAAATCGCTAGTTGACGGCGTGCTCGGCTCGACCGAGGAGACGACCACCGGCGTTATAAGGCTCAGGAGCCTTGCGGCCAACAAGCTATTGAAGTTCCCGGTCATCGCCGTTAACGACGCCTCTACAAAGCATTTCTTCGACAACCGTTATGGCACCGGGCAGTCCACCCTTGACGGCATACTGCGCGCAACGAACAGGTTGTTTGCCGGTTCGACCTTTGTCGTGTGCGGCTACGGCTGGTGCGGCAAGGGCGTTGCAATGAGGGCAAAGGGCATGGGCTCAAACGTGGTTGTTACCGAGATTGACCCGCTGAAGGCGCTCGAGGCGGTCATGGACGGCTTCAGGGTAATGCCCATAGCCGAGGCCGCCAAGATAGGCGACATGTTCTGCACCGTTACGGGCAACCTGAACGTAATCAGGAAGGATCACTTCCTTAAGATGAAGGACGGCGTGCTCGTCTGCAACTCAGGCCATTTCAACGTTGAGCTTGACCTTGTAGGCCTTGAGGCGGTAAGCAAGGGCAAGAAGATTGTAAGGGAGTTCGTTGAGGAGTACACGATGCCGAGCGGCAAAAAGGTCTGCGTGCTTGGAGAAGGAAGGCTCATTAATTTGGCCGCGGCCGAGGGACATCCGGCGTCCGTCATGGACATGAGCTTTGCCAATCAGGCGCTTGCAGCCGACTTCCTTGTCAAGAAGAGCAAGACTTTGGACAAGCAGGTGTACACGGTTCCCGAGGAGATTGATAAGGAGATAGCAAGACTCAAGCTCTCTTCGCTCGGCATGAAGATAGACACCCTCACCGCCGAGCAGAGCAAGTACCTTGCCTCATGGGAGCACGGGACATAAGCGTATTTGTGCCGTTTAGACTGATAACTATAAAAAGGGGCGGAGTCAACTCCGCCTCTTTTTATTTATGGTAACGGGAGGAAACCTGACTGCAGGTATAGGTGAGAGCCCGTAAACCACTTGAAAACATGCGGCAATGGTGGTAAACTAAGAAAATATGCTGAATAAAAATATCGCATCCATACTTTGGTCGGTTTGCCTCACGATTGCTCTGCTATCAGTCGGCGTCGTTTTTACTGGTTGCGCCGCCTCGAACAGCGAGATAAAGGCCGAGAAAACCGATCCCAAGGAGTTGTACGATAAGGCGGTTCTCACCTATCTTGAGGAGGACCTCCCGGAGGCCGAGAGGCTTTTTGCAAGGCTTATGGAGGATCATCCTCTTAGCGCCTATTCGCAAGAGGCTGAGCTTCTCATTGGCGACGTATGTTACGGCCAGCAGAAATACGATGACGCGGCCTCGTATTATACGAACTTCATAGCCATGCACCCGTCGCATCCGCGTTCGGCCTACGCCGCTTTTCAAAAGGGCATGAGTTATCTTAAAGGCGTCCTGACCATAGACAGGGATCAGGCCGCCACGCGCAAGGCGCTGTTCGCATTTGAAGACCTCCTTGCAGGCCATCCGGACTCTCCTTACAATGCCAAGGCAAGGGAGATGAGTCTGTATCTTAAAAAGAGGCTTGCTGAGAGGGAGTTGTACGTCGCCGATTTTTATTTCAAGGGTGAAAACTACAAAGGCGCGCTTGTAAGGTACAGGGACGTGCTCAAGGACTACCAAGGCATTCCGGGAGTGGCTGACAAGGCGCTTTATTACATAGGCGAGTCGTATACGAAACTCGGAGAAACCGCGCTTGCGCGAGACGCATGGGTAACGCTTATCAAGAATTTTCCTGACAGTCCGTTTACGGCTGACGCAAATGACAGGCTCAGGAAGGGTTGATTGCAGGCTGAATGAAAGGTATTGCAAGGAGGACACATGTCAATGGATGAGACAACCACGGCCGTCGAAAAGGGCTGGCAGTATTATTACGACCTCGGCAAAAAGGCCTTTGACGACAAGAAATACGACAGCGCCATAATCTATCTTGAAAACGTCATAAAGGATAAGGAAGGCTTCGCTGACGTATACAACATGCTTGGACTGCTGTATTTCAACAAGTCGAGGCATGAGGACGCCATAAGGTCTTTCAAAAAGGCGCTTGAGATAAACCCCAAGTACATGGATGCCTCACTGAGCCTTACCGTCGTGTACAACGAGCTTGGGCAGTTTGACCAATCCAGCGGCGTGTATGAAAAGGCAAAGAACCTTTCCGGCTCAGGCAACGCATCGTATCTCGACCCGTTCGTCAAGGGCAAGCTCGCCAACATGCACGCCGATCTTGGCACGATCTATAAAGACCTCGGCATGTACGCGGACGCGGCTGACGAGTACAGGAAGGGCTTGAGACTCAAGCCTGAGTTCATGGACATCAGGATCAACCTCGGCACCGTGTACAGGAGCATGAAGGAGTACGGAAAGTCAATATCCGAGCTTAACGAGGCGGTGCGGCTCAATCCGAGATACGCCGAATCGGTTACGCAGCTGGGCCTTACATACTATATGATGGGCGACGTTGACATGGCAAGGGAGCAGTGGGGCAGGGCGCTGGCCTTAAGGCCGGACGATAAGAAGGCGCAGATGTACTTAAATCTCATCACGGGGGCGAAGAAGTAGAGAGGTTGAAAACGACAATTATCTTAATGTAAAGAACCCCGCACCACCGGAAAAAATAAATCAATGGCTACCAATTTCTTCTACGTTTACGCTCTGAAAGACCCACGGACATCGCCGGCCCTTCCCTTTTACATTGGGAAAGGCACTGGCAGTCGTGCCTTCGATCATCTCGTTACACCGGATACCACGAAGAAATATGCGAAAATCAAAGAAATTCGTGTATCAGGCGCACGGCCAATGGTGGATATACTCGTTGAAGACCTCACTGAGATGCAGGCGCTACGTCTTGAAGCAGAGTTGATCGCCGCATTTGGAACAATCGAGTGTGGCGGACTGCTTACCAACGCCGTCGTGCCCTCTGGTTTGGGAGGTAAGAAGCGACAGAACATAGTGGTGCCCCAAGGTTGTATCGAGCGGGCACAGCTGGGAATCCAGTTCTTGAAAAACGCCATATTTGAACTGGCCAAGGCCAACCTAGAAGGTATAACCAATGCCGACGCTGCGAGTCTCCTCGGTTTACGTAGCGACTCCCAAGGCGGGCAGAAAGACTACCTTTCTTACAGTGTGATAGGCTTGCTACTTCGTGAAAACAAAGTTGTTCGTGAACCAGAAACGCGCAAGTACATGGCAAATATCTAACAAAACCTTCTTCAGCGTGATAGCTTAAACTATGCCGCATTGCTGCAACTTTGTTATTACCCCTCTATCATCCTCCAAGCCTCTTCAATCGCTTCGTCAATCTTTGTTGCGTCCGGCCCGCCTGCCTGAGCCAATTCAGGTTTGCCGCCGCCCTTGCCGCCTATGATTGGGGCGAGCCTCTTGATTATCTCTCCGGCGCTGAAGCGTTTTACGAGGTCTGTCGTTACGGCGGCGAGAAGCGTTGCCTTGCCGTCAATTGCGCTTGCGAGCACAACTATGCCTGAGCCGAGTTTGACCCTAAGCGCGTCGGATAAATCCCTGAGCGCCTTGGCATCGGCGTCCGGCACTTTTATACTGATGGCCTTTACCCCGTTTATAACTCTAACCGAATCAAGGATTGATGCGGCCTCGCCGGCCTTGTCCTTGTTCTTTAACGTTTCAATCTCCCTTTCAAGCTCCTTTTGACGCTCCATGAGGCTCTGTATCCTGTCAGGCAACTCGGACGGCCTTGCCTTGAGCATTGCCGCGCCGGCTTTTAGCGCCTCGAAGTTTTTCGCCACAAGCTCAAGCGCCGCGTTCCCTGATACGGCCTCTATGCGCCTGACGCCGGAGGCAACGGAGGACTCAGAGGTTATTTTTATCAGGCCGATCTGTCCCGTTCTTTTTACATGTATGCCGCCGCATAACTCCGCGCTTACGTCTCCGGCCTGGACCATCCTTACGACCTCGCCGTACTTTTCGCCGAAGAATGCCAGCGCGCCCTTTGCCAGCGCGTCCTTGTAGGCAAGGGTGTGCGTCTCGACCTCAATGTCGTCAAGCACCGCAGCGTTGGCCAGAGCCTCCACGTTGTTTATAGCCTCAGCGCTTAACGCCTCAAAGTGGTTGAAGTCGAACCTGAGATAATCCGGTTGAACGAGAGAGCCAGCCTGCCTGAGATGAGAGCCGAGGGTCTTCCTCAGCGCCGCGTGGAGAAGGTGCGTAGCGGTGTGGTTGCGCGCCGTTGACGTTCTGCGTTTCATGTCAGGCACAAGTTCAACCTCGGCGTCAACGCGGGCAGAGCCTTCCACTATCTTGCACCGGTGGGCAATGACGCCGCTTAACGGCCTACGTGTGTCGAGCACGACGACGCTCAAGTCTTTTGATACTATTGTTCCGGTATCGCCAACCTGTCCGCCTGATTCGGCGTAAAACGGCGTCTCCTCAGTGATGAGATCCGCCTCGTCGCCCGCATTGGCCGCGTCAACGCTTACGCCGTCTTTTATGATGCAAAGGATGCGCGATGAAATGGTGTCCATCTGAAAGCCGACGAACTCGGTTTTTGCCGTCTCCGCGATGGTCTTGTAGACCCCTGACCCGGACGCATCCGTTGCCGCGCCCTTCCACGACGCCCTGGCCTTTTTCTTTTGCTCGTTCATCTCGCTCATAAAGCCGGACTCGTCAATCGTGAAGCCGTCTTTTCTTATGATGTCCGCCGTAAGGTCATAAGGAAAGCCATAGGTGTCGTAGAGTTTGAAGGCGATGACGCCCGGCAGGACGACTCTGTCCTGCCTTTTAAGCGCGTCAATCTCAGCGTCAAGGAGATGCAATCCGCGCTCAAGCGTCTCGGAAAATCTCTCCTCCTCGCCTTTTGTTGCGCGTTCGATGAGTTCCTTTGAGCGCATAAGTTCAGGGTAGGCAACGCCCATCTGCTCTATGACAAGGTTATTTACCTTGTAGATGAACGGCTCTTTGAGTCCGAGAATCCTGCCGTGTCTTGCAGCGCGCCGGATGATCCTTCTTAAGACGTAGCCGCGATCCACGTTGCCGGGAAGTACGCCGTCGCTCATCAGAAAAGTTATTGCCCTTGCATGGTCGGCAATGGCCTTTATTGATACGTCGGTTTCCTGTGACTTGCCGTAAGGAATTGAGGAGATAGAGCCGATAAACTTCGTGAGCGGGGCAAAGATGTCCGTATCGTAGTTGGTCTTTTTGCCCTGTATTACAGCCGAGAGTCTCTCTAACCCCATGCCGGTGTCTATGCAGGGCTTTGGGAGGGGCGTGAGTTTGCCACTTGAGTCCCTGTTGTACTGCATGAACACAAGGTTCCAGATTTCAAGGAACCTGTCGCAGTCGCATCCCACGGCGCACTCCGGTCTGCCGCATCCGACGTCCGCGCCCTGATCATATATTATTTCCGAGCATGGGCCGCAAGGGCCGGTATCCCCCATTGCCCAGAAGTTGTCCTTTGCACCGAGCCTTATGACCCTTGCAGGCGCTATGCCAGCCTTCTCTTGCCATATCCTCGCGGCCTCGTCGTCCGTCTCGAATATCGTAACCCAGAGCCTCGTTTTTTCGAGCGCCATCTCCTTTGTCAGAAAGTCCCATGCAAAGGCAATGGCGTCGTCTTTGAAATAGTCGCCGAACGAGAAGTTGCCGAGCATCTCGAAGAAGGTATGATGTCTGGCCGTTTGGCCGACGTTCTCAAGGTCGTTGTGCTTGCCGCCCGCCCTCATGCACTTTTGGCAGGTTACGGCGCGTTTATACGGACGCTTCTCTTCCTCAAGGAACACGCCCTTGAACTGCACCATGCCCGCGTTGGTGAAAAGCAGCGTCGGGTCCGAGATAGGAACAAGGCCGGAAGAGCCGACAACCTCGTGCCCGCGCGCCCTGAAGTATTCGATGAACTTATTTCGTATCTCGTTTGATTTCATTGTAGAGCCTGTTGTTTAGCGTCAAGCGACATTCGGCGTTTATCGTCTTCCTTGATGAATTCAAAATCTGTTTTTGAGAAAAGAGTCGTTGGAATCGCAAGCAGTCTTTTTTTCGTAACCTTTATTGCGTGTTCCGATTTATCAATGCCAATCCAGTTACGATTTAATTCTTGTGCCGCGACAAGCGCAGTCCCAGACCCGCAGAAACAATCAAGCACCAAATCCCCCTCGTTTGAGGAGGTTCCAACAATAGACTTGAGTAAATCCAAATTTTTCTCAGTCGGGTAGTTGGGATATTGGGGGTCCTTAAACTCCCAAATATCCTGCATCTTTTTTCCCTCTTTTTCATCAAGAAAGGATTTTTTGCGCGGCACTCCGTTTGCCGACCATTCAATAAGACCTTGGTTATTCCATTGTTCCAAGACAGCGGGTTCCCTACGCCAGTGGCGGCCTTTTGGCGGCATTATACCGTTCCATTTTTTTCCCGTGTTACCGTTTGAAGTTTCCCCGGGCGCGTGAAGCGGGATAGTGGTGTATTGCCGTCCGTCTTTATCAATCTTCTTAAATAAACGTCCTTCGT
>JBBTCG010000006.1:0-3043 GCA_038043305.1 Deltaproteobacteria bacterium | reverse complement strand
CCTTCATGTTGTTGAGATAGAGTATCGCCTTTGTGTCGGTCTTATACAGCTTGGCGATCTTTGATATGGTGTCGGCGCGTTTTACCTTGTGCATATGGAAGGAGATACGCTCCGGCAACGGGACCTTGCTGAAGTTTTCGAGGAACGCCTCCCTCGTGCCGGACGGGAGTTTTATCTCGTAGCCCGGGTAATCCGGCGGGGTGAACCAGCGCAAAAGCTCGGGGTTTATCCTCTGTATCTCCTCAACCGTGGTTCCGGCGGAGCGCGCGATGACGCGCAGATCCGTGGCGGCCGGCACTGGCGCCTTGTCATAGACGCGGGCAACGGAGTAGTCTATTTCGTCAAAGCCGAAGCTCGCGGGGTCTTTTGCTATGAGCATGGCGGCGATGTACTTTGGGACGTATTCACGGGTCTCGCGTTTTAACGGCTTTTTATAGCTCGCAAGCTCCCAGAAGTCCTCTGTGCGGTGCTTCCTTACCGCGCCGCGTATCCTGCCTTCGCCCGCGTTATACCCGGCCGCCGCAAGATACCATGAGCCAAATTCGCCGTAAAGCACCTTGAAGTATCTGGCCGCCGCATAGGTCGCCTTTTCCGGGTCCATGCGCTCATCAATCCACCAGTCAACGCGAAGGCCGAACTTCTTCGCGGTGCCATTTATGAATTGCCACATGCCTACCGCCTTTGCACGGGATTTGGCCTTTGGATTAAGTCCGCTCTCTATGAGCGCGATGTACGACAGGTCAATCGGCACGGCCTGTTCCCTGAGTATGTCCTGAAGCATTACCATGTAGTCAGGGCCTCTTTCCAGCCATTTAGTGAAATGCTTCCTGCCCCTTGTCTGAAAGTATTTAAGGAATGAGACGACGTTTCTGTTTACGACTATCGGGACGGCGAGGCCGTCGTGCGTGTCCGTGGAGCTGTAGCACTCGTTCGGCGCGCCGACTGAATGACCATTGTATGCAACGGGTCGCAGGTATGAAGCATCCGCCATGCCGGAGACGTACAGGTATCTATCGTGAGCGTTAGCGTCGTTGTAAGCACATTCAACGGGAGCGAGGGTGATATAAGATGATACGGCGACTGGCACAGACAAGGCATCCAGCGCATCTTCCGCGTCCTCATTATCGGCGTCAACGCCTTGTTCTCCGGCAAGGACGACTATCGCGGAAGGCTGAGGGATAAGCTGAGCCGTATTGACCTCATCAACCCCAAGCCCAATGCCCGCAATGGCGCCAAGAGGCCAACTCATGACAACGAACGATAATATGATTGCTGCGCCTCTGATTAAACCTTTCATCTTGCCCCTTGCCCTTTCCTGAACTCAAGCAGACCGCCCGGCTAATTCCCGTGCCCGTCGCTTGAATGGATAAATTGGATAGTCTGCTGAACGGTCAGCGTATATTAGGATGGACTATGTTGTTGGTTGCGCCAAGCTTGTCGAACTTTTCCTTCATGTCCTCGGCAGTTTTCTTGGCGACAAGCTCTATTGACCGGCCGGCCTCGGTAAGCGCCTTGGTGTAGTCTATGAAGTACTGGTTCTTTTTTTCCCACTTACGGGCAAGATTCCTGCCGTAAGTCTTTACCCCGACGTTGAAGGCGTCGAATCTCACAACGCGCTTCAATATCTGCGGTATGGAATAAAACTCCTTATTTGCCTTCACTATTTCCGACTGCAGCTCATAATAGCTC
Organism: Deltaproteobacteria bacterium; assembly: GCA_038043305.1. GTDB lineage: Bacteria > Desulfobacterota > GWC2-55-46 > GWC2-55-46 > GWC2-55-46 > JACRCE01. The sequence goes on along the minus strand of JBBTCG010000006.1, from coordinate 1,354 downwards.
ATGAGTTTTGGCTCAAAGACCACATGGTGCGCGTCGTACAGGCTCCAATCCTTTGAGATAATGCGCCCCTGGGATTCAAGGTCTGAAAAGCACTTGGTGCCCGGAAGCGGGGTAAGTATGAGGAATTGGACGGATTCAAGGTCATTCTTCTTGGCGAACTGCACAGTCTCATGTATCGTGTCCACGGTGTCGTCGTCGCCGCCGAGGACGAACATGCCGTGTATGCGGATGCGGTTCTTATGGAGTACCCTGATGCAGTTGGTTATGTCCTCCACGGTCTGCTTCTTGTTGTAAGCCTTCAGGGTAAGCGGGTTTACGGACTCAAGCCCGATGTACACGGTATGGCAGCCCGATCTGTGCATCAGTTCAAGCAGCTCCTGATCCTTTGCGATCTCCACGCGCACCTGCGCGGTCCATGGCGGCGTAAGCCGCTTTTCTATCATCGTGCGGAGCAACTCCTTCGTGCGCTTCTTATCGGAGCAGAAGTTGTCGTCGTAGAAGAATACCCAGTCCCCGCCGCTGGCTCTGTTGTTTTCAAGCTCCTCAATGACACGTTCCTTGCTCCTGAAACGATACTTCTGGCCGAACATGCCGGTTACGGAACAGAAGCTGCAATCATACGGGCAGCCCCTTGATGTCATCACAGGGGTGATGCTCAGGTGCTTCAAGCCTTTTTTCTCAAGACCGCCTATTAATTTGAAGTCAGGACACGGCAGGACGTCGAGGTTTTTGCAGAAAGGCGCGGTCCCGTTGTGGCGTACCTCGCCATCCCGGCCCCTGTATGAAAGCCCGGGTATCGTCTCAAACCCCTCGCCTCTTTCGATGGCCTTGACCACGTCAACGATGTGATCGTCGGTCTCGCCCCTCATTACATAGTCGCAAACCTCGAGGGCTTCGTCCGGCAGAAATGTAACGTGGGGGCCGCCCATGAACACCTTTTTGCCGGCCTGTCTGAGGAGCTTGGCTATCTCATAAGAGCGTATTGACGTGGAGGTTATGGTTGATATGCCGATAAGGTCGGCGCTGAGGACGTCCTTTAAGTCTATCTCGCCGACGGTCTCGACGTAGCTCTTTACCTCATACCCGTGCTGCTTGAGTATCGTTCCAAGAAGCACAGTGCCGAGACGCGGCAGGGCCATCTTTGAATATATATGAAAATTCGGCGGATTTGGCTCGATGAATACGATTTTCTTCATATGGCGTAAGTTCTCCTTGTAGACAAATATTGCATAAGGCAGGCCGCAAAGTCAAGGTATTTAGGCTGCCCCTAACAGGTTGCTAAAAAACTCAAAATTTGTACAGGCTGCTCAAATCTTCCCATTGCAAAAAAGAAAAGACGCAATGGGAACCCAGC
>JBBTCG010000005.1:0-7759 GCA_038043305.1 Deltaproteobacteria bacterium | reverse complement strand
GATGATACGGGGCAGGGCAGCCAAGGCCGAGGTCGTAAGGCCGCCATTTTACAAAAGACCATCATAAGATTATAACCAAAAGGAGACGATATATATATGGACTTCCCTAAGGACCTTAAATACACCAAAGAGCATGAGTGGGTAAAGGTCGAGGGCAACGTTGCAACGGTAGGCATTACCGATTACGCGCAGGACTCGCTTGGCGACGTGGTTTACGTGGAACTGCCGCAGGAAGGCGCGACCGTTACCAAGCACGAGGCCTTCGGCGTCGTGGAGTCGGTAAAGGCCGTGTCAGACCTGTACTCTCCGGTAAGCGGAAGCGTATCAGAGGTCAATGACGCCATAATTGACAGCCCCGAGGCCATCAATGAAGACCCTTACGGCGACGCATGGATGATAAAGGTGGACGTCTCCAATAAGTCCGAGCTGTCAGACCTCCTGAGCGCCGAGGACTATCAGAAGTTCATCGAGGAAGAGAAGTAAGCGTTGCCTATCAGGCCGCTGAAAAACGCCCATCTGCGGCGTTGTCCGCGTCGCTCCTCACTGCGACGCACAACCCCCGATAGGAAACATTCGGGGGCAGGCTCCGTGCGTCTCATTCGTCGCTCCTTGACGCCTTGCATCTGGGCGTTTTTGAGCGGCCTGAACAAGTTTTGAGTTTTTCAGCAAACTGTTAGATTCAAATTAAATACATGCAGAGGTATGCTTGCCCTACGTTTCCCTTTCCGATAAAGACGTTGAGCGTATTCTTAAAACCATTGGTCTTGATTCCACGGAAGCACTCCTCGGAACCCTGCCGGATGATTTAAGGATAAAAGACAAACTGGATCTGCCTGACGGCCTCGCCGAGCAGGAGTTGATGGCGCTCATGCAGGGCATGGCCGCTAAAAATTTTCCGGTTGGCCGGGGCGGCTTGTTAAGTTTTCTCGGCGCGGGCGCGTACAATCATTATATCCCGTCAACGGTAGCGCACCTTGCGGGACGCTCCGAGTTCTATACCGCTTACACCCCGTACCAGCCTGAGATAAGCCAGGGTACGCTTCAGGCGATATTCGAGTACCAGACGCTCGTGTGCCAGATGACCTCCATGGACGTTGCCAATGCCTCGCTCTATGACGGCGCGTCAGCGACGGCAGAGGCCGTTTTAATGGCAAGGCGCGTTACGGGCAGGGGCAGGGTAGTCCTGAGCGGAGCGCTTCATCCTGAATACCGGCGGACAATAAAGACCTATCTCAATGCGGCCTCAGAAGATATTGCAGAGGCTCTTTTTTGCACGGAGGCCGGAACAACGCTCGTAGAGGCCGCCCAAGCCGCGATGGGAGATGAACCGGCCTGCCTTGTAATCCAGCATCCGAACTTTTTCGGCTGCCTTGAGGATGTGAGCGCACTTGCCGAGGCCGTTCACCGTAAAAAAGGGCTTTTAATCGTCGTCGTAACCGAGCCTGTGTCGCTTGGGCTTCTAAAGCCGCCGGGCGAGGCAGGCTGCGACATCGTTGTGGGAGACAACCAGTCGTTCGGTAACGCGCTGAACTTCGGAGGCCCTTACCTTGGGTTCATGGCGACAAAGACCGAGTTCGTCAGGCAGATGCCCGGGCGTCTCATAGGCCAGACCGTTGATAGAAACGGCTCCCGCGCATTTTGCCTCACCTTCTCGACGCGTGAACAGCACATAAGAAGGGAAAGGGCTACATCCAACATCTGTACGAACCACGGACTATGCGCCCTTCAGGCGGCGATACATCTGACGAGCCTTGGCCTTAGCGGTCTTAAAGCGCTTTCAGAGGTCAATCTTTCAAAGGCGCATTACCTGAGGCAAAGACTTTTGGAAACAAAGGTCTGCCATGCGGCCTTCAGCGCCCCGCTTTTCAACGAATTTACCGTTAGATTGGACAAGGACGCGGATGCGGTATTGAAGCGGCTCCTTAAAAAGGGCATCCTTGCCGGACTCGACCTTTCACGGTTTTATCCGGCGCTTACAAACCATCTTCTTATTGCCGCGACCGAGTTAAACTCCAAGGACGATATTGATCGGTTTGCCGAAGAACTTTCAAGGGCATGAGTGGCGACACTATGAAGCAGACAACGGACAAAGGTTTTTTCATGGACGAGCCGCTCATATTCGAGCGCTCATCCGTCGGCAAGAAAGGCGTGGAGCCTTGTCCGTCGGACGTGCCGAACCATGACGCGGCATCTACTATCCCAAAGGCGTTTTTACGGGATGCCGGCGACGTGCTCAACGGTTTCCCGGAGGTGTCCGAGCTTGACGTCGTAAGGCATTACACGCGCCTTTCACAGTGGAACTTCGGGGTTGACACCGGGTTTTATCCGCTCGGCTCGTGCACCATGAAGTATAACCCCAAGGTCAACGAGGACGCGGCGCGACTTTCAGGTTTTACCGGACTTCATCCGTACCAGAGCGAGGCAACCTGTCAGGGCGCGCTTGAGCTGATGCACGACCTTGAGGCATACCTCTGCGAGATAAGCGGCATGGACGCGGTTACGCTCCAGCCCTCCGCCGGGGCGCACGGAGAGCTTTGCGGCCTGTTTATGATCGCCGCGTACTTCAAGGACAAGGGCGCGCCAAGGCATAAGATAATAATACCGGACACGGCCCACGGCACGAATCCCGCAAGCTCCGCGCTTGCCGGGTTTAAGGTAGTGCCGATAAAATCCGGCGCCAACGGACTGCTTTCGCCGGAGGCGGTCAAGGCGGTCATGGACACGGATACTGCGGCATTGATGCTGACCAATCCGAACACCATCGGCCTTTTCGAGCGTGATATAAAAGAGATTGCAAGGATAGTTCACACAAAGGGCGGGCTTATCTACTGCGACGGGGCCAATATGAACGCGGTCATGGGGCTTGCCCGGCTGTCGGACATGGGCGTTGACTGCGTGCAGTTCAATCTCCATAAGACCTTCTCCACCCCGCACGGCGGGGGCGGCCCCGGAAGCGGCCCGGTAGGCGTGGTGAAAAAACTTGAGCCGTTTTTACCAGTGCCGCGCATACGGAAAAAAGGGAAAAGGTTTACGTTGGTCAACGAGATTGACAGACCCAAGTCCATAGGCAGGATGAAGGCGTTTTACGGCAATTTCTCAATAATGGTGAGGGCTTACGCCTATATCCGGCGGCTCGGAGCGGAAGGTTTGAGGCACGCGGCAACTACCGCTATACTCAACGCCAACTATATAAGGGAGGCGCTCAAGGCCGATTACCAACTGGCTTACGATACGCCGTGTATGCACGAGGCCGTGTTCTCGGACAAGTTTCAGTCCGGCTTCGGCGTCTCAACAATGGACATCGCCAAGAGGCTCATTGACTACGGTTTTCATCCTCCAACGGTCTATTTCCCGCTTGTGGTGCACGGCGCGATAATGATAGAGCCGACCGAGACCGAATCGCTTGAGACGCTCGACGCCTTCATATCCGCCATGCGGTCAATTGCCGCTGAGGCAAAGACAGAGCCTGAGCTTCTGAAAAACGCGCCTTCCAATACCCGCGTCTCAAGGGTTGACGAGACAAAGGCCGCAAGGGAGCCTGTATTGAGGTGGCGGCCGTAGGGCACGGCTTGATTCTCCCCCATTACCTCTCCCTCGGCGCTTCCAGTATATCGTAGACGAAATGCCCCTTGATGCTTATCTCCTCTATGTCGAAGTTTTCGGGAAATGACGGGAACGGAGAGGCAAGCCTTACGGCCGTTATGGCCGCGTCGTCAAGCACCGGGTAGTTCGAGGATTTTTCGAGTTTTATGTCCGAGACCGAGCCGTCTTTTCTTATGACGAAGCTGATGTAAAGGCTGCCCTGCCAGCCGTTTCTTGACGCAAGCTCAGGGTAGGCCCATCTGCCCTCTATCCTGTTCTTCATGCCGAGAAGATACCTCTGATACTTGAGCTCCGACGTGTTGAGCTGAAGCGTCTTTCCCTTTTCTCCTTTGGAAGAATCCGTGGCGTATCTTTTTTCAAGCTCAGTAAGCCTTTCGCTTGACGGAAATAACTCCGGCCTTGACGCCTTGGCGCTCGCGGGCGTGGACGGCGCGGCAAAAGGATTTTCAATGGCCTCGCCCAGCGCGCCGCTTTTATGAACGTCAGACGCCGGAGCGTGCCCTTTTACCGGTTGAGGCGCTTGAAGAGAGCCAACCTTGCTTCGTTCTGGAAAGGTCTCCTTATCAACGCGCTGGTTTCGCTGGGCATGGTGCGCCGGCCTGTTGCCTGTCCCCTCTTTTTCCGGTTTGGATGGCGGCAGGTCAACCACGTCAACGATAATAGAGTTGTCTTCTCTGACCTTTTGCGCCTCTGTTCCAAGGAGTCCGGCCGGGAGCAGATGGAGGCTTACGATAAGCAGCACGGTTAGGTGCAGCAACACGGATAAGGCAAAAAACAGGACGAAAGCCCTGTTTGCAGGCTCATTATGAGGACTGAACGAAGACGGCATCGCAGCGGTAGTGTTCATGGAGGGTGTAAGCCGCACGGGCAATATTAATATTCGTCAGCCTTGGTGTTAATTCCCTATTAAAGTTCTTTGGGCTTACCTTTCTTTCAAGAAAGGTAAGTAAGTTTCAGTTGACAGGTCAAGCCGATTCTGTCAAGATTATGATGTAATATCGGTCATCCTACACCCAAACACAGGGGGCGCAATGTTCGGAATCGGAACGTCAGAGCTGATCATCATCCTTGTCATAGTGCTTATCATCTTCGGGGTAGGCAAGCTCCCTGAGATAGGCAGCGGCATGGGCAAGGCAATAAAGAACTTCAAGAAGGCCACGAGCGACGAAGGCAACGAGGCTCAGGCAAAGCAGGACAAGCCCAAGGCCGAATAACCCGCTTACGGCTCGCCGTAAGGCTTTCATCTCAAGGCCGTGCCTGTCAGCGTCTCCTTGTGTCAACCCCCTTTGTGCGTCTTTTCCCTTTCCTCAAGCAGCTCCCTTGCGCTCGCCCTTACCTGCGGATGAAGCGAGGAGTCCGTTGCGATGTGCCTCATGTCCTGCGTAAGTAAAAGCTCTAAAAGCGCTATCGAAATCCTCGGCGGCGTATACGGGTTCATGGCAATGGCTTTTTTTACGCCGTGTCGGGCGCCCCAACGTCCGTGTCCTGCAAGGAGCTTTAATATGCGCGCCGAGTTGGGGCGTTTTGAGGCGATCTTGAGCGCTTCCCTTTCCGTAATGCGCGGATTATTGAGTACGTTGTTTATTACCAGCGGGTCCGGGTCCGAAAGGAGACGGTCGAGCGTGTCCTTGGCGCCGCTTTTCGCCATTGCGCGCCTTTGCCCAAGCGTTATGAACTCCATCGGCGCCTCCTCCTCAAAGGCATAACCGGAGACCGCTTTTTTATGCGCGGGAAGGTCCGTAAAGAGGCGGCTTACCCTTGTCAAACCAAGCTCAATCGAGGCCATATAGATGCGCTTCCATGCGGTCTCGCCGAGCGAGGCGCGAAGCGCCTCATGGTTGACCAGCATGGAGCAAAGCCTTCTCGCCGCCGTGTCGGAAGGCGCTCTTTTGTACAGCGTCTCGAAAAAAAGAGCCGCCTCATCAGCGGTAAGTCCCTTTAACCTTCTGCCAAGCAGGGCAAAGCACATCTCCTGTTCAGGCAGCGCCCGCATGTCGTTTAATAGTTTCGCAAGGTAGGCTTCAAGCTCTGTCATCTTCGTGTCTGCCCGTCTTATGCGGCTTTCCTATAACGTCATGTCAATGCCGAACTCGGCCATGCCGGTCGGAGGGGCGGCGAATATGGCGACAACGGGAATGGAACCCTTGGCCGTTATTACCGTCAATGACCTCTTTGCCGATCTTGCCAGATCGTCCTTTGTGAGGTTTGCGATGTCCTGAGCCGATATTATCCTGCCGGGCGCGGTTGCAAGAGGAGCGCCCTTGGCGTCATAGATGGTTGCCTTGACGTCTTTTACGCTTATGCTTTCTGCGGATATGTTTTTAAGCCGCGCCTCTACGACGAACACCCTGCCGATGTTTTTGCCGTCGAAGGTATATCCTTTCATGCTTTCAATGACGACGTTGTTTTTCCCGGCCGTTTGCGTCGTGGGTACGCTGATGGTATCAAGGATGCCGCTGAAGTATGCCGCGCTGCCGAGCGCGGCAATGATTGCGGCCGCAATCAGCAGTAATAGTGGTTTTTTGCGCGTGGCAATTGGCGGGACAGCCGTCTTTGGCGTCTCCTTTTCATCCTTTGACAGGGCTGCCGCGAACTCTTCGTCCGTCAACTCGCCGATGCTTTTTTTTGTCGTTGCCTCTGGCACAGTCGCCAAGGGCTTTGCTTCAGGTTTTAATCGCGCGCTTGCGTTCAATGCGCCCGTATCCTCGGCCGGTTTTATGCCCCAGTCCTCGGATGCGGGGATGGGCGCGTTTGAGGTCGACGGCTTTTGTTCAATGCGCTCATGTACGCCTTCTTTTTGCTTAGGCGTCTTGATCTGAGGCTTCTCCTGCGGCTCTCCTGTAGCCGTGCCTGCCTTGATGTCCATGTCGCCGAATTTGTGTCCTTCATCGGCCTGGCCAAAGTCGCCGAAACCTTGAAACTGCTCCTGTGCTCCAGGCGTAGGAGCCTCAAAAGACCAGTTCTTTGCGCCAAAGCCGCTTGATTGTTCGTCTTCACCGGCCTTTTTGCCGGTCTCATCTCCAGCGCCAAAGCCAAAGCCTTCGGTCCCGAACGAAAAACCCGCTTCATCCTTTTTCTCTTCCTCTGTAGGCGGCGTGGGGGCCTGCCCCCGAATGTCTCTATCGGGGGGCGGTTGGAGGCCGCCTGAAAAACTCATCTCGCCTTGAGATGGAGATGGAGGAGCAACAGTTTCTTTTGCGGCGTCAGGGGCCGTGCTTAAAGTTTCCGGCTGCGCCTGAGGCTCAGGCGGCGCTACCACGAAGACGTTCTGGCATTTTGTGCAGCGCACCTTGATGCCCTTGCCAGTCACCTTCGAGTCGTCAAGACGGAACTTGGTCTGGCATTTGTCGCATTGAATTACCATTATAGATTCACCTGTATTTAATGGCCTGGATTGGCATCCTAATTATAATCAAGTATACCTTAAACTCTTAACATAAATGCCGCGCAAATTCAACCTACCTTTTTTGTAAAAAAGGTAAGCCAAAAAACTTTTAATAAGGAATAAACACCAAGGCTGACGAAAACTTATATTGCCCGTGCGGCTTACACCCTTTTTTGAAAAAAAGGCAGGCCCCCCGATTAAAACATTCGGGGGCAGGCTCCAAACTTTAATAGGGAATAAACACCAAGGCTGACGATAACTCATATTGCCCGTGCGGCTTACACTTTGGCCGTGCGCCTCCACCTGTTTTATGGTATCATCACGGTAATAACAAATGAAGCGTAAAAGATTCTTTATAATCCCGGTATTCATACCGTTCGGCGGCTGCCCTGAAAAATGCGTATTTTGCGATCAGGGCGGCATAACCGGCAGGAAGGGTCTGCCTTCCATAAAAGACGTGTCGGATACGATAGAGGCGCATCTTTCGACATGGAAGGGGGCGCGGCCTTTGCGCTCAGAGGCGGCGTTTTACGGCGGGAGTTTTACCGCCCTGCCGCTTCAAACCCAGATGTCCTTTCTTGAGGCCGCTCATAGATACGTCATTGACGGGCGTCTCGATTGTCTTAGGGTGTCTACAAGGCCGGATCGCATATCTCCGGACGTGCTTGACATGCTTGGCAGCTTTGGGGTCAAGACGATAGAGCTTGGAGTCCAGACGATGTCGGACGAGGTGTTGCATCTCTCAGGCAGGGGACACGGCGCTCAGGAAAC
>JBBTCG010000004.1:0-5922 GCA_038043305.1 Deltaproteobacteria bacterium | reverse complement strand
ATTCGGGGGCAGGCTACAACTTATATTGCCCGTGCGGCTTACACCCTTGCATCTGGCTGGGTTCCTATTGCGTCTTTTCATTTTTGCAATGGGAAGATTTGAGCAGCCTGTATAAAATTGCGTTCAACGGTCTTGTGAAGATAGCCGCCTTTGACACCTCCTCAAATTCCGGGTCTATTGCCCTGCTTGAAGATCGTCGGCTCATCTCCGAACTGACGATTGCCGACGTCGGCGCTCATTCTCAGTGGCTCATGCGTCAATTCGACGAGCTTCTTAAAAGGGCGGGATGCCCTGTTGAGGAGATAGACCTGTTCGCCGTTGCAATAGGCCCAGGGTCGTTTACCGGACTGCGTATCGGATTGAGCGCGGTAAAGGGCCTTGCATGGGCGATGAGCAGGAACGTTGCCCCGGTCTCTACCCTCAACGCGCTTGCCCTTAACCTCAGATATTCCCGGTTTCCGGTCTGCCCCGTGCTTGACGCGAGAAAAGGTGAGGTCTATGCCGCGCTCTATGGTTGCGAGGGCGAGGGAGCGAGCCCCGTTGAACTGATAAAAGAGTGCGTCTGCCCGCCTGATGAACTCTTTTTGCGTATAAAGGCGCTGCGTCTGTCAACGCCCATCATCTTTCTCGGCAACGGACTAAAGGTCTACGAGAAGGCGATAAGGGACAACGTGGAACAGGCGATAATCGCCCCTGAGCCGCTCATGTACGTTAAGGCTTCAAACGTCGGGCTGGCGGCATTTGAAGATATTGCCGCTGCTTTGACGCCCATCCGCCTTACCCCCGTATACCTCAGAAAGTCAGAGGCTGAGATTACGAAGAAAGGCTGAAGGCGTTTAGGTTGAAGGCTGAAGAAGGATACACTGATTCACGCAGGTATTTGACAAGCAATTATCTATAGGTTAATATTAAATGCTGGCGTGATGATGGCGTTTTCTAAAGGGAAAAATAAAAAGAGGAGGTATTTTATGAAGACCCAAAGCCACGAACAGGTGGTCATAAAAAAACTGCTCAATGAGGACGCTGGATTCAGAAAGACTTATGACGAGCACAAGGACTATGAGGCGAAGCTTAAAAAACTTGAGAAAAAGACACACCTCAATGATACGGAAATTGTTGAGAAGAACAGGTTGAAAAAGTTGAAACTCGCGTTAAAGGACGAGATGCACAAAAGGCTGGCTGGGACGAACCATAAAGGGTGAGAGTGAACAAGAGAAGTGACAGGGTAAAAAAAGGTCTTGAGCGAGTGCCGCACAGGGCGCTTTTGTATGCAACCGGGCTTCCAAAGGGTGAGATGAAAAAGCCCTTTATCGGGATTGCCTCAAGTTTTACCGACCTCATACCCGGACATATCGGGATGAGGGATTTGGAACGCTTCATAGAAAAGGGCGTTCACACGGGCGGCGCATACCCCATGATATTCGGGCTTCCCGGCATCTGCGACGGCATTGCAATGGGACACAGGGGCATGCACTACTCATTGCCTTCGCGCGAACTCATTGCCGATATGGTGGAGTCCGTTGCAGAGGCGCATGCCCTTGACGGCCTTGTGCTTCTTACAAACTGCGACAAGATTACGCCGGGTATGCTGATGGCCGCAGGCCGGTTGAACATACCGGCCATAGTCGTAACGGCAGGGCCCATGATGACCGGCAGGTACAAGGGCGGACGCACCTCCTTCATACGAAATACCTTTGAGGCAATGGGTCGCTTTCGCGCAGGCGAGATTTCAAAGGATGAACTGGACGCCTGCGAACTTGGCGCGTGTCCGGGGGCCGGGAGCTGTCAGGGGCTTTATACGGCCAACACCATGAACTGTCTGACCGAGGTCATGGGCATGAGCCTGCCGATGTGCGGCACCGCCCTTGCCCAGACCGCTGAAAAACGGCGGCTCGCCTTTGCAAGCGGCGAGCGGATAGTCGCGCTCGTAAAGAAGAACGTAACCCCGAGGAAGATAATGACCCGCGCGGCTTTTGAGAACGCCATAAGGGTTGACATGGCCCTTGGCGGTTCAAGCAATACGGTCTTGCATCTCCTCGCCATTGCAAACGAGGTCGGCGTGAAGCTCCCGCTTGAGGTGTTCGATTCCATAAGTAGAGACACGAGGCACATCGCGTCAATCGAGCCTGTAGGGGATCACTACATGGAAGACCTGCATTGGGCGGGCGGCATCCCGGCCGTGCTTTCAAGGCTTAAAGATACCATTAAGGACAACCCTACGGTTTCAGGTCTGAGGGTAAAGGCCATAATCGCCGCGGTCAAGCATATTGACGGCGACGTGATAAAGCCGCTTGACGAGGCATATCACGCCCAAGGCGGCATAGCAATATTAAAGGGCAACATCGCGCCGCTTGGAGCGGTGGTGAAGCAGTCCGGCGTGAGCGAAAAGATGATGCGCTTTACCGGACGCGCGCGGGTTTTCAACTCCGAAGAGGCCGCGATGAAGGCCATCCTTGCCAATGGAATAAAGGCGGGTATGGTGGTTGTGATACGCTACGAAGGCCCGAAAGGCGGCCCCGGCATGAGGGAGATGCTTGCGCCGACCGCGACGCTCATGGGGCTTGGCCTTGGTGATTCCGTTGCGCTCATAACGGACGGCAGGTTTTCAGGCGGCACACGGGGGCCTTGCGTGGGCCATATCTCGCCGGAGGCCATGGAGGGCGGGACAATAGCCCTTGTCGAGGACGGAGATACGATAGAACTTGACATACCGGCAAGAAGGATTGAGTTGAAGGTTGACGATTCCGTGCTTGCAGAAAGAAGAAAACGCTGGAAGGCGCCGGAGCCTAAAATAAAAACAGGTTGGCTTGCAAGGTACGCAAAGGTGGTAACAAGCGCCAACACCGGGGCGGTGTTGAGGTAGGATAATCACGGAGGTATTATGATGAGAGCAGCTGATATGCCATCGGATGAATTGAAAGCAAAGAAGCCGTGAGAGAGGAAATCGAGGAGTTGATGGAAGACACTGATAAGGGCTTGGAATTGAAGGACGAATTTGTAACCGAGTTGAGGGCATCGCTTGCCTCCAAGGAGAGAATACCGGCTTAACCTAAGGCGCGTGATGAATTTTGAATAAAGATTGAGGAGATCAGGATTATGGATACCACGAAAGCAACCGCAGAGGTGTTTTTGACGGCCTTTCGGGCTTTGCCGAGAAAGGAAAGAGAGACCATAGTTGAAAGGTTATTAAGAGACAGGGAATTTATGGAAGATCTGTTTGATATGGTTATTCTTGAACAACGTCGGAAAGAAGCGTCACGCCCTCTGGATGAAATACTTGCGGATAGGAGAAAAAAGAAGCATTAGTGGTTTATACTGTCCTTTTAAAGAGATCGGCGGAAAAGGAATTGGAGCGTCTTCCCGCAAAGATACACGATAGGATTGTCAAGCGCCTTATTTCCTTAAAAGAACAGCCTTGCCCCAATGGTGTCAAGAAGCTTTCGCGGGAGAGACGGGTATAGATTAAGGGTTAACGATTATAGAATTCTTTATGTTGTTAATGATGAGGAGAAAAGGGTGGAGGTTTTTTCCATTGCCCATCGCAGAGAGGTTTATCATTGAAAAGCGAAAATATACGAAAGAACATATAATATGAAAAAAACAGGCGCTCAAATATTCATAGAATGTCTCGTTAAGGAAGGCGTTGATACCGTATTCGGCTTCCCGGGCGGGGCTGTTTTGCCGGTCTACGACGTGTTGTACGACGAGCCGCTCAGGCACATCCTCGTCAGGCACGAGCAGGGCGCCGTGCACATGGCCGACGGCTACGCGAGGGCGACAGGCAGGCCGGGCGTAGTGATTGTAACGTCAGGCCCGGGGGCCACGAATACCGTTACAGGCATTGCAACGGCTTATATGGACTCCATCCCGGTGGTGGTTTTTACGGGTCAGGTGCCGACCGCGCTCATCGGCAACGACGCCTTTCAGGAGGCGGACATAGTCGGCATAACAAGGCCGTGCACTAAGCACAACTACCTTGTAAAGGACATAAAAGACCTGCCGAGGATAATCAAGGAGGCATTCTATATAGCCATGACCGGCAGACCCGGGCCAGTGCTTGTTGACCTTCCCAAGGACGTGCTTTCCGCGTCATCGGAATACAAGTACCCGGAAAAGGCGCATATAGAGAGCTATCAACCGACTTACAAGGGGCATCCGGGGCAGATAAAAAAGGCGGTTGACGCGATACTTGCCTCCAAGCGTCCCGTCATATACGCCGGAGGCGGCATAATACTCTCAGACGCGGCTGTTGAGCTAAAGGCGTTTGCAATGAAGCTCGGTCTGCCAGTTACCACGACGCTCATGGGGCTTGGAGGCTTTCCCGGAACGCATCCGCTCTTTATGGGGATGCTTGGGATGCACGGGACATACGCGGCCAACATGGCCATAATGAGCGCGGACTGTCTGATAGCCTTGGGCGCGAGGTTTGACGATCGCGTTACCGGAAAGGTTGACGAGTTCGCGCCTTATGCCACGATAATACACGTTGACATTGACCCGACCTCCATCAGCAAGAACGTGGCCGTTGACGTGCCAATAGTCGGCGACGTTAAAGACGTGCTCAAGGATATGCTCTCTACGCTTGCCGGAAGCAAGGCCGCGTCATCTTACAAAAAGACGATTGCGGACTGGCGCAAGCAGGTGGAGACGTGGGGCGCAACGCACGCCCTGTCATACAAGCATGATGCAAAGGGCAAGATAAAGCCGCAGTTCGTCGTTGAAAAGTTGTATGAGGCCACCAAAGGGGATGCAATCGTAACCACCGAGGTCGGTCAGAATCAGATGTGGGCCGCGCAGTTTTTCAAGTACGACAGGCCGAGGACGTTTTTATCCTCCGGCGGACTCGGTACGATGGGCTTTGGTTTTCCGGCGGCAATCGGGGCGCAGATAGCATGTCCAGGAAAGACGGTCATAGGCATAGCGGGCGACGGGTCCTTCCAGATGAACATACAAGAGCTTGCGACCGCGGTGCAGTACAAGCTGCCCATCAAGATAGCGATACTCAATAACATGGTGCTCGGCATGGTGCGCCAGTGGCAGGAGTTTTTCTACGAAAAGAGGTATTCGCATACCTGCGTGTCGGTTGCCCCGGACTTCGTTAAACTCGCCGAGGCCTACGGCGCGGTTGGAATGAGGGCGTCGAAGGTGGAAGAGGTCATTCCGGTCATAAAGGCCGCGCTGGCCATTAAGGATAGGCCGGTCATAATGGACTTCAAGGTTGACCCGTTCGAGGACGTGTACCCAATGGTTCCGGCGGGTCAGCCGCTTAATAAGATGCTTCTGGTGTAGAGGGGGTTCGGTTTTGCGCCATACCATATCAGTCCTTGTGACGAACGAGTTCGGCGTGCTGTCGAGGATCTCCGGGCTTTTTTCCGGCAGGGGGTATAATATCGAATCCCTTACGGTAGCCGAGACGCTTGACCCGCATATCTCGCGCATGACGATAGTTTCGCGCGGGGACGATAAGATCATAGAGCAGATAAACAAGCAGCTCAACAAACTGGTGAGCGTCATAAAGGTCCATGACTTTACCGGCGAGGAGCATATTGAGCGCGAGCTTGCGCTTATCAAGGTAGCGTGCGGCTCTAACGATAGGGCCGAGCTTTTAAGCATTGTGGACATCTTCAGGGCAAAGGTGGTGGACGTAAGCCCTAAAAGCTACACCATAGAGATTACCGGTGACAACGAGAAGATAAGCGCCATAATAGAGCTTCTTAAGCCCTTCGGGATTAAAGAGATAGTAAGGACTGGCAAGATAGCGATGGCGAGAAGCCCTAAGCAGAAGTAATTAAAAGACCGTGATGCATTTGACCTTTGAGTTTTGGTATCTGAACGGTAGTTCCGCGTAACGTGTACGGTATATAGGCTGCCTCTAAAAATTAGAAGATTTTTCCGAGGGTGTAAGCCGCACGGGCAATATCA
>JBBTCG010000003.1:0-3179 GCA_038043305.1 Deltaproteobacteria bacterium | reverse complement strand
CGACGCCGCCAGATACGAGCACGCGGTAAAGGCGTACAAGACCCTTGTGGAGCTGTTTCCGAATTATGAAGAACTGCCCCTTACCTATAAGCTCATGGCCTCGCTTTTCGCAAGGGCGGGGAACGAAGCCGCGGCCTTGAAGACCTCAGCCGGGATGCTGACCATGTTCAATCCAACGGCGCCGTGGTACAAGAAGACATACCCTAAAGGCGCGGAAAAGATAGACGCCGTTGTCATTGAAGCATCGGCATGGGCATTCAAGCAGTATCATAAAAATGGCAGGGAAAAGTCCGACATGGCCGCGCTGAAGACCGCCATTGACGGGTATACGCTCTTTCTTGTCTCGTATCCGTCCGTTCCATCGGCTGGAGAGATACGCCTTTTGCTGGCCGAGGCGTACTTTGATTCAAAGATGTACTCCGAGGCCGCGGTTGAATACGAAAGGGCTGCGGCCCTCGGCAAGGACGATAAAAAGGGCGACATGCTCTACTCGGCCATGCTTGCCGTTGAGATTGTTTTTTACGGCTCTGAGAAGGACAGACAGGGAAGCCTTGAGACCTGCGACAGGATAATAAAGACCTACCCAACGGAGCTTAACAGAAGCGATAAGCTCGAAAAGGCGATATATAAAACGGCCGAGATGTACGGCGTGGCCAAACAGTTCGACAAGGCCAGGGAGAGGCTCTCTCCGCTCCTGAAGGACAGGAAAAATAGTGCGGCCTATCAAAAATCGGCGGAACTCTATCTTGCCGAAGGGAACCTGACTGCGGCCGCGGCGCTGTATGTGAGCCTCGTAGAGAACTCGAAGATCAGTGAATACAAGGAACTGCTTACGAAGCTGAGATACAGGATTGCCGAAGATTCCCTCAATCGCGGCAAACTTGCCGAGGCGATTGAAAGATTCCATGAGGCATATAAAACGGCGCCCGGTTCAAAGACCGGCGAACTCTCTCTTGTGAAGGCCGCCCAGATAGCCATAAGGCTTAAAAACTCACGCGATATAGAGGCGTCCATAAGGCGTCTTGCCGAGGCGTACCCCGGAACCGCATGGCGGTTTACGCTCCTTGCCGAGGCCGCAAGGAGCTTTGAGGCCGTTGATGCCGCATCCGCAGGGAGGTTTTATGAGCTTGCCTCAGGCGCCGCGCCTCAAAGAGAGCAGGCGGCCAAGCTGCTCTTCACGGCGGCCGTGTTTTACGAGAGCGCCCTGCCAAATGGGGCAGATGAAGCCGAGGCCGCTTATAAACGATACCTGCTGCTCGCCAACATACCCGCGGACAAGGCGCTTGAGGCCGCGTACAGGCTTGGGAGCCTTCAATTGAATATCGGCAAGAAGGGCGATGGCATGAAGACCCTCAAAAAACTTGCCCTTGCCGATGAGCGGTCGTTAACCGGCTCTCAGTTCTCGGCGCGCGCAAAGCTCATACTTCTAAGGGACGCTCAGAGCGACTATCTCAAGATCGCGCTTACCCAGCCGTTTGAGGAAACCTTTGAAAGGAAGAACGCGCTTCTTGACAAGCTATTGAAGGACTACTCGGATATCGCCGGGGCGAACGTGCCAGAGTTGCTCCCCGAGGTCTTTTATTACATGGGACTGTCCTTCGAAAACTTCAAGGACTCCATACTCCTTTCCGAGCGCCCGTCCGAGCTTGCAAAAGACGAACTGGAGGAGTATAATTTTCTGCTTGAGGAAAAGGCTTATACTTACGACGAGCAGGCGGTCAAGGCTTATGAAAACAGCCTGTATGCGGGCAGGGATCAGAGGATATACACCGAGTCGCTGCAAAAAAGCCTTGACCGGCTCGCATTTCTCAAACCGGCCATATACAAGCGCGACTTCAGCGAGGCGGAGCTTGCCCCGCTCTATATAATGCCTGAACCCGTGTCAAAGGCCAAAGGGGCAAAGGGTGCTTCCTGATGCGTCTTAGAAGATTCATAGTTATAATTGCGGCCCTGGCCGCGCTTGCGGGCTGCGCCTCGATGCGGGACACGGCTGAGGACCACGAGGGGGCGCGCCAATTGGCCGCTCAAATAGACGAACTGCTCGTCTCGGCCTATGATGTCGCAAAGGATAATCCCGAAGGAGCCCTTGGCGTCTACAGGCATATTGCCGCGCTTGATCCGTCAAGATGGGAGGCCAACTTCAACGCCGGTCTCATCTACATGAAACGCGGGGACAGGGAAAAGGCGGAGAAGGAGTTGCTTGAGGCGCATGAGCGAAAAAGTCCGGCTGACAAGGCCGCCTCAGCCCTCGGCGTCCTGTACCATGCGGCCGGGAAGACCGGCAAGGCAATCAACGTGCTTGAATCCGCGCTATCGAATGGGCGTTCGGCCCCTGCCCTGATTAACCTTGCCTATCTAAAGCAATCGGCAGGGAAGACAGACGAGGCCGTCAAACTCTACATGGAGGCCGAGGCGCTTGACCCGGCAAACCCGATTATCCATTATAACCTTGGGCTTCTCCTTTATAAAACCGGGCAGTATGAAAAGTCAGCCTCGCGGTTTGAAAAGGCCATTGTTGCCGGTAAAAAGGACGGTGTGGCGATAGAAGCTTACGCGCTGTCGCTTATAAAGCTCAGAAAATACGAGGAGGCGCTCGTCGTTCTCAAGCAACTCAACCAGCTTGATCCGGCTGCGGCTATTCCATACAAGAACATGGGCATCATCTACGAGGTCTTCTTCGGCGATTATGCAAACGCCGAAAGTAACTACAGCGGCTATCTGAGCAAGGCAAAGGGCTTTCACCCTGACGTGGAGGCGTGGACAGAGGTGGTAAAGGCAAAGGCCGGCCATGCCGTGCCTCGTGCGGCAGGGGGGGCAGGTGCACAGGGGACAGCGCAGTGAAACACGCCTTTCATGCGATATTGGCGATCCTTACGGCGTCAGTCCTGTTGAAGGGCGGAGCGGTAAGAGCCGCCAATGAGCCTCCGGCCTCAGCTACGGAGCAAAAGATCGTGGAGCGCATCATACAGATAGAAGGCACCATAGAAAAACCGCGCGTGCTGTTTATCCTGCCGAGGGCAAGGGTCTGGCGTCCCGGCGTCTTACACAAGAGCCGGATGCCGGATGAAATGGAACCAATGCTGCCGGTCTTAAAGCCGGGAGATGAAATTGGAATAACAGGCCGCTGAAAAACGCCCATCTGCGGCGTTGTCTGCGTCGCTCCTCACTGCGGCGCACAA
>JBBTCG010000002.1:0-7388 GCA_038043305.1 Deltaproteobacteria bacterium | reverse complement strand
CGCGTATGGTGGCCGAATCCACGTTCTTCAAAAAGACCTGCCTCAACTCATCGTCAATCGGCATGAACTCGAATATGCCGGTCTGTCCGGCATAGCCGGTCTTGAAGCACTCTCCGCACCCAACGCTTCAGTAGAGCGCCTCGGGGCAATTGTTCCTGAACATGGCGGCCTCGGCCTCGTTCGGCCTGTGCCCCTGTTTACAGTTGTTGCACAGCGTCCTTACAAGCCGCTGGGCAAGCACGGCCGAAAGTGAAGATGAAAGCAGAAAGCTCTGAACACCCATGTCAACAAGCCTTGCGATTGCGCCCGGCTCGTCATTGGTATGAAGCGTCGAAAGGACAAGGTGTCCTGTAAGCGACGCCTGTATGGCCATCTGAGCGGTCTCAGGGTCTCGTATCTCGCCGACCATGATTACGTCCGGGTCCTGCCTCAGTATCGAACGCAGTCCGCTTGCGAACTCAAGGCCGATCTTCGCGTTCACCTGTATCTGCCCAACGCCTTTTAATTGATACTCTATGGGGTCTTCTATGGTTATGATGTTGCGCTCCTCGGAGTTTATCCTGTTCAGGGCCGCGTAGAGCGTGGTTGTCTTGCCTGATCCAGTGGGGCCTGTTACCAGTACTATCCCGCTCGTGCGCCTTAAAAACCCCTCCATCGTACCGGTCTGCTCATGGCTCAGGCCAAGGTCTTTTAGCGAGACGGCCCCGCCCTTCCTGTCAAGGAGCCGTAAAACCACCCGCTCGCCAAAGGCCGTGGGCACGATGGACACCCTCACGTCAACGTCCTTGCCCGCCGCAAGAAGTCGTATCCTGCCGTCCTGTGGCAGCCTCTTTTCCGCTATGTCAAGCCCGGCCATTATCTTGACCCTTGAGGTAAGCGCGTCCTGTATGGTCTTTGGCGGCGAGAGCACGAGGTTGAGCACGCCGTCGCGCCTGAAGCGCACGGCCACAAAGCGCTCAAACGGCTCTATGTGTATGTCGCTTGCTCTTTCCTTGACCGCCTGGAAAAAAAGCGTGTTGAGAAGACGTATCATGGGCGCCTCGCCTGAGTGGTCAAGCAGGTCCTTAGGCTCCTCCCACTGTCCGGCTATCGTCTCAAGGCTCTCGTCCGAGATGCCCTCCAGCACGGAGAGCGGCGTCGCGGTAAGCTTCTCGTAAAACCGGTGTATTGCGCCCACTATCTCGTCGGCAGGGGTAAGGACAGGCTCCACCGCGCATCCATAGAATCTTGCCATATCCTCAATGGCATAAGACGCTTCATGGCTCGATATGGCGACCATGAGCTTGCCGTCCTTCTTGCCAAGCGGGAACACGAGGTTCTTCTTGACAAAGGACAAAGGCAGTCTCCCAAGGAACTCCGGGTTCACGTCCGCGTCCTCTATCTTCCGTTTGAAGGAGAGGCCGTATGTGTTGTTCGCGTTTTCCATTACGGTTATCGGTTATCGGTTATCGGTTTTTCATGAGTCTTCGCGGCATCGCCCTCTGAGCGTCCCTCGCCGATGTTTGTGCCTTCAAACTCTCCCTGCTTCCTCTGTTTCAGGGCGTCAAGGTCGTCGAACTCCTTTACGATGGTGGGGGTAAGATAGACAAGCAGATTGGTCTTTTGCTTGGACGTGGAGGTTGACTTGAAAAGCCAGCCAAGAAACGGTATATCGGAAAGGAGCGGCACCCTTGTTACGTTCTTTATCTCCTTATCCTGTATAAGCCCGCCGATGACCACGGTCTGCTTGTTGCGTACCACGACGGAGGTCTTTGCCGAGCGCTTCGTGGTGATAAGGTCGGTTGCCGTGGACGCGGTTGTGGATACCGCCGATATTTCCTGATAGATGTCGAGCTTTATGTAGTCCCCCTCGCTTATCTGCGGCTTTATCCTCAGGGTTATGCCCACGTCCTTTCTCTCAATGGACTGCAAAAGCGGCTGGGAAACGGACGAGGACTCCCTTTCGAACTTGCTGAGGAACGGCACGTTCTCGCCCACGATTATCTCGGCCTCCTTGTTGTCGCTCGTAAGTATGTGCGGCGTGGACAGTACGTTAATCGCGTCCTTGAACTCCGATAGGCTGAAAAGCGCGGCAAAGCCGGCCACGTTGAGCGTGGACGTCGAGCCGTCCGCATTGGTTATGGGCACGTTCATGTAGTTGCCAACGCCGCCGAGCGTAAGCCCGGCCATGCCGTTTACGATGGTGCCTATGGTTGAGGAGTCAACCGTGCCCACGCCTCCGACCGCAATGGGCTTACCGCCCTTCTCTCCCGCGTACCTCCACCTCGTGCCAAGTTCAAGCGCCTTGTCAAGCGACACCTCGGTTATCATTGCCTCGACAAAGACCTGCCTAGGCCTCCTGTCGAGCTTCTTTATGACCTGCACCACGGTCTGATAGTCCTCTGGCGCGGCCATGATAAGAAGCGCGTTCGCGTCCTTATAAGGCGTTATTGCTACCTTGCCCGCAAGCTCAGCAGTGGCCGGTTGAGTGGGCGCGCCCGCAGCCTGCGGCGCGGCCCCGCTCTGACGAATGAGCGACTCTAAAACCTTTGCCACCTCCTGCGCCTCGGCGGCCTCAAGGTAATAGACGTTTATCCTTGAGCTTGCCTCCGGCAACGGCGCGTCAAGCGCCGCGATAAGACCTTTAAGTTCATCAATCTCATCCGGCGGGCCGAGCAGTATAAGCGCGTTAAGACGCTTATCAACCACCGGGCCAAGCGCCTCCATCGGGACCGGACTCGTCCTCGCGGTCTGCGCCCTCATGCCGTTTCTCACCTGTTTTAAGACCTGCGCCACTGTCTCGGCCTGCGAATGTTTAAGGTATATTATCTCCGGCGCGTTCGGACGCGACTCCACGTCAAGGAGCTTTAAGATGCCGAGTATTTTTTCGATGTTAAGGGCGTTGTCCACGAGTAAAAGCGCGTTGCCCTTGCCGAAGACCGAGATATACCCCTCCCTGGAAATAAGAGGCTGAAGCACCGGCAATATCTCCTGCCCGGCAACCCGCTGAAGCGGCACGAGCCGCGCAACGTAAGACTCGTTTATCCTTAACCCTTTTTGAGCGTCAAAGACCTCTATGGCCGACTGCTTCACGTCAACGGCCGGGACTATCTTCCATGCCGTGCCCGTAAAGACCGTTGTGTACCCCTTGAGCTTCAACACCGAGACGAAAAGATCGAACGCCTCGTCCGCGTCTATCTTGGTCGGAGCGACTATCGTTACCTTTCCGGCAAGGGTCTCGTCGTAGATGAAGTTTTTGCCGGTCATCTTGCTTATGAAGTTGGCTATGGAGGGCAGGTCAACGTCAACGAAGTTTATGAGGAGCTTTTCGGCCTTTGCCTTTGCGCGGCTCAATTCCTTTGGCCTTGCATCGGACGGCGAAGGGTAGAGGGCTATCAGCGCCGCAACAAGACAAACTGCCGTTGCAACAAAAAGCGTCGTGGAGCAGAGGTTCTTGCGATGGTTTGTCATGCCGATATCACCTTATCTGGTATTGCAGTCTTTGCGCTTTGCCATCGCGCATGAGGTCTATGGTAACGCCTGTGTCGCCCTTCAAACCGGATAGAAGCTGCACGCCCTTTTCAACGGAGTCAACCTGAAGGCCGTTGACCTTCATTATCACGTCCCCGTTTTTCAGGCCGAGCGTCGAAAATATGCCGCCTGTCTTAACCTCGCTTACCCGAAAGCCCACGGTGCGTCCGGCCTCACTATAGGGCAGGAGTCTCGCCTCTGTCAACACCTTGCTCATGCCAGTGCTCAGGACATCGGAAAGCGCCTTCTGGTCAACCACCCATTCGGCCTCGCCGATCTGCATGGAGATGCCGGAGGACGGTAAAGGCGCGCCCTTGGCCGCGCCGGCAGGAGGCTTGTTTTGCGGCATGTAGAATGTCAGGAGCCTGCCATTTGCGTCAACCAGCGCGCGGTCCGCAAGTATCTCGGAGAGCACCCCGGCGTCGCTCACCTTCTCGCCCTTTGCAACAACGACGAGCGGCTTTTGCCGCTTTGACTTGAATATGGCGTAGCTCAGGCCGGATGGGCCTACCACTGTTCCCAAAAGCTCAAGATCGCCCTCGGCCAACTGCTCTGCCCCGGCCCCTTGCGCGGGAATGAGCGAGACACGCGAGCGGCCAAAGAGCGGACTACCCGACATCTTCTCGAAACGCGAGAAATCCTCCGGACTCCGAACGGCCTGAACTGGGCGCGCATCCCCTTGGCGGAGCGGGAGGGCGGCGGCCGTGGTTTTATACTTTAAGAGTATAAGCTCCCTGCCCGCAAGCGTTGCCGCGCCAAAGACCGCGACTCCAAGGCCGATGTTCACCAATTTGTAGACGTTGATGTTCATAACACCGCTGTCCCGTTAACTTTCAGGCAAGGCTGGCGATTCATCTTATACCTCCTATCCCCTTTATCCCCTTCGGGGAGAGGAATGAGGTGAGGGGGTTTTAATCGCCGCTCTCCCCCTCACCCTGCCCTCTTCCCTTGGGGAGAGGGTTACTTCATTGCGGCAAACGCATTCCCTTGAGCTTCATGGAATAAAAATTCGCCGCCATCCTGTGCTGCGGGAACAACGCTGAGAGCATATGCCGCTTGTCCTCCGTCCTTGGCTCAAGCTCCACCGTTAAATCGCTCTCATCCCAATCGGGTTTAATCGTCATGGCCGATGCGTCAAAATCATAATAGAGTGCTCCGTGCACCTTTACCGACAGGCCGTCCGCCTCCACCCTGAGCCGTTTGAGCAATGCCTTACAGCGGCCTTTCCGGCCTTGAGCGGCTCTGAGCGCCTCCAACGAAAGATCGGAGCGCACCTTGCCGTCAAACATGAGAGAGAGTCCGGGGATGGCAAGGCCGCTCAGGTCAAGGTCCGTAAAAGACGCGGACATGGTCCCGGCCGGACACTCGTCCGGCTCAATGATAATCGCAGCGCTTGCCGATCCAACCCCTGAACCTTTCAGGCCGACCGTTGACAACGCCGGGACGTCTGCAAGACCAAGGTCGTTGACTGTCAAGTCGGCGCGAGCATATCCCCTTTGTATCATGCTTGTCGCTACGCGGAATTTGACGACGCCTCTGCCTTTGACCACGCCATCCGCGCTTAACCCAAGACCGCCGTAAAAGAACGACAGGACGTCGGGACGCACTGAGAGGGCGTCAAAGAAAAACATCGGCTCTTTGGCGCGCCCGGTTATCGTTACGCCCTCCATATCTATGCCAGGCAGGAGCGTTTTTCTGAAGACCCTGCTGCTAAAAGAAATTGCCCCGCGTCCTTCAATCCAGCGCCTGAGCATCGCCTGAGCAGCGTCGTCCGGTATCAGCGCGGCTACCGTAACGGCAAAGACAAGGACAAGAAAAACCGGAATGACAACCCAAAGCACGTAACGGCCCGGCCTACGCATTTTTCTTTAACACAAGCACGACCCTCATCGTTACGTCGTACAACGCCTGATTGTCAAACCTTGTCTTCATGGAAAACTCCCTCACAAGGAGGAGGTTCCTGTAATTTTCAACCCTGTAGAGCAGATTCGCCAGCTCGTTCAGGGTTATCCCATCGGCCTTTATCTCAACCCCTTTTTGTTCGTAACCCTTTTGCGCCTCCTCATCGAACGGTTTGTAGGAGGTGATCTTTTTGCCGATGCCGAGAGAGGCGCCCAACTCCTCCATCACGGCTCCGGCCTCTTTATGAAAGGGCATGAGGAGCTTGCCCTCCAGATGCGACATAGCGCCTCTGTCCTGCAAATACCCTCCCATCATTGAATTGAATTGGACGAAGGCCGTTTTTTTCCTTGAAAACCTCTCGCTTGCGGAGCCTGTAAAGAGGCCGGTGAGCAACACAAGGACAACGGCCGCAAGCGGAAAGACGAGCGCCTTCAGATACGCAAAGCGTCTTGCGCCAAGGTAGACCCTGATTGCGGCGATAATGGCGGTTAAGGACATGCTCTATCGAGTGATTAGGCGAATGGGCAATAATCATATTCGTCAGGCAAGGCTGATTATTCCCTATTAAAGTTCTTTGACTTACCTTTCTTTCAAGAAAGGTAAGTCAAAAAGACGCTGACATATTAAAATTAACCCCGCCAAGCGCGGACTGCTTTACGTCGGTAACGACAACGTCCTTGAAGTAGGAGAGGCCTGACACCTTTTCGCGGAACCTGTCCGCCTCTTCAAAAGAGGCCGCCTCGCACGACGCGATAAGACGCCCCTTGCCCTGTGCACTGCCGCCCCCGCTTGTAGACGAAAGGCGCATCTCCCGCATCCTTATGGCCGCCTCCCCTGTTGCCTCGGCAAGCCTTGGCATGGCCTCGGCAGGCCAGAGCGCGTTGCTCAATATATCTTTTGCCTGCTTTATATCCCTGACCTTTATCTCAAGCTGGGACGCGGCGTCAATAGGCGCGGCCTCTTCCGGGAATGCGGCCATGTACGAGGCGGTCATTGCCGCGTCCATCTCCCGTCCGCCTGAAAGTAAGGATGAGTACATGAGGTACGAGTATGCAAGCCAGACCAAGGCAAATGCGGCAAGCAAAAACGCGCCGGTTCTGATCCCCTTGCCAACGTTGGGCAACTCCCTGAAAAGGTCTTGGGTTTTGAAGACAAGCGCATCGGCTGAGGCGACGCCGGGCGCAAACCTTAGCGCAAGGGCATACAGGCCGCCCTTTTCATCGCTATAACGCTCTCCCTCGACAAGCCTTGCCGAGACTCCGGCCTGCTTGAGCATCTCCGCGCCCGCGCCCGTGGCATATATATCTTCCGCTTCAATGCCCTCCTCCTTCAACGCAAGAAGGGCAAGCCGCAGATCGTCCAATCCGGTTATACTTCTAAAGAGGCATGGGACGCCGCCTCTTACCGCGACAACGAACTCTTTGCCTATGAAGGCGGCCGCTCCCTCGCCCTTATGAAACTCGTTAAGCAGAAGATGCCTTGAGAAAAGCGACAAACTCAGGACGTCAGGCTCAAGGGAAGCAACGCTGAGACAATCGTCAATCGCCTTGATGCGCGCCTTATTCGCGGCAACGGCAACGACGTTGCCGTCAACGAGAGGCGCGGCTGAAAAGGACAACTCATCTGCGTTGTTCAGGAACAATTCGCTGGTCTCGAACGGCAACACCTCCCTGAGCTTGCCCGCGTCCTTTATGGGGACGGTTACGACGCGCGCGCTTACGATAGCCTGCGGCGCTCCGACGATGACCTTCGAGAACGTCTTGTACCCGGCGCTGCTTAGGTCTGAGGCCAGCTCCGAAAGAGGTCGAACAAAGTCTTCCCCGACTGGACGCATGAATGCGCTCTCAAGCGCCGAGCCGCTGAACACCCCTGCTGATACGGCCTCCCTGCCAAAGTCAATGACGAGCATTGGTCTTGCCAATTAAGCCTCTCTCCAGTAAAAAACGCGCATGTCGTTTACGTCAACCACGGCCTCG
>JBBTCG010000001.1:0-9084 GCA_038043305.1 Deltaproteobacteria bacterium | reverse complement strand
TATTCAATATATCGGCACATTTATGTGAAACTTTAATATCGTGGTGGCTGACGTGGTGGAGGGTAAAGCTTACACGGGGAATCTTCTTTTCAGGTGCTATCCGGCGCGCAATCGCATTGCCGCCTTGCGTGCCGCATGAGGTCTTGATTTTCTGATATGTTGATTTTACATAATGACAGGGTTTCTGTCAAGCGTGTCCTCGTAAAAACCAAGAGGATATGAAAGACGGTTTTGTGGCAGCCTGTGTCGTGTCGCTCACCCCTTATCCACCCACTCCTTTATCTTCCGTCTTGTCTCGTCGTCGAGGTTGACGAACTCAAGCCCCATGCCCGGTTCTGTTTTGCGCGCGGGGTCGAACTCCCTTCGCCAGACCACGCGGCACAGGCTCTTTATGGTAACGTTGGCCTCCTTTACTTCGCAGGTTATCTCGAACTCGTCGCCGAGGTAGCGCGGGCTGACCGAGGCGATGAACATGCCGTTCGGGCCGATTATCTTTGCATAGCCGAAGAAGACGTTTTTCCCGAACTCGCCTATTACCTTGGTAACAAGCAGTTGGCGTCTGAGGCTCCGCCTCCGGTCTTTCCTCAGAAGCACGTATTCGTTGCCGTTGTTGTTGTCCTTACCATCTTTACCACTTGCCATAATGGATGATCTCTCCTAAGGGCTTCCTTGTCTTGTTCTCCTTGACGAGCTCAACCAACGGATACCCGAGAGCGATGAGCGCGACGACCTCGATGCGCGCCGGGATGCCGAGTATCTCCTTTACGCGCTTGGCGTCAATGGCCGCGATCCAGCAGGCGCCGAGACCCTCGGCCGTTGCAACGGCTATCATCTCCGTAATTGCTATCGTTACGTCAACCCATGCGTAATTTACGTTGTCCGTCTTCCTGACCCATGCCTTTTCCGGCTCGGCGCAGGCAACGAGCATGATGGGCGCGGACTTATGGCCATCCCTGGTCAGCACCGTGTCCAGTTGGCCGCGGTCTTTCTTTTCGACTACGACGAACTGCCACGGCTGGCGGTTTGCCGCGCTCTGCGCCCTGCCCAGCGCCATGATAAGACGCGCAAGTTTATCAGGCTCAATCGGCTTGTCCGCAAATTCGCGTACGCTCTTTCTGCGCTCGAATAGCTCGTAAAAGTTTTTCAGCTTTTCGTCCATAAGACTTATCTCCTAAGTATCATATCAGCGCGTCAACGAACTCCCGTGCATTGAAGTCCTTGAGATCAGAGGCGGCCTCTCCGACGCCGACGAAGCGAATGGGAATCTTCAACTCTCCGGCTATGGGCACGATTATGCCGCCTTTGGCCGTGCCGTCCAGCTTCGTAAGCGCAATGCCTGTAACGCCTATCGCCTCGTTAAAGAGGCGCGCCTGATTAAGCGCGTTTTGACCGGTGGATGCGTCAAGCACAAGGAGGTTTTCATGGGGCGCGCCGGGCATCTCCCTCTCGACGATGCGTTTGATCTTTTTAAGCTCCTCCATGAGATTCGTCTTTGTGTGGAGCCTGCCCGCCGTGTCAAGGATGAGGATGTCGCTCTTCCGGGATATTGCGGCGCGTACCGCGTCAAAGGCAATTGCCCCGGGGTCTCCTCCCTGCGCCTGTCTTATGACCTGGCAGCCGACGCGCTCCGCCCACAGCTCAAGCTGTTCTATGGCCGCGGGCCGGAAGGTGTCGCCCGCGGCAAGGAGCACTGAGCGTCCTTCGGACGTGTAGCGCGAGGCGAGTTTGCCGATGGTCGTGGTCTTGCCCACGCCGTTTACGCCGAGCACCATTATCACGAATGGGCGCTCGCGTATCTCAAGTGTGCCTTCGGCCTCCTTGAGTATCCTATAGATGGACGACCTTAGCAGTTCTTTAAGTTTTTCGGGTTCTTTTCCGGCGAATAGGCCCCTAAGCTCGTCAACGATCCTGCTTGAGGTGACGACGCCTATGTCCGAGAGGATAAGCGACTCTTCAAGGTTTTCAAGTATCTCCTCCCTTGAAGCGCCTGAAAAGGCGGCCTCCACGTTGCCCATTATGGCATTATGCGTCCTTGCGAGTCCGGCCTTGAGAAGGGTAAGCCCGGTCTTTATGCCCTTGAACATCTCATTACTCCCGCGCCGCCGGAGGCGATCTGACGATTATGCGTACTTTTTGTTGTTGTAGCACAAAAGACCGCGCATGGAAAGCCTTTTGAAGCGGGCATGATTTAGAGGGAAAATCACCCAACTTTTGCAAACCTATTTTGGGATATTCGGCGGCGGGTTTTATAATATACGGTAATGAGCAAATCCATATTTTCAGGCAAATATGACCTGTTCCGAACACGGTTGATTGAGGCTCGTGAAAAAGAGGGCTTGACGCAGTCCGACGTCGCCGCAAAACTCGGCAAATTTCAGTCTTTTGTTTCCAAATATGAGCGTGGTGAACGAAGACTCGATGTCGTTGAGTTTCTGGATGTCGCAAAGGCGCTCGGCGTAGAACCATGCAAAATTCTCAAGGAACTTCAGAGAGCAAGGTGATATACTTCTTCAGTAGTATCCGGTCTTGTCCTTGCTCAACGGCCTTTTCGCGTCATCCAGTGATACTCAACTTAAGAGATGCAAGCGGCTTTTCTCAAACCGTGGGTGTCCCATGTCGGTTCGCGCCAAAGCCATAATCGCAGTTTTCTCGCTCGGCCTCGTAGTGTCGGCGCTCTTTGCTACGGCTCTCCTTAATGCGGCAACGTTCACTCAAGCGGCCCCGGCAATCGTTCTCTTTGCCGCGTCAATGACAATCCTTGCGTGTTCGGCGATTATCTTTTCAAAGAAGGTGTTAGCCCCGTTGGAAGACAATCTCAAGGCCGTGGACCGGCTTGCGGCCGGAGACTATGGCGCGGCGCTTGAAAACCACGGGTCAGACAACGCGAGGGGCGGCAACGAATTCGGCTCTCTTTCAGCGGCGCTCGGCGCCCTGTCCTGCTCCCTTAGGGACGAATCATGCCGCTGCCGTGGATTTCTTCAAATACTGCCCAACTCCGCAATGGAACTCGACAAGAGAGGATATATAATATGGCTCAACGACGCGGCCGTGAGTGACGCCGGGTTTGCCGGGGACAGATGCCTCGGAAGGCAGCTTGCCGATTTTCTTGCCGTGGATGAGCGTTCCGGCTTTATAGCCGCACTTGACGAGGCCGCGCTCTCAGGGAGCATCTTTAGGCGCGAGATTCAACTGCATATCTTCGGGGCAGCGCCAAATCGTTTTCAGGTCATCTGCGTGCCTATTATCAGGGACGGGAATCTTACGGGCTGGCGCTGTGTCGTGCGCGACGTGGAGGCCATGCAAAAGCTACAAGAGGAGCTTGTCCGCGCAAGGAACGAGTCTCAGGTTACGACCGAAAAACTCAACAAGACGATAAGCGACCTTGAGGAGTTCGCGCTTCTTGCCATACGAAGAGAGTTCAAGATGCAGGAGTTGAGGGAGAGGTTTGTCAACATCAAACATGAACATAATCTCAAAAAGAACATCACCGCCTGAGCGCCTCTGTGGAACAACTGGCCGGAAGAACAAGCAAGAAATCGCGGCTCTGATATGCTCGATAAACGCGCCTATTGCGATACTGAGCCGGGACGGCATAATAATGACGGCCAATCGTCCGTTCCTTGATCTGCTGTGCGCGCGGCTTCCCGACGTTACGGGGATGCCGCTTGAAGGGTTTGCCGGGACAACGTCTTTCAGCGCGTCATTCTTGTCAAGACTCCTTAAAGAGGGCTGTTCAACGGACGTCCGAATCTCCCTGACCGGAACGACCGGCGAGGACGTGCCAATCGTCCTGTCCGTTGCGCCGACTGAGGACGGCGCAGGCCGGACTATCTTCATCTGTACGGCGACAGACTCAAGGCCCATGCTCGGACTTAAATCTTCGCTCGACGCGGCTGAGAAGGAGCTTCGTCGGCGCGTAGCCTATCTGGACGACTTCCGCTCCGGGGTTCTGCACATGTTAAGAGATCTAGACAGCGGCGAAGCCGCCCTTGAGGCCGCCTATCAACAACTTCAGGAAACGCAAGCGGAGTTGATGCAGACCAGCAAGCTCACCGCGCTTGGAGAGCTTTCCGCCAGTCTCGCGCACGAGTTGAACCAGCCGCTCACCGTAATAAAGGGGTTGTCTCAATCCCTTTTGGGGGCGATGCCGGTTGAGGCGCGGGGCTATGAGAGGGTCAAACTCATAGCGGATGCGTCGAGGAAGATGGAACTGATAATCAAGCACCTGAGCGTATTTTCCAGAACAGAGGCGCCGGAGAACAAGTTGGTTGACCTTAACGGCGTCATAGGGGAGGCGCATATCATCGTAAGGCAGCTTCTCGCGGGCGGCTCCGTAAAGCTCGATTTGGTCCTCGGCGCGCCGCCGCCTGTTTTCGGTTCAGCCAACAGGCTTGAGCAGGTGATTATCAATCTTGTTACGAACGCAAAGGACGCGATGCCGGACGGAGGTACGCTCAGGATAACCACGACCGCGCTTCTCCATGGCGGACGCGCTTGGGCGAGGATGAGCTTTCAGGACACGGGCTTAGGCATAGCCGCAAACATACTCCCAAGGATATTCAATCCGTTTTACACCACAAAGGAGGTCGGCAAGGGCACCGGCCTCGGGCTGTCCATCAGCCACAGGATAATCAAGGAGCACTTAGGAGAGATTGTCGTGGAAAGCGAGCCGGGCAAGGGAACCGTCTTTCACATTACGCTCCCTGCGGCCTTGGCAGGCCACGGCGCATGAACGTACCAGCGGTCATCGAGGCGATAGTTGACGTCATCTTGCCGCCGGTATGCGCCTTATGCGGGAAGGACGCGCGCAGGGAACATCTTTGCCGGGGCTGCGAGGCAATGCTTGGATTAAAGGCGATTAAGCCGCCGTTTTGCCGCGTCTGCGGCATCCCGTTTGCATCTGGCTCGTCAACCCCGCATGCATGCGCCTCATGTTGCATCGAAAAACCCTTGTTCATTGCGGCGTCAAGCGCCTTTGTTTATGACGGATGCGCGCTCGACGCAATACACGCCTTCAAATATAACGGCCGCGTGGCGCTGGCAAGGGCGCTCGGCGCCTTTGCGGCTCAAGCCTCTCCTTGTCCTTGTAATGGAAGACCGGATGTCATCATGCCTGTTCCACTCTATAAGACAAGGCTCAAGGAGCGCGGCTTCAACCAGTCGCTCCTTATCGCAAGGGAAATATCTCGTTTGCAAAAGACGCAGCTTGATTACGCGAACCTCAAGCGCATACGCCCCACTGAGCCGCAGGTGCGCCTGTCCGCCAAAGAGAGGCACTCAAATGTGTCAGGCGCGTTCGCGCTTGAAAGACCGGACATGGTGCGGGGTAAGGCCGTTTTACTCGTTGACGACGTTTACACGACCGGCGCGACCATCCGTGAGTGCGCCGTTGCGTTGAACAGGGCCGGCGCAAAGGTGTATGCGGTTACTGTTGCAAGGGCGGTAAAACTCTGATAGGTTGACCATTGACTCGGAGGCAAGAGAGATGCAAAAGATCGTTACACTTAAAAGACTCTTAAAAGAAGTTGCCGGAGAGCGCAAAAGGGGCAGGAAGGTCATTTTCACCAACGGCTGTTTTGATATTATACACGCGGGGCACGTAAGGTATCTGAAAAAGGCGGCCTCCCTCGGAGACATCCTTGTCCTTGGACTCAACAGCGATAAATCGGTGAGGGCAATAAAGGGCGAAAAGAGGCCGATCGTGCCGGAGTCCGAGCGCGCCGAGGTATTGGCCGCGCTTGCAAGCGTCAACTACGTGGTCATATTCAACGAGCCGACGCCGATAAAGCTCATCGAGGCAATATTGCCTGACGTGCTTGTGAAGGGCGCGGACTGGTCTGCCGGCAAGATCGCCGGAGCGGACGTGGTGAAAAAAAACAACGGACGCATAAGAAGGGTAACGCTCGTCAAGGGCAGGTCAACGACCAATATAATCAAAAGGATTTTAGAGCTGCATAAGGAACACGGGGGAGATTAGGGAACCTCTGATTAATAGCATCTAAACCGTCATTGCGAGCCGCCGAAGGCGGCGTGGCAATCTCTAATTTATTGATTTACCTCAAGGCGAGATTGCTTCGCGGAGTGTGAATGACAAAAAAAGGAATCAATCAAAGTTTCTTCAGATATTAGAATCATTTTCAAATATTTTCATGAGATGCTTAACTATGTCTGGCTGAGTCACGCCTAATTTATCAACAGTATGTAGTAGTAAAGCTCTCCCGAACTCAGTGCCTTCGTAGGGTAGAAGACTTTTCATATCAATGTTGGAAGAACTAACGCAAGACTCAAGAGTCAGCTTCGGGTATTTTATTCTTAAAGCGCCTATCTCCAGTAATCGGTTAATAGCCAGCGATTGTGGAAAAGAGCCAAGCATCTGACCCATCGTTTTTTGGTCTGGGTGAAAAATCTCTTTTGACCCGATGGTAAGTAGTAAAGTTGTCCAGCTATGAACATCCAAAGTCTCTGCAATACGCTGCAACGCGAGTGATTTTTTAAGCTCAATTTCTTTCAAAGCCGATACAACGGCATTGACAATTATTTTGCTAGCTACTTGAGGCTTTTTTTCCGGCTCGTATGAATTAACGCGAATATTCGCCGTATCGAAAAGAAGCGGGTCATTATCTGACCTAAATAACAATACTTCTTGTGGAAGTCGCACTGCCTGCGCCAAGCCCACTTCATAAAAAACATTTGCATTACGTATTGGCTTCCCATCAATAAGGCCGATTGTTGATATGTCTGCGATTATCAACCGACTATGTGCAATACCTGCAAGAATCTCTGTAAGAATTGAATCGCTTACCGTGCTGGCATCAACTCGATATGCCCTTAGCGGTACGTCATTAAAAGCAATACCTTGAACTGTCGGCTCTATTACGTCCCTCCAGCGAGAGGTGAACTCTTCGGCAAAACACATCGCAACAAAGATTTCGTTTTTCTTTGGAAAAGGTGGAAAAAGAGAATAAAACTCTGCCGGACGTGTACGTTACGTGCGACGAGTGCAGGGGTGAGAGGTACAACCGCGATATTTGTCATAATATTAAGCCTTGGTCAGGCCGTGCCTTGAAAGAAGCGCTCTGAAATCGAAGTATTCATTCAGAATCCTTGGCTCAACAACGACCTTGAACGGCTCTTCTTCGTAAACGACCCTTCCATAAAGTTAAGCCCCGTTGCCTTGCGGCAAGGGGGCTTTGTTCACCTGTTTGCAACCGCCTTACTAACAATCATAGTACAGATAGAACTCATGCGGCACGGGCCTCAATCTTACGGGGTCCGCCTCTTTTTCCTTCTTGTACTCAAGCCACATATCTATGACGTCCTTTGTGAAGACGTCGCCCTTCAAAAGGAAGGCATGGTCTTTCTTGAGGGCGTCGAGCGCCTCTTCAAGCGAGCCTGCGGCTGACGGGACCTTGCTGAGTTCCTCCGGCGAGAGGCCGTAGATGTCCTTGTCAAGCGGCTGGCCCGGGTCTGTCTTGTTCTGTATGCCGTCGAGACCCGCCATGAGCATCGCGGCAAAGGCAAGGTAGCCGTTGCAGGACGGGTCAGGGAACCTGACCTCAATCCTCTTTGCCTTCGGAGACGGGGAATACATCGGAATCCTGATGGATGCCGAACGGTTTCTGCTGGAGTAGGCAAGGTTTATCGGGGCCTCGAATCCCGGCACAAGACGCCTGTAGGAGTTGGTGCCCGGGTTGCAAAAGGCGTTCAGCGCCCTTGCGTGCTTCAGGATGCCGCCTATGTAGTACATGGCAAGCTGGCTCATGCCGCCGTACTCAGGGCCTGCAAAGAGCGGCTTGCCGCCCTTCCAGATGGACTGATGCACGTGCATGCCGCTGCCGTTGTCGCCGAATATCGGCTTTGGCATGAAGGTTACGGTCTTTTTCCAGCGCTTTGCAACGTTCTTTACTATGTACTTGTACCACATGAGCTTGTCGCCCATCTTGAGGAGGCTGTCAAAGCGCATGTCAATCTCCGCCTGTCCGGCGGTGGCAACCTCGTGGTGCTGTCTTTCTATCTGTATGCCGACCTGCTCCATGACGAGGCACATCTCGGTCCTGATGTCCTCCTGAGAGTCGGTCGGAGGAACCGGAAAGTAGCCTTCCTTGTGGCGTGGTTTGTGTCCGAGGTTCGGCATCTCCTCCCTGCCCGTGTTCCAGACGCCCTCTTCGGAATCAATGTAGTAGTAACCGTGGTTCGGCCCCTGGCTGTAACGGATGTCGTCGAATATGAAAAACTCCGGCTCAGGGCCGAAGTAGGCAACGTCGCCAATGCCGGTGGATTTGAGGTATGCCTCGGCCTTTTGCGCGATATTCCTCGGGTCCCTCGTGTACGCCTCTTTTGTGATTGGGTCAACTATGTTGCATATAAGACTCAAGGTGGCTGTTTCGCTGAACGGGTCCATGACCGCGGTCGCCGGGTCCGGGACGACGAGCATGTCTGAGGCGTGTATCGGCTGCCAGCCGCGAATGCTTGAGCCGTCGAAACCAAGCCCCGCCTCGAAGATCTCCTCGGTCAACTCGCCCACCGGCGTCGAGAAGTGCTGCCAGATGCCGATGAAGTCGAGGAACTTGAAGTCAACCATCCTCGCGTTCTTTTCCTTTGCCAACTTCAATACGTCCTTTGCCGTCATAACACCGTCCCCCTTGAGCCGAATTTTTTTATTTTCTGCGGTAAATATTTGAAGACCGTGACCGTGTAAAAACCGATTCCTTTACGGTCACGGTTCACGGTATTTATATGGCCTCTTCGCCTCTCTCGCCGGTTCTTATCCTCACCACCTCTTCAACGTCAAGGACAAAGACCTTGCCGTCGCCGATCCTGCCGGTCTTTGCGGCGTTGACGATGGTCTCAACGACCTTTGCCACGAACTCCTGTTTTACGACTATTTCAAGCTTTATCTTGGGAAGGAAGTCAACGACGTACTCAGTGCCCCTGTAAAGCTCGGTATGCCCCTTCTGCCTGCCAAAGCCCTTGACCTCCGAGACCGTGATGACCTTGATGCCTATATCGTTCAAGGCCTCCTTGAACTCGTCCAGCATGAACGGTTTTATTATGGCCTCTATCTATTTCATGGAGAAAAGATCC